>JBDGTI010000001.1:0-18607 GCA_042216995.1 Halodesulfurarchaeum sp.
CCCATCTCGTGGGCGGTCTCCAGGACCTCGCGCTGTCTCTCGGTGAGCCTCCCCCGGTCGACGAACACCAGGTCCTCGCTCCCCGCCTCGTCCCGCGAACTCACGAGTCGCGTGACGTCGACGTTCGGGAACGACTCCCGGAGTGCCGTCACCGAACTCCTGAGTTCCGCCATCGAGGGGGCGTGGAACACGATGGTGAGGTCGCCATCCTGGGCCTGGACGTCGACGATCGGGCAGTCGTGTTCCTCGATGAGTTCGCAGGCACAGTCGTGTCCGACTGGTTGCCATACGAGAAGATCTGATCGAGGTCCTGGTCCAGTTCCCCCAGGTTCGCGTCGGCGGCGAACTCCTCGGTCACCCGGCCGGTTTCGGGGTCGACCCGTTTCGAGACGTTGAAGCACTCGACGCCCTGTCGGGATACCTGTGCGATCGGGCAACTGGGGAGTTCCTTGAGACGAATCGTTGCCCGGATCCCGTCTGTCGCGGTTGACTCGTCCGCGAGCGCGCTCATGGTCGCCGATCACCGATCCGGGGGACCCGGGCACCCCTGGTTTCCCGCCGCGGACTGCCTGAGTTTCCACGGAACCGAGTTACGTACATGTTTGGGTACTTGCATCCCTGTCCCCCTAAATCACGTTCTGCTTCTCATTCTTTGAAAACGACGATTGTGGGATATGCGACCGTCAGTGTCCCCATTTCGGCAGTTGATCGACATCGCATCGATCTGTTCGCGCCCCACATATGATGGATGCGTGCCTGATCGAACGGGGCCAGGCTTGCTGGGGCCGGAATGGTTTACCGGACCGATCCTCTCCGCTTGATCCATGCCGACTGGCATCCGGGCAGAACTGTCCTTTGAGAACTCCGATGCCTGTCGCATCAGCGGATACCTGGACGGCACGGACGTGGACGCGAAATCGATCTCCTGGTCGGTCGCGCCCGAGACCGGCCAGATCACCGAGGAGTTCGCCGTCGAGGGCGACCCTGATATCGAGGAGACCACCGAGGTGTTCTCATACGGCGATCAGTCCATCCACCGGTTCCAGCGGGATCACGAGGGGTGTTGCCCGTGCGAGATCATCCAGGATCTCGACGTGCCGGTCAGGGACGTCCACACCGTCGACGGCGTGCTCCACCTCTCGGTCTACGTCGAAGACATGTCCGAGCTCCGGGACGTCGTGATCGACGTGCGATCCTCGTTTCCGGAGATGCACATCGTCCGGATCGTCAGGGCGGCCGAGGCCGAAGAGGACGACCTGGTCATGGTGGATCGGGGCGAACTCACCGAGAGACAGCGCGAAGTCCTGGAGACCGCCCACGAGATGGGATACTTCGACCATCCGAAGGGCGCAAACGCCGGCGAGGTCGCCGCGGAACTCGGCATCACCACCTCCACCTTCACCGAACACCTCGCCGCCGCCCAGTCCAAGCTCCTCAACTCGATTCTGGCCTGATCAGTCGCGGTACTCCCCGATCAGCCGATCGACGCGATCGACGAACCTCTCCACAGTGCCCGCCGGAATGGTGGCGCCTGCGGCCATGGCGTGGCCGCCCCCCTCGCCCCCCACCTCCGCGGCGGCCTCGCGGAGGACGGCCGCCAGGTTCAGATCGCCGTTCGCGTGCCGACCGCTCGCCCGGGCCGACACCTTGATGCCGTCCCCGTCCGGTTTCTCCGCGAAGGCGACGATCGGGGTGTGCCGGTCGATGTCGCCCGACCCCAGGGCCATGCCCGCGACGATGCCCACGATGGTGGCTCGAATTTCCCGACCCGCGTGGACCCACTGGACGTGTTCGGCCTCGGTGACGCCGGTTTCGGTCAGCCACTCGATGCCGGCCGCGATGTTCCGTCGGTGTTCGCTGAGAAGTTCCCTCGCCGTCTCGAAGGCCTCCCCCCGGTCCCCCCGACAGACCGCCAGGCCGACCTCGCTTCGCTCGTAGCGGGCCGTCGCGTTCAACAGCGTGGCGAACTCGCTGGCGTCCCGGAGCTGTGTGCCCGGTTCCTCGCGGGCGAGGACATACCGGGTGCCGACCAGTTTCTCCACGCGATCGGCCGGAACCCCGCGATCGATGGCTCTCGTGATCAGCCCGCTCACGACCGCCTGGCGCTGGTCCCCGTCGAGGTCCGCCCAGGTGGGCCAGCCGTCCCCGGTCCGGATCTCGACTGACAGACCGTCGAGGAAGTCGATCGCGCCCCGGCGACTCCCCGTGATCCCCGGGATCCGGACCTCGGAGGTGTACTCGAGGAGTTTCGGTAGCGGTCGGGTCTGGGTTCCATAGACCGCCAGGTCGGTGTCGCTCTCGATCACCCCGGCGGCCTCCCCCTCCGCGGCGATGGCCGCGTTGGCACCAACCAGTTCGCCCTCGACGGTCTGCCGGTCGCCGACCGCCCCCACGACCGCGAGTGCCGCGAGTTCCCGGGGATCCACGCCGTCGGGACCGGCCGCCGCCGCGATCGCTCGCGCCAGGACGTAGGCCGTTCCGGCCCCGGAGAGGTCACGCCCGCCGTCAAGCCCCACACACCGGGGGTTGAGGTGGTGCTCGATCGCCCCCTCGACCGGCTGGTGGTGGTCGACCACGATCGGGGTGAACTGGTCGGTTCGGGCGGCCAACTGATCGAGGCCGCCACTCCCCAGGTCGGTGAACAGGACCGTCTCTGCCTCTCCCGCCAACTCGTCGATGTCGGCCGCGTCGAGCCCGTGGCGGATCTCGGTCTCCGTGGGCAGGCCGGCCCAGTCGAGGGCCGTACCGGCGATGGCCGCGCTGGTCAACCCGTCGGCGTCGTCGTGTGAGACTACACGCACCGAGTCGGCCGCCAGGATCGTCTCGGCCGCGGCCGCGGCGCGGTCCTGGAGCGCGGGGACCGGGTGATCCATGGCCGACAGTTCGGGCACCATCGGGGAAAAACGGTCGGGTCAGTCGAGTTCGGCGAGCACGGCTCGCAGGAGGGCCTCGAACTCGGCGTTTGCCGGCACCACGTCCACCGACAGCCCGGCCGCGGCGGCGGTCTCGGCGGTCGGCGAGCCGATGGCTCCGAGGACGGCCTCGGCGAGCCCCTCCCGGACCGCCGTCTCGATGCCGCGATCGGCGGCAATGCCGAGGAAGTGCTCGACGGTCAGCGATGAGGTGAACAGGGCCGCGTCGAGTTCGCCCTCGGCGGCCAGTTCGACCGATTCGCCGGCGCCGTCGGGGATGGCGAGCTCGTAGAGAACCGTCTCGTGGACGTACGCACCGGCATCGAGGAGCCCCTCGATCAGCACCTGGCTCCCGTGGTCGCTCCGGGCGACCTCCACGCGATCGCCGCCGACGGAGTCGGCCAGGGCCTCGACCAGCCCGGCAGAGGTGTATTCCGCCGGGATCACGTCGACCTCGAAACCGGCGTCTTCGGCGGCGTCGGCGGTCGTGGGACCGATCGTGGCCAGTCGCGTGTCGCCCGGAGTCCATCCGCCCTGGACGGCCTGCTCGACCCCGGTCTTGCTCGTGAAGACGGTGACTGCGGCGTCGGTTCGTGGCACCCTGTCCGTGGTCCTGATCTCCAGCAGGGGATCCCCCACCGGCTCGACGCCGTGCTCGGCGAGCAGATCGACGGCGGCCTCGAGCCGCCCGTCGGTGGGTCGGAAGACCGCGACGCGGGCGGTCATTCCCGCCTCGCCTCCCGGATCAGCTCCTCGGCCCCGCGATCAGCCAGGTCGGCGGCGAACTCGCGGGCCGCCCGGGCGTAGCGCTCGACGTCCAGGGCGCGGGTCTCGTGCAGTTCCGTCTCCCCGTCGCGGCTGAGGACCTGGACCGTCGCTCGAACCACGTCCCCCTGGAGGGTCGCGTGGACGCCGAGCGGGGCGACACACCCGGCGCCGAGTTCCGCCATGATCACGCGTTCGGCGGTCGTGGCGATTCGGGCCGGGGGATGATCGAGGGCCTCGCGGATGGCGTCGGCGGCCGTGGATCCCCGCCTGGCGGCGATGGCGAGGGCGCCCTGGCCGGCCGCCGGCACGTGGGAGTCGGCCGAGAGGTCCCGGGTCGGGACGGCCTCGAGCAGGCCGCTCCGGGAGAGCCCCGCCTTCGCGAGGACGATCCCGTCGTACTCGAGGTCGACCTCCCGTCCCAGGGCCGCCCGTTCGATCTCGGCGAGCGAGTCGAACCACTCATCGACGCTCAGCTCGTCGGGCGCGGAGACGTCCGCCTCGTCCTCGGCGGCCAGTCGAGTTTCGTGCTCGGCCTGCAGCGACGGTGCGAGTACCTTCTCGATCCGGGTGTCGACGTTGCCCCGGAGCGGTTCGATCTCCAGGTCGGGGCGCCGGGCCCGGAGCTGCGCGCCACGTCGCAGGCTCGACGTGCCCACCGTCGCGCCGTCGGGCAACTCCCGGAGGGTGTCCCCGTCCGGGGTGACCAACACGTCGCCGACCGGACCGCGACCCGGAACGGCGGCGATGGTGATCGGGTCGGGCTCATCGGTCGGCACGTCCTTCATGGAGTGGACCGCGCCGTCGACCTCCCCGTCGATCACGAGCCGATCGAGTTCGCGGACGAAGGCCCCGGTCTTCCCCAGGTCCTGGATGAGAGCGTCCTCGATGCGGTCGCCACGCGTCTCGACCGCCCGCAACTCCGTCTCGATCCGGTGCTCCGCGAGCCAGGACTGGACCGTGCTGGCCTGTCTCCTCGCCAGGTCCGAGCCCCGGGTCGCGAGCTCGAGAGTCCCCTGTACGCTCATGGCGAGGGATCGGTGCCCGGCGCGTGAAAACCATTCGTCTCGACTCGCCACGTGGATTCGTCCCGGCTCGCCAGCTGGATCCTCGGGCGGCCAGTTGGGTCCACCCGGACCTAGAGGACGGCCTTGTAGGCTTCGAGCGTCTCCTCGATGTCCTCCTCCGTATGCGCGGCAGTGAGGAACTGGGACTCGAACTGGTTCGGGGTGAGGAGGATTCCCTCTTCGCGCATCCGGTGGTAGAAGACCCGCTCCCAGCGGTCGGTCGCGGCGGCCTCGACGTCGCCCGCGTTCCGGGGACAGCCGTGGGCGCAGTTCGGATCCTGCCGGCAGCCGGCCCCACAGGTCCCCGACTGTGCCGGGCCGTCGCGGGTGAAGATCACCTTGAACATGCTGTCGATGCCGGTCACCGTGTAGCCGGGTGCCTGATCCGCGACGATGTCGACCAGCCCCGACCGGAGTTTCTCCCCCAGGTCGGCCAGGTGCTCGTACACGTTCTCCTCGGCCGCGTAGCGCAGCGTCTCCAGTCCGGCCCGCATGGCTACCGGATGGCCCGAGAAGGTACCCGCCTCGAAGACGTCTCCGGCCGGGGTCAGGGACTCCATGATCTCGGTGCGGCCGCCCACGGCCCCCACCGGGAAGCCCCCGCCGATGACCTTCGCGAGGGTCGTCAGGTCGGGATCGATCCCGTAGTGGCTCTGGGCACACCCCAGGCCCCCGACCCGGAAGCCGGTCATGACCTCATCGAAGATCAGGAGCGCGCCGTGGGTCTCGGTGAGCTCCCGCAGGGTCTCGTGGTACCCCTCCCGGGGCAGAACGATCCCCCGATTCCCCAGGATCGGTTCGGTGAGCACCGCCGCGATCTCCTCGCCCCGCTCCTCGAACACCCGCTCGATGGCCGCTTCGTCGTTGAACGGAACGGGGATCGTGTGACTCGCGAACTCGGCGGGGACCCCGGGGCTGCTGGGCGCCGCCTCCCGGTCGTCGCCCTCGACCAGGGTGCTCTCCTGGGCCCCGTGGTAGCCGCCCTGCATGACGACGATCTTGTCCCGGCCGGTGTAGCCCCGGGCGAGTCGCACGGCCGCGGTCGTGGCCTCGGTCCCGGAGTTCACGAACCGCACCATGTCGATGCTCGGTACGTGTCTGGCGATGAACTCGGCGAGTTCGACTTCGACCTCGGTGGGCGCGCCGAACAGCGGGCCGTCGCCGACCTGGGACTGGATCGCCGCGATTACCCGTTCCGGGAGGGAGTGGCCCAGGAGGACCGGCCCGTACCCGGCCACGTAGTCGATGTAGCGATTCCCGTCGGCGTCGATGACGTGAGCGCCGTCCCCACGCTCGACGAACGCGGGATAGGGCTGGGTCGCCCGCACCGGTGAGTTGACCCCGCCGGGCAGTACCGAGAGCGCCCGGTCGTACAGCTCGCGTGAGGCCTCCAGGTTCATGGGTGGCCGTTTGCCACCGACGGCTATGAAACTGGCTGTTGGCCCCGCTCGGGGCTCGCGATCGTCCGGTGGAGCAGGAGGACGATCGGCAGCACCAGCAGGCCGCCGGCGACGAATGGGTTTCCGCTTGCGGCTATAGCCGGTCGGCGACGTCCTCGGCGAAGTAGGTGAGGATCAGGTCGGCTCCCGCCCGCTTGATCGACAGCAGCGACTCCACGGCCGTCTCCGTCAGGTCGAGCCACCCCTTCTCGGCCGCCGCGTGAAGCATGGCGTACTCGCCGCTGACGTTGTAGGCCGCGATCGGGTACTCGAAGCGCCGGTCGATCGCCCGGACGACGTCGAGGTAGGGGAGGGCGGGCTTGACCATCAGCACGTCCGCGCCCTGCTCGACGTCGAGGGCCACCTCGCGCAGGGCCTCCTCGGCGTTTCCGGGGTCCATCTGGTAGTGGCGTCGATCGCCGAAACTCGGCGCGCCCTCGGCGGCCTCGCGGAACGGCCCGTAGAAGGCCGACTCGTACTTCGCCGCGTAGCTCATGATCGGCGTGTGTTCGAAGCCGGCGTCGTCGAGGGCCCCGCGGAGTGCCCCGACCATCCCGTCCATCATGCCACTCGGGGCGACCATGTCGGCCCCCGCCTCGGCGTGGGAGACCGCGGTCCGGGCGATGTGATCGAGGGTCGCGTCGTTCTCGACGGTGAGGGACACCTCCTCGGGCGCGCCCGGTTCGAGGACCCCGCAGTGGCCGTGGTCGGTGTACTCACAGAGACACACGTCCGTGATGAGGTAGGCATCAGTCCCATTGCTGATGCGCCGGGCGGCCCTCTGGATGACGCCGTCCTCGGCCCATGCCCGCGAGCCCTCGGGGTCTTTCGACTCGGGCACCCCGAAGAGGATCACCGACTCGACCCCCGTCGCCAACACCTCCTCGACCCGCGCTGTGATCTGGTCGAGCGGGACCCGCTCGTGGCCGGGCATCGAGGGGATCTCGACCCGTTCCTCGGCCGTCGCGTCCACGAAGACCGGGGCGATGAGATCCGCGGGAGCCAAATCGGTCTCTCGGACCTTCGAGCGGATCCCGTCCTGGCGCAGGCGTCGGGGGCGACGTGTCAGATCCATACTGCCACTGGTCGCCCCACCCAAAAAGGAACTCCGACTAGTCCGCGGCGACCGATTCGCCGGCGCCGGTCTCTTCGATCGTGTTCCAGACCATCTCCGCGAGGTCGACGACCTCGATGTCGTCCTGGTAGCCGCCGGACTTGGCGCCGTCCTCGTACATCGTCATGCACATCGGACAGGAGACGACGAACTGGTCGACGTCCCCGCCGTCGGTGTCCGCGAGGGCCTCCCGGATGCGCTCCTCGGCGGGCTTCTCCTCCTCGTCGGGATCGAGCCAGAGACCGCCCCCACCGCCCCCACAGCAGTAGGAGTCAGACCGATTCCGGGGCATCTCCTCGAGGTCGGCCCCGGTGGAGTCGAGCACCGCACGCGGGGCCTCGAACTCGTCGTTGTACCGCCCCAGGTGACAGGGGTCATGGAAGGTCGCCCGGGTGTCCAGTTCGGCGCCATCGAGGGAGAGCGCGCCCGATTCGAGCAGGTCCTCGACGACCTGCGTGTAGTGTTTGACGTCCTCGCCTCGCTCCCAGCCGAACTGCTCGTACTCGTTCGTGAAGGTGTTGTAGGCGTGGGGATCGGTGGTGACCAGCGTCTCGAAGTCCACCGACTCGAAGGTCTCGATGTTCTCCATCGCGAGCATCTCGAAGAGGCCCTCCTCGCCCACGCGACGGATGTCGTTCCCGGCGTTTTTCTCGTCCTCGTAGAGGATGCCATAGGA
Source organism: Halodesulfurarchaeum sp. (assembly GCA_042216995.1). Taxonomy (GTDB): domain Archaea; phylum Halobacteriota; class Halobacteria; order Halobacteriales; family Halobacteriaceae; genus Halodesulfurarchaeum. The sequence continues at coordinate 7,974 of JBDGTI010000001.1, forward strand.
GACGTCCGCGGCCTCGAAGATGCGAGCAAGCGAGCGGGCGACCTTCTGGTTGCGGTCGTCGAAGCTCGGGTAGTCGCCCACGTACCAGAGGTACTCGACTGCCTGCTCGCGGGCGTCCGGGACCTCGAAGTCCAGCTCTTCGGTCCACTCCCCGCGCTGGGTCTCGGGCTCGCCGAAGGAGTTGCCCTGCTGGAAGAGGGCCATCATGGCCTCCTGGACGTTCTCGTCTATCGCGCCGGACTCCGTGAGCCGGCGGTTCATCTCCGTGAACTGCGTGACGTGCTCGATCTCGACGGGACAGGCGTCCACGCAGGCCATGCAGGTCATGCAGGACTCCATGGTCTCCGGGTCGATGACCGATTCCTCGTCCCCGGAGATGATCGGTATCTCCTCGGTCTCGCCGACCTCGAGTTCCCGTCCGTACGTCCGCAGATCGAGGATGACGTTCCGCGGATCCAGGGGCCGACCGGACTGGTTGGCCGGACAGACCGAGGTACACCGGCCACACTTGGTACAGGCGTCGTGATCCAGCAGCTGCTTCCAGCTGAAATCCTCGATGTCCGTGGTGCCGATCTCCTCGGGGCTGGCGTCCTCGGGAACCCCGGGCAGGCGCACTCCGGCCTTCTCGTCGCGGGTGATGACGTTGGCGAAACTCATCAGCATGTGAACCGGTTTCGCGTAGGGCACCGTCGCGACGAACCCGAGCGCGAGCAGCGCGTGTGACCACCAGAGCGGGCGGTAGATGGTCGCGGCCATCTCCGGGGTGACGCCCAGCCCGGCGAGGATCGAGGCGATCGAATAGCCGACGACGCTCACGGTCTCGAAGGCGGGGATGCCCGCGCCGAGGATGCGGATTCCCTCCTGGAGGAAGCCCCCGACGCCGAGCAGGAACAGCGCCCAGACGAAGAGGTCGTCCTCCAGGCGGGTGTGTTCTCCCCAGAGCCGGTCTTTCCGGGTCACGTAGCGCTGGAAGAGGGCCATGGCCACGCCGAGCAGGAAGACCAGCCCCATCACGTCCATGACCAGCGAGTAAGAGAGGTAGAAGTCGCCGACGAAGAAGTGCTTGCGACCGAGGAGCTTCACCCAGATGTCCATCTCGAAGGCGAGGATGGACGTCCCGACGAAGAGCGTCAGAAAGCCCCAGAAGAGAAAGGAGTGCATCACACCGGCGAAGACGTCCCTGTCGAACTGCTTTCTGTTACTGCCGACGATCTTCGTGCCGTCCACGACGCGGCCCGCGAGGTCATCGAGTCGCTCGAAGGGGTCCTCGCTCCCCTGCCGGTACCGCTCGACGCGGCGGTAGAAGCCGTAGGCGAACAGGAGCACTGCCACGATCGCGAGGTAATAGAAGACCAGCTCCCCCGGGTGGCTGATCTGCCAGAACGTCTCCCGTGTGATCTCACTTGCCTGTGCCGGTAGTACCATACGGGAGTCTCGCCCGACGCGGCGCTTAAAACTTTCCAAGATCGGTGAAACCAGCGCATATCCCCCTCTCGATCGAAAATTTTGCGGGATCTGCGTCGCGGTCACACGGGTGTCCCCGATTCGGGTCCGTTCCCGTCTCCGCCCAGTCGGCACTGCCTTCCCGACGACAGACCTATTCGGCTCGGCCCGCTCACGTTGCCCGTATGGCCGACCGGACCGACGAACTCCGCGAGCTGTTCGAATCGGTCACGGGGACCGAGACGGTCACCGAGCCCCAGGCCGACACCCACGGCACGCTGGCCACCGACCGGGACGGCCTGGCGGCTCTCGAGGCCGAGATCGACCGCATGCGCGAGCGCCTCGATTTCGAGACCCCCCTCTCGACGTCCCAGCTCGCCAGGGTCGTCCAGCGCTTCTACGCGGGGGCGGGCGACGCCGAGATCGCCGCCGACCTGGAGACCGCTCCCGAGGCCGTCCGGCGGGCCCGACTCGACCTGCACCTCGTCCGGGACGGCGAGCGGCCGCCGGATTCAGCCACCGATCAGTTGCGGGCCGTGGAGGCGGGGGCAAAGACGGTCGCCGCGGTGGCCGAACAACTGGATCGCTCGGCGGAGACGGTCCGACGCTGGCTCGCGGTCCGGGCCACGCAGACCGAACGCCGGCGGGTCGCCGACCGGTATCGCCAGTCGTTCGAGTCGCTTCTCGCCGATCAGGGCGAGATAGCCGAGCGGTTGACCGCCAGCCTGGAGGAGACGGGAATGGGGGAGGTCCTCGCGGACCAGGAGGTCGACGTGGACATGTGAGCCGGGGAGTTCAAGGGGCAGGACCGGTCCATCCAGTCGCGTGCCAGCGACCATCCCGCTCTCTGACCTCGCCCTGGGGGCGTACTGTCCCCGGAAGCTCTACTACGCCCGCCGGACCGAGCGCTCGCCGCCCGAGGAGTACGAGACCGCACTCGCGCTCAGCCGGCGGTACGGGGCGTTTCTCGCCGGGGAGGCAACGCCGCCGGCCGACGAACTCGCCCTCGATCCGGCCCCGTACTGCAATCGCCTGGCGGCCACGAGGGCGTCCACTCCGCGCTGGGCGGACCTGAGGGACCCGGATCGGACCGCGGTGTTTCTCTCCGGGAAGGACGTCCACGGCCGAGCGGCGAAGGTGCTCGCAGACCCCCCGGAGCCGGCGATCGTCTCGCCCGGCGCGCCCCCGCCGGACGGCGTCTGGCAGCCCCAGGCGGTCAGGGCCGTCGGCGCCGCGAAGGCCCTTTCCTGGGAGGAATCGACCCCGGTCGAGCGGGCCTTCGTCGAGTATCCCCGCCACGGCGTGATCCGGCCGGTCCCCCTCACGACCCGTCGAACCGCCGCCTATCGGCGAACGTTGCGGGTGGTCCAGTCCCTGGACGGGCCGCCGCCCCGGGTGAGCGGTGACGCCAAGTGCGAAACCTGTCGCTTCGCCGATCGGTGTGGCACCAGGTCCCGCTCGCTCGCCTCGCTTCTGTCCCGGAGCTAGTGGGCCCCGAGCCAGTCGGTCACCGCCCCGTCGAGCGGCCCGGACCGGATGATCGTTTCCCGTTCGATGTCGAGGACGGTACTTCCGGTGCCGCCGGTCTCGCCCGCCTCGAGGACCACCGCGACCGCCGCCTCGATCTCCGAGTCGAGGGCTGCCGGGGCGGTGACACTCGGTCGGCCGCTCACGTTCGCGCTCGTGGCCGTGATGGGGGCGACCGCCGAGAGGAGCGCCCGGGCGACGGGGTGGTCGGGCACCCGGACTCCGACTTTCTCCTCGCCCGCGGTCAACACGTCCGGCACGGCCGGTCGCTTCTCCAGGACCACGGTCACCGGCCCGGGCAGGAACTGCTCCATGAACGCCCGCTCGCGCTCGGTGGGTTTGACGTACTCCCGGGCCGCCTCGGGGGACGGGACGGCCAGGGAGATGGGCTGCTCGCGGTCCCGGCGCTTGGCCGAGAAGACCGCCTCGACCGCCTCGGGATCGAGGGCGTCAGCGCCGAGCCCGTAGACCGTCTCCGTGGGGTAGACGACCAGGTCGCCGTCGGCGAGCACGTTCGCGGCCCGCTCGATCGCCTCGTCCGCTCGCCCGTCGAGCCAGTCCGCCATGCGCTGTCCCTCGGTCCCCGGATCCAAAGTACCCTGTGCCGAGCAGAAAGGCTACGGGGACGGCTCACGGGGATGGAACCAATGCGCGTGAGTGTGATCGGTGGCAGTACCGTCGAGGAGCGGACCGCCCGGGTGGCCGAACGCCTCGGTCGGGAACTCGGCCGACGGGGGCACGACGTGGTCTGTGGCGGGTTGACCGGCGTGATGGAGGCGGTCGCGAGGGGCGTCGCCGAGACCGAGGGACGGACGATCGGCATCCTGCCGGGGACCGACCCGACGGCTGCCAACCGGTACGTCGACGTGCCGATCGTCACGGGGCTTGGAAACGCCCGGAACCCCCTCGTCGTGCAGAACGGCGACGCCGCCATCGCCGTCGACGGCAGGTATGGGACCCTCTCGGAGATCGCGCACGCGCTCGATATCGGGCGGCCGGTCGCGGGTCTCGACACCCATCACGTCCCCGGCGTCGAGGCCGTCGGCTCGCCGGCCGCGGCGGTCGACTACGTGGAGCGTGAAACCTCGCTATAGCGCGTCGAGGGCGTCCTCGAGCGCGTCGTAATCGGGGAACTGCGGCCAGGATTCGGCCACCCAGGCGAAGGCGACGGTCCGGTCGGGTTCGATGAGGTAAAGCGCGAGTCGCGGCTCCGAGATCCCTTCCATGCCGTCCAGGTCGTGGGCCAGGCCCCACTCCTCGGCGACCTCGTTTTTCGGATCCGAGAACAGCCCGCGGGCGGCCTCGATGCCCCGATCTTCGATGGTCCGGGCGTGGTCGTAGGGCGTCGAGATGGTGAGGCCCACGACCTGGGCCGGCCCCGCGAGAATCGAGCGGTCCGCGAGAGCGTTGTAGACGTAGGTCGTGGGGAAGGCCCGATCCATCGGGTGGAAGACCAGGAGCACGGGCCCGTCCTCGAGGAGGTCCGTGAGCGCCACGTCCTCCCAGAACTCCGGGGTCACGAGCGGGCGGGTGAAGTCCGGGGCCCGATCGCCCTCTGCCACGTGGTCCGTCTCCGGGAGTTCGGTGACTTTCCGCCGCATTATTGCCCCCGATACGTCTCGTGGAGGTATTTCACGATCCGGGAGCTCTCGCCCATGGTCACGCCGGTGGTGTGATCGACGATCACCGGCACCTCGCGGCTCCCCGAGAGTCGCTTGATGACGTCCCGCTCCGAGTGTTTCGCCTCGACGAACCGGGAGTGATAGGTGACGTCCAACTCCTCGAGTGTCCGGACGACCCGCTCGCAGAACGGACAGCCCTGGAGGCGATACAGGGTGATATCGTTCCCGCTTGCGGGTTCCGCTGGCACTTCCGCTGTCATACCCGTTCGTGGGGGATCGGCGGGGAAAACCTTGCCGACACCGGTGAAGAAACGCTAAAAGGGCTGGCCCCCGGAGTTGTGTGCTAATGGGTATTCCTGCCGCCCTCACCGACGGGATCGGCGCTCCCGTTTCGACGGATGTCTGGACCGTCGCCGGCGTCGTTTCGATCCTGGTACTCGTTGCCCTCTCCGCGTTTTTCTCCTCCTCGGAGATCGCGCTGTTTTCCCTTGCGCGGCACCGGATCGATGCCCTCTACGAGGAGGGGGTCCCGAGGGCCGAAACCATCAAAGAACTCAAGTCAGACCCCCACCGCCTGCTCGTCACCATCCTGGTGGGGAACAACCTGGTCAACATCGCGATGTCCTCGATCGCGACCGCCCTCTTCGGCGTCTATTTCGCCCGGGGCCAGGCGGTCTTCGCCGCGACCTTCGGGATCACCACGCTGGTGCTCCTGTTCGGCGAGATCGCCCCCAAGTCCTACGCCGTCGAGCACACCGAACGGTGGTCGCTGCGGGTCTCCCGCCCGCTTGCCTTCTCCGAGCGGCTGCTCTACCCGCTGGTGGTCGTCTTCGATTACCTCTCCCGGGCGCTCATCACGGTCACGGGCGGACACGCCGCCATCGAGACCTCATACGTGACACGGGACGAGATCCAGAACCTCATCAAGACCGGGGAGCGGGAGGGGGTCATCGAGACCGACGAGCGAGAGATGCTCCAGCGGATCTTCCGGTTCGATCAGACCATCGCGAAGGAGGTCATGACCCCCCGGCTCGACGTGACCGCCGTCGACGCCGACAGTTCCATCGAGGGAGCCATCCAGACCTGCACCCAGAGCGGTCACGAGCGGATCCCGGTCTACGAGTCGGACCTTGACACCGTCATCGGCGTGGTGCAACTGCGGGACCTGGTTCGGGAGTATCTCTACAGCGAGAACGGCTCCGCGACGCTCCGTGACCTCATCGAGCCCACGCTTCACGTCCCCGAATCGAAGAACGTCGACGAGCTCCTCCAGGAGATGCAGGAAAAGCGGGTCGGGATGGTCATCGTCATCGACGAGTTCGGCACCACCGAGGGGCTGATCACGACCGAGGACATCATCGAGGAGATCACCGGCGAGATCCTCGAGGGCGAGGAAGAACGGCCGATCGACCGACTCGACGAACGGACCGTGCTCGCCCGCGGCGAGGTCAACATCGAGGAGGTAAACGAGGCCCTGGACATCGAGCTACCCGAGGGCGAGGAGTTCGAGACGATCGCCGGGTTCATCTTCAACCGGGCCGGCCGGCTGGTGGAGGAGGGCGAGGTCTTCACCTACGAGAACGTCGAACTCCGGGCCGAACAGGTCGAGGACACCCGGATCAGGAAGGCCCGGGTGACCGTGCATGAAAGCCCCGATGAGCTGCCCGATCCGGAGCGCGAAACCGTCGAGGAACTCTGATCAGGAGAGCCAGGCAACCGCGGTGTATCCCAGGTAGCCAAGAACCAGCGAGCCGGCGAGGGACCCGACCCACGCGAGGACGGTGTACCCCATCTTCGCCCCGCTCACCCCTTCGCGCCCCTCGGCGGCCATCCCGCTCCCGATGATCGCGCTCACCACGACCTCGTTGAACGAGATGGGGACGCCCAGGAACACCGCCGTCTGGGCCAGCGCGAAGGAGGGGACCAGCGCCGAGATGGACCGCCGGGGCCCAAGCGAGGAGTAGTCCTGGGCGAGGGCCTTGATCATCCGGGGCGCGCCGGTCCAGGATCCGACGAGCAGCCCGAGCCCGCCGCCGAGTAGCACGGCTTCGAGGGGGACTGTGCCGCCCAGAAGCGGGAGCAGGGGCCCCACGGCCAGCCCCACCTGGCTCCCGCCCGCGGAGAAGGCCACCAGCCCGCCCATGGCGATCAGGAAGTGTCGCATGCCGTCGGACGGATCGCGGTTCATGTCCCACCGGAGCAGCGCGGCGAGCCCGGTCGCCAGGATGACCGTCCCGCCCAGATCGCCCGCAACCGGCGGGCCGGGGAGCAGGCCGCCGATGACCGCGGCCAGGGAGCGCCCGTGGGGCCCGAGCATGGAGAACCGGACGTTCGCGACGATGAGGCCCACGATGGCCCCGACCAGCGGGATGGTGAGTCGATCGCGGTCGAGCGACCGGAGCGTCCGGGCGGTCAGGAAGGCGATGCCGCCGCCAACGAACGGGACCGCGACCCAGAGTCCGACCATCTCCCGGTAGGTGGCCCAGGCCGGGTCGCCCCCCAGCGCGAGGCCGACCCCGACGACCGCCCCGGTGACGGAGAAGGCCGAGGCGATCGGGTAGCCGGCGAACACGCCGATCGCGACCAGCGTGGCGGCGATCGAGAGGACGGTGACGACCGCGATCGGGGTCAGACTCACTCCCCTGATCAGTCCGGATCCGACCGTCCTGGAGACGTTCGCCCCCTGCAGGACCGCCCCGGCAAACCCCAGGATGCCGACCAGAAAGCCGGCGCGCATCACGGAGATGGCGTTGGCGCCGACCGCCGGGGCGAAAGGCGTCGATCCGCTGGACCCGGCCCCGATCGCCCAGGCCATGAAGAGGCTGGCCAGCGTGGCGATCAGGACCACGGCGACGGCGCCGACACTCATCGTCTCCGGGTGAACGTGGCCGGGATAAGTGTCTACCGGGTCAGATCGGTTCGAATCCGGCTCAGGTCGTCTTCGAATCGGGCTTCGTGTCGTCGGGGATGTCGGCCCCCTCCGGCACCTCGATCCCCTCGACCGCCTCGGCGACCTCGACCTCCTTCTCCGTGTCGACGTGCCAGCGCTCGAGGTCCTCGAACGAGCGGAGGTGGTCCCGGACCTCCTCTTTGAGGTCCTCGTCGTTCACGTTGACCTCGAGGACGAACTCCTCCTGGGAGCGGACCCGCTGGATGTTCGCGCTGATCAGGTCGTTGTCGAAGTAGTAGGGAGCGACCTGGGTCATCACCCGCTGATAGACGGTGTTCTCGACCTTTCTGAGGGCCTTCCGGCTGGCGGTGTCCGCCGCCCGGGCGACGTAATCGAGGGAGTCCTGCCACTTCTGTACCGCGCCGTCGGCGTCGTTCTCCTCGATCTTCTCGTAGGACTCGGTGAGCCGTTCGCCCGCGGACTGGAGGTCCTCGTCGGCCGATTTCCCCTCCGCCTCGCCTTTCCCCTCGTTCACGCTCGCCTGGTCTGCGGTCTTCGCCGAGACGTCCCGCTCGATCTGCTCGTGCATTTTGGGCCGCCACTCGACCCACTCCTCGAAGGCCTCGGGATACTTCTCCGTGGCCGAGGCCTTCCGGAGGGCGGTGGTGATGCGTTCGCCGTGCTCGACGACCGCACCCCAGGTTCCCCGCTGCTTGAAACCCGAGATGCTCTCTTCCATCATCCGCAATACCGCAGCGGCGAGTAAACCCTTTTCCCCGGCGGAGACCGGCAGCGCTAACCGGCCGCCCCGATTGCACCCACCCATGTCGATCCGAGAGCAGGAACACGGCGCGCTGATCGATCACTCCCTGGCGAAGCACACGCTCTCGCGGCTTCGAGACGTCGAAACCGAACAGATCGCGTTCCGCAAGGGCCTGGTGAAGCTGGGGCGGATCTGTGGCTATGAGATCATCGACGGGGCGATGGAGACCGAGTACGCCGCGATCGAGACCCCGCTGACCGACACGATGGGCGAGCGCGTTCGCGGTCTGGAGGAGGTGGTCATCATCAACGTCCTCCGGGCGGCGACGCCGTTCGTCGAGGGCCTGCTCAAGGCCTTTCCCTCGGCCCGGCAGGGGGTCATCAGCGCCGGGCGCGACGAGGCGGCCGGGATGGGCGAGGACGGCACCTTCCCGATCGACGTCGACTACGTGAAACACCCCGAGATCCACCCCGAGGACACCGTCATCGTGGCGGACCCGATGCTCGCGACCGGATCGACGGCCACGTCGGTCCTGGAGCGCGTCGCCGAGGACGCCCCGCCCGAAGCGGACGTGTACCTGCTCGTGGCCGTGTGCGCTCCCGACGGGCTCTGTCGGGTCGACGACGCCTTCCCCGACGTCGAGATCCTCACCGTCGCCGTCGACGATCACCTGGACGAGGACGGCTTCATCGTTCCCGGGCTGGGCGACGCCGGCGATCGGGCCTTCGGCACCACTACCTCCGAGTCAACCACCCCGCCCTGACGCTCGCTTACGCTCGCGTCTGAGGACGGAGCTTGTCCGTGGACTCCCGGTCCGCCGACCCGGATGGGTCGTCGGGTGTGAGACCAACCTATATGGGCCTCGGGGCCCGGGTTTCTTGTATGTCCGACGCCGACCGCTGTGAGGCCTGTGGGGAATCGGTCACCGACGCCCTGGCCCGGACGATACGGCTGACGGTCGACCGCTCCCAGATCGACTCTCAGCGGCTCTGTCCGGCGTGTTTCGCCGACTGGATCGACCGCTATGAGACCGAGATGCAAAACCAGTCCACGGCGTCCGTGGTGCCCGAGGAGGACGACGACGAACTCATCGTCGACTAGCTGATGTCGGCCCGGCCGCTGGTGGCGCTCCGTATCCGGTCTTTGAGCTCCTCGGCCTCCGCGACCGGTGCGGTCACCTCGAAGGCGACGGTCTCCGCGTAGTCGGCCTCGAACTCGACGCCCGCCGACTCCAGGATCCCGCGAACGGTCCCCGAGTCGTCGTAGACGACCTCCAGCTCGAAGGTTTCGGCCGGTCGGCGCGTGGTGATGCCGGCGTCCTCGACGGCGTCTTTCACGCCCCGGCCGTAGGCCCGGGCCAGCCCGCCGATCCCCAGGTTCGTCCCGCCGTAGTACCGGGCCACGACCGCGACCACGTTCTCAAGCTCCCGCTGGACGAGCACGTTAAGCGCCGGCTTCCCCGCCGAACCGGTCGGCTCGTGGCTGTCGCTCTGGTACTCCCTGAGGAGATAGCCGCTCCCGGAGTCGACCCGCACCCGGTAGGCCGGGATGATGGTCGCCCCGTCGAACTCCTCTCGCACCTCCTGGATGTACGCCTCGGCCGCCGCCCTGGTCCGAACCGGCGCGACGTGACCGGTGAACTCCGAGCCCTTGATCTCGAAGGCGGTGCGGCCGACCTCGGCGACCGTGCGATAGGGCTCGGAATCGGCGTCGGTGTCGGCCATCGGGCGAACTCGGACGGGAGCGGCCTTCGGGGTTGTGGTTTTCAGCTCGAGATCTCGATCGACTGGATGAACTCCAGCTCGGACAGCTCGGTGAGGACCTCGCCGGGGATCTGCCCCTCGGTGATGATGTGGAGGCGTGGCTCGTCGGTGAAGTCGGGGTCCTCGCTGACCGCCTGCCGGATCGTGATGTCATGCTCGGCCAGGACGCCGGTCACCGCCGCGATGATGCCCGACTCCCCGGCGCTCCGGACCGAGATGGTGAGCACCGTCAGATCCAGGAGCGGCGCGAGGTCCATCAGGCTCGGGATCTGGGAGATGTTCCGAAAGACCCGCTCCAGTTCGGGGTCCGCGAGGATCGCGTCGGTCGTGGAGTCGACCACCCGGCGGTCGACCCCCGCCTCCTCGGCGATCTGGGTGTTGGGGATCTCGATCGAACCCGAGACCACCCGACCGGCCTCGTTGACCGAGAAGCCCCGCTCCAGCAGGAGTCTGACCACCGCCTGCTGGCTCGGGCTCCCCTCGAACTTCTCCATGATCTCGCGGAACATCAGCCCCTCCCACGTGTGCGGTTCATAGTTGAGTAGCGCGGAAACCCACGGCTTCAGCCGTCCCCCAGAACGCTTCGCGTTCTGGTGGGCTGCACAAGACCTTCGGTCTTGTGAACG
>JBDGTI010000075.1:0-7227 GCA_042216995.1 Halodesulfurarchaeum sp.
AGCTCTCGTTCGCACATCAGAATCGCACGGCGATTCTGAGGACGTTGATTCGGAGTGACCCACTCCTAGGTCGCTAAGCGCGGATCAGATGACGCACCCCGAAGTAGAGACTCCCGAGGAGGAAGGCCACGAAGACGATCGGGATCGCGATCATGTACCCCCGGTAGATCACCCGGCCCATGGCCGGGCCCGCACTGGTCATCGAGAGCGCGAGGAGTCCGAACGCCACGAGCAAAACGAGTGAGACACCGCGTGAGGGGAGCGAAGGGGCCATGGGTGCGTCTCGGGTCCGGCCGTGATAGGCCTTCGCATTCCTCGACCGACGTCCCGGGGCGAGAGGGGCCTACGGCGAGAGGTACGAGCAGTGCTGGGACTCGGGGTCATAGCAATCCGGGCACTCCTCGGACTGGTCGACGAAACGGCGCAGTCGCTTTGCGACCTCGTCGGTCATGGCGTGTTCCAGCCGGCAGGCCTCCTCGTGGAACCCCTCCGTGACGTCCAGTTCCCGGACGAGAAAGCGCTCGATCCGGCAGTGCTTCTGCAGGAGCGACTCGGCCGCCTCCGCCCCCCGCTCCGTGAGCGAGGCTCCGCGGTGTTTCTCGTAGGTGATCAGGTCCCGCTCGGTGAGGTGATTGAGGCGGTCGGTCACGCTGGGCGGGGAGACGCCCAGCCGGTCCGCGATCGCTCCCGTCGAGGCCGGGTCGCCATCCCGGGACAGGAGATAGATCTCCTTCAGGTACATCTCCACGCTCTCGCTGTAGATTTTCTCGGATTCGTGGCTCATTGGTGGCGCGCTCGTCACGGGGGACTTCGAACCGGGCCGCCTTTTACCCTCCGGCCGCGGCGGCGTCTTCGAGGGGGGCGAGGACCGCCGCGGCCAGCTCCTCGGCGCGGGCGGGCTCGCGGGCCTCGGCGTAGACCCGGATCACCGGCTCGGTCCCGCTCGGCCGGGCCAGCACCCACGCGTCCCCGAAGTCCACCCGGTACCCGTCGATGGTCGTGACCTCGCCCTCGGCGTCGCGGGCCCACTCCCCGGCGGCCTCGATCAGGGCGGCCCGCTCGGCCTCCTCGTCGTAGGGGACGTTCTCCCGGACGTTCGCGTAGCCGTCGTACGGCGCCACGACCTCGCTCGCCGGGCGGTCGGTGAGAAGCGAGAGGAACCGGGCGGCGGTGTAGGCCCCGTCGCGGTTGATCCGGTACGGGGGGAAGATCACCCCGCCGTTGCCCTCGCCGGCGACCGGGACCGTCCCGCCCGCGGCCTGTAACTCCCGGATCCGGGTCATGATCCGCGTGCTCCCGATGGGGGTGAGCTCCAGCTCGGCGCCGGACCGCTCGGCCACGTCGACCAGCCGCTGGGAGACGTTCACCGCCGAGACGGTGGTGTCTCCCGGCCCGAGGGCCGCGTCGGCCAGCGCGGCCAGCGTGGCGTCGCCCTCGATGTACTCCCCCCGTTCGTCGAAGAAGATGGCCCGGTCGGCGTCGCCGTCGTGGGCGATTCCCACGTCGGCCCCGGTCGCCGTGACCAGCTCGCCCAGATCCGAGAGATTCGACTCGACCGGCTCGGGATCCCGGCCGGGGAAGTGCCCGTCGGGGTGGGCGTTGACCGTCCGCACGTCACACCCCAGTTCGCGGAAGAACGCGGGGCTGGTGAGCGCCCCGGCCCCGTGGCCCGGATCTATCGCGACGGTGAGCCCCGCCCCCGCGATGGCCTCCCGATCGACGGCCGCGAGCAGCTCCTCGCGGTAGCGTCTGCGGCCCCCCTCGACCGAGCGGTCGCGGCCAGTTTCGTCCCAGGTCGCGAGGGCCTGGCCGCCGTCGAGGAGCACCGACTCGATGGCCTCCAGCCGCTCGACCGGGAGCTCGATTCCGTCCGCGCCCACGAGCTTGATTCCGTTGTATTCCGGCGGGTTGTGCGAGGCCGTCACCATGACCGCGGGGACCCCCTCGCTCGCGGCGTAGGACTGCAGCGCGGGGGTCGGCACGACACCCAGTCGGTCCACGTCCGCGCCCACGCTCGCGAGCCCGCTCGCGGCCGCGTCCGCGAGCATCGGCCCGGTCAGTCGGGTGTCCCGGCCGAGCGCGACGCGATCGGCCCCCCAGACGGTGCCCGCCGCGGCCGCCACCCGGAGGACGAACGCGGGAGTCAACTCCTCGGTCACCCGCCCGCGGGTGCCACTGGACCCGAATACCTGCATCACGTGAGGGGAGGAGGCGGCCGACCAAAGCCGTTGTGACCCGGGGACACAGGTTGCGCCCGGAGAGAAACGCATATTCCTGCCCCAGCCGACCCCTGGCACATGATCGTTCCCGCCAGCAACTCCCAGGCCGTGGCCGCCGAACTCGCCGACGAGCTCGGCGAGCCCCTGGCAACGGTCGAGTACCAGCGGTTCCCCGACGGCGAACTCCTCCTCGAAGTGCCCGAACCCGAGGGCCGGGCCGTGGTCGTCGCCGCGACGGACACGAACGAGGCGCACATCCAACTGCTCCAGCTCCAGGACGCCGTCCGCGAGGCGGGGGCCACGTCGGTCGTGACTGTCATCCCCTACATGGGCTACGCCCGCCAGGACGAGGCCTTCGAGCCCGGCCAGCCGGTCTCCTCGCGGGCGATGGCCCGGGCGATCAGTACCGGGACGGACCGCGTGCTGACTGTCTGTCCCCACGAGCCAGAGGTGGCGGAGTTCTTCACCGTCCCGGCCGACGTGCTCGACGCCTCGGGCCGGCTCGCCGAGCCCCTCCCGGCGGACCTCACGGAGCCGATCTTCCTCGCGCCGGATGCGGGCGCGATCGACCTGGCCGAGACGGTCCGGGACGCCTACGGCCGGGGCGAGACCGACGCCTTCGAGAAGCACCGCGACCGGGAGACCGGCACGGTCTCGGTCGAGCCGGCGAACGTGGCGGTGACGGGCCGGGACCTGGTGGTCGTCGATGACATCATCGCCACCGGCGGAACGATGAGCACGGCCATCGGGGCGCTGGGCGGCGACCCCGAGCGGGTGTTCGTCGCGGCGGTCCATCCCCTTCTGGTCGACGGGGCCAGAGCGAAGCTCGAGAACGCGGGGGTCACGGAGATCTACGGCACCGACACGATCGAGCGGTCCGTGACGGCCGTGAGCGTCGCGCCGGCGATCGCCGCGGAGCTCTAGACCGGTTCGATCGCCAGTTCGACCTGCGTGCCCTCGACCTCCCACGTCTCGCGGTGACCGTCTTCGATGTCCTCGACGGTCACCGCCCGGACCTCCTCGGCGATCAGGTCCTCGTGGCGGGCGACGAGCCGGCCGACCCGCTCGTCGTAGATCGCGATCTCCAAGCGCACCTCGGCGTCCATGTCGAGGTCGAGGTCCTTGCGCATCTCCTGGGCGCGCCGGATGATCTCCCGGGCGTAGCCCTCGCTCTCCACGTCCTCGGTGAGCGCGGCGTCGACGTAGACCCGGCCGCCCTCGAAGTCCGCACCGGCGACCGACTCGGGGGGCACCTCCTCGAAGGAGACCATCGACTCGGCAAGCGAGACCGACTCGCCCAGCTCCGTCCCGACGGCGTCCTCCAGGGCCGCGAGGTCGGGCGCGTCGATCCGGGCCGCGTTGAGCGCCTCCATGACCGCGTGGGCCTGCTCGCCGAAGGCCGGCCCGAGTTCGCTCATGTCCGCCGTCGCGGTGTACTCGAGTTCCGCCCAGTCCGACCCGGGCTCGACCACCTCGACCCGCCGGGCGTTCAGCCGCTCGGCGAGCAGGTCGTCGTGCTCGGCGAGGGTCCCGACCACCGACTCGTCGCCGGCGTCGACGACGACCCGGGTGACCGGCCAGCGGAGCTTGCGCCCCGCGTCCTGCCGGGCCCGCGAGCCGGCCTCCTCGATGTCACGCACGTGTCCAACGGCGTCCTCCAGGGTCGGCTCCCGGAGGGATGGGTCGGGGTCGGGCCAGTCGAGCATGTGGACGGAGGTGAGGCCGTCACCGCCGGTCAACCGCTGGTAGAGCTCCTCGGTGATGAAGGGCGCGTAGGGGGCGAGCAGCGCGATGACCTCCTCGAGGACGGAGATCAGGGTGGCGTAGGCCGCCCGCTTCGAGTCGGTGTCCTCGGTCTCCCACATGCGCTCGCGGACCACCTGGATGTAGTACCGCGAGACGTCCTCGACGACGAACTCCAGGATGGCGTCCAGGGCGCGGTGCTGTTCGAAGTCCGCCCAGGCTCCGGATGCGGTCTCCTCGACTGTCTGCAGTCGGGAGAGCACCCACCGATCGATGCGTTCGAGGGACTCCTCGGCCGGCGAGAGCGCCATCGGGTCGATCCCGTCCATCTCCAGGTAGGGCATCGGGAAGCGGAAGGCGTTCCAGAGGATGTTCAGATCCCGCTGCATGGTCTCGGTCTCCTCCCAGGAGAAGCGCATGTCCTCGCCCTGGGGGGTGACCGAGAGGAGGAACAGCCGCATCGGGTCCGCGCCGTACTCCGCTATGACCTCGCCCGGCTCGACAGTGATGTTCTTGGACTTGGACATCGCCCGGCCGTCGGGCATCAGCGCGTGGCCGTGCATCAGCACCTCCTCGTAGGGGACCTGGTCCATCGCCGCGGTCCCCATCCCGAGCTGGGACCAGAACCAGCCCCGGGTCTGGTCGTGGGCCTCCATGATCAGGTCCGCCGGCCAGAGGTCCTCGAAGGCCTCGGTCTCGGCGGGGTAGGAGAGCGTGCCCCAGGAGGCCACCGAGGAGTCGAGCCACACGTCAAAGACGTCCTCGATGCGGGTGTAGGTCCGGCCGTCCTCGGTAATGGTGAGGGAATCGACCGTCCCCTTGTGGAGGTCGACGGTGTCGGGATCGATCTCCTGGTCGACCCGCGCTGCCAGTTCCTCGCGGGTGCCGATCACGAGCACCTCGTCCATGTCGCCGTCCCAGTCCTCGGGAGTCCAGATCGGGATCGGGATGCCCCAGTAGCGCTGCCGGGAGACGTTCCAGTCCGGGGCGTCCTCGACGAAGTCCCGGAAGCGGTTGTCCCGGGCCCAGTCGGGGTGCCACTCGGTCTCCTCGATGTTCGCGAGGAGGTCCGCCTTGACGTCGGTGATCGTGATGAACCACTGGTCGGTCACGAGCTGGATGATCGGCGTGTCACACCGCCAGCAGTGTCCGTAGGAGTGGTGTTCGGTGCCCCGGGCGAGCAGGTGGCCCGCCCGATCGAGGTCGGCGATGATCTGCTCGTCGGCGTCCTTGACGTACTCGCCGGCGTACTTGCCGGCCGACTCCTCGAAGACGCCGTCCTCGCCGACCGGACAGAACACCTCGAGGCCGAGTTCCTGGCCGCGTTCGAAGTCGACCTCGCCGTGGCCGGGCGCGGAGTGGACCAGCCCGGTGTCCTCGGCCTCGACGTAGTCCGCGGTGTAGACCTGCCCCGCGTCCGCCGAGTCCGGGGCCTCGGGGACCTCCTCGCGGAGGGGGTGGTCGTACTCCCACCCGACCAGTTCGGTCCCGTCGTAGGTCGCCCGAACCTCGTAGTCGGTGTACCGACCGGCCTCCAGCACGGACTCGACCAGGGACTCCTCGACGTAGAGGACGTCGCTCTCTCCGCCGCGGGTGGCCTCGACCTCGGCGTAGGTCAGGTCCCCGGACACGGCGATGAAGGCGTTTGCGGGGATGGTCCACGGCGTGGTCGTCCAGATGACCAGCGCGCCCTCGCGGTCGCTGAGCGGGAACGTGACGTAGATCGAGGGGTCTGTCACCTCCTCGTACTCGACCTCGTTGTTCGCGATGGCGGTCTGACACCGGGGACACTGGTTGACCGATCGCTGGCCCTGCTCGACCAGGCCGCGCTCGTGCGCCTGGGCGAACGCCCACCAGGCCGACTCCATGTACTCGGGATTCACCGTCTTGTAGGGGTGCTCCCAGTCCATCCAGACCCCGAAGGACTGGAAGTCCGACTGGAGCCCCTCGAGTTGCTCCTCGGCGAAGGCCTTGCACTCCTCGATGAAGTTCTGCTCCCCGAACTCCTCGATGTCCTGCTTGTTCTCGAAGCCAAGGGCCTCCTCGACTTTCGTCTCGATGGGCAGGCCGTGCATGTCATAGCCCGGCCGGTCGGTGACGGCATAGCCCTGCATCCGCCGGAAGCGGATGTGAGCGTCCTTCAGGGTCTTGTTCCAGGTCGTGCCCATGTGAGCCGACCCGGAGGTGTAGGGCGGTCCGTCGACGAAGAAGAACGGTTCCCCGTCCGCCCGGTGTTCCTTGGTGGCCTCGTAGGCGTCCACGTCCGCCCAGTAGTCAGAGACCCGCTCCTCGACCGCCTGCGGATCGTACTGGTCGGGGACGTCCCCGGCGAAGTGAGTCATACCGAGAGCCAATCGCTCCCGGGTAAAATGATAATCGGTCCCGCCGCCAAGCTTGAAGGGCCAGGACCGGAAACCACGATCCATGACGTCCTGTATCTTCTGTCGCATCGCCGCCGGCGAGGCCCCGGCCGACGACGTCGCCGAGGACGAGCACACGATGGCCTTCCTCGACGCGAACCCGCTCGCCCCGGGTCACACGCTCGTGATCCCGAAGACCCACGCCGAGCGCCTCGGCGATCTCGATCCCGGGACCGCCCGAGCGATCATGGACCGACTTCGCGAACTCGCGCCGGCCATCGAGGCGGCGGTCGACGCGGACGCCACCACCATCGGGTTCAACAACGGGCCCGCTGCCGGTCAGGAAGTCCCACACACGCACGGACACGTCATTCCGCGGTTCGACGGCGACGGCGGCGGTCCGATCCACGCCGTGGTGCCCCGGTCACCCGACCGGGAGGCCGGCAACCGCGAGGAGCTAGCGGCGGCGATCGCCTCGCGACTCGAGTGAGAAGCCGGGGGAGTTTTCTCACCCCGCCGCATGCCGGGTGCATGGGCAGCCAGTCTGTCGGATTCGTCGGGGCGGTCGGCGGTGCGGGAACCACCCAGTCGGTCCTGGAGATCGCCGGGGTCCTGGCCCGCGACGGCCAGCGCGTGCTCGTCCTCGATCTGGACTTCGCGACCCAGGGGCTCGAACGGCACGTGGACGGCCCCATCCCGATCGATGCGACGGCCCTCCTGGCCGATCCCGATCACTCCCTCGAGGAAGCGATCCACGAGTGGTCGGTCGCGGGGGCGGGCGAGCTCGGCGTGGTACCCGCTCGGGCCCCGTTCACCCAGGTCGCCGAGGCGAAGTCGGCAGCCGCGGGCGAACGGGTCGCCGAGCGAATCGGGGAGGCCGCGGCCGACTGGGTCCTCCTCGACGT
>JBDGTI010000075.1:7237-18541 GCA_042216995.1 Halodesulfurarchaeum sp.
ACGTCCCGCCAGTCGTCTCCAACCAGGCCGTCGGGGCGGTCACGGCGGTCGATCGGGCGGTCGCCGTCGTCCCGCCGACAGGCCGCGGCGTCGACGCCCTGCAGCGGGAGCGGGGCCGGCTCGCGGACGTCGGGACGAGTTTCTCGGGGGTCCTGTCGGTCGGTGCGGGCGACCCCCCGCCCGACGCGACGGCCCGGATTCCGGCCCGACCGGATTCGGCCCCGGCACACAGACCCGCGTCCCTCGATCCGGGGGGCTCCTTCACCCGGGCGGTCACCGGGGCCACGGCGGCGTTGCTCGCCGTCGACGTCGACCCGGCAAAACGCCCCTCGGCGTCCGAGCGACTGGGGTCGATCGGCGACCGGTTCCGCTGAGCTACCGCAGGTCGCCCGCGGCGGTCATCGTGTCCGCGAGGGCGTCCCGCTTCTCGACCATCGCGTCCGCGGCCGTGGAGAGGGCGTCCTCGATCGCCTCGTTCGCGCCGGGGATGGGATCGTGGCTCTGGACGTACGCGCCAAGCGCGAACTCGCGGTCGCCCGCGCCCGCGAGTTCACGGGCCTCGATCCGGCCGAGTTCGCCCGCGAGCCAGTCCGCACAGAGGTCCCGCTGGAGGGGAGACAGCGGCGAGAGGCCCTCGAACCCCAGGCGGTGGAGCGCCTTCGCGGCGGTCGTCTTCGGGACCCCGGCCGCCGTCGCCGCGTCACCGACACTCGCTCCGCCGAGGTAACTCGTGACGAGTGCGGCCGCCGGGTCGGCCCCGCAGGGCAGGTCCGGAGCGAACTCCTCGAGGATGGTCTCCAGGGGGGTCCCGGTCCGGTCCACGACCGCGACGCCGCGTTCGTCCTGGGTTCGGGTCGTGGTGAGCCCCCTGGCGATGTCCGAGAGCGACATGGCCCTGGATGGGGGGCCCGCGGACAAAAACCTTCGCAGTTGGAAATCCGAGTGGTTCGACGAGGAACCGACCGGTAACCGGTTGGTTCTCCTCCGGAATCACCGGGTTTTACCCCCCGATTCGGTGCCACCTTAAATACCCATTCGACGTCAAGTATCAGATGTGATGAGCACGACACAGTCGACACGGACCTGCCCCGAGTGCGCCGGAAGCCTCCGCGTGGACGGGACCGAGACCCTCTGCACGGAGTGTGGCCTGATCGTCGAGGAGAACCCCATCGACCACGGCCCGGAGTGGCGGAACTTCGAGGACGGGCCGGACCGCCGGCGGACCGGCGCGCCCCTCTCCCGCTCCCGGCACGACCGCGGGCTCGCCACCGAGATGGGGCACACGAACCGGGCGACCGGGCGCAAGCGGCGGCGCCTCCACCGGATGCGCCGCCAGCACGACCGCTCGAAGGTGCGCTCGACCGCCGAACGCAACCAGATCTACGGGTTCACCGAGATCCGGCGGGTCACCTCGGCGCTCTCCCTCCCCACCGACGTCCGCGACCAGGCCTGCGTGCTCTTCGAGAGCGCCCAGCGCGAGGACCTGCTCCTGGGTCGCTCGCTGGAGGGGTTCGCCGCCGCGTCGGTCTATGCGGTCTGTCGAACCAACGGCCTCGCCCGCACCACCGAGGAGATCACGGCGATAGCCAAGGCCACCGACAGCGAGTTTCGATCCGCCTACGATGCGATGAATCGCGAGCTCGGGCTTCAGACCGGCCCGATCGACCCCGCGGAGTACCTCCCCCGGTTCGCCACCGAACTCGGTCTCGGCCCCGATATCGAGGCGGCGGCCCGGTCGCTGCTGCTGGAGACCGACCCGACCGACCTCGGCGGCCGAAATCCAAGCGGCGTCGCGGCGGCCGCCCTCTATGCCGTGACCGACGTCGAGACCGGGGGCCCGACCCAGGAGGACGCCGCCGAACTGGCCGGGGTCACGCCGGTCACCCTCCGGTCGGCCGCCCGGGTCCTCTCCCCCTAACTGTTCTGTCGGGCGGTGCTCGCTCTCGCATCGCGATCGATCGTCCGCAGGTGGCCCGCCAGCGAGCGGAAGGTCTCGACGGCCGAGGCGTCCCCCGACGTGTGTGAGACCGGGAGTCCGGACTGCTGTGCCGCGTGGACGGTCGGGTGCTCGGCCAGCGCGAACTGGGGGCCGCCCACGGTCTCGGTGACACACTCCCGACGCTGTTCGGCGAGGTTGAGGACGACCGCGCCCAGGTCGGTCCCGAGCTCCCGGGCCAGGGACCGGGTGCGGACCGCATCGGCCAGGGTCGCGGGATCGGGGGTCGTCACCAGCACACAGCAGTCCGCGGCGACGATCGGCAGGGCCGCGTCCGCCTCGAACCCCGCCGGCGCGTCGACCACCACGTGCTCGTAGGTCACAGCGAGGGCCTCCAGGACCGGCAGCAGTGCCGACGGATCGGCCGATCGCGCCCCCGCGAGCGAGCGACCGGCCGGCAGCACCCCGACGGCCCACTCCGTCCGGACCGCATCGAGGGGGTCCACGCGCCCCGCCAGCACGTCATGCAGCGTCGGACCGCCGTCGGTCGGCAGGTCGGCCATGGTGAGGTCGGCATCCACGAGAACGGCGTCGAGTTCGGCCGCCAGGTTGAGCGCGACGGTGCTCTTCCCGACGCCGCCTTTCCCGCCACAGACGGTGACGATCACGACTCCTCCTCCGCGGACAGCATCGAACCGGGGCGGGGAGCGGGCGGGCCGAGCACGCTTCGGGGCGGCCGGGGATCGCGAAACGAGCGGGCCGTCTCCCCCGCGGTCGCCCCCTCGGCGGAGAGGTCGGCCGACTGCTCGGCCGGCTCGACCCAGGCGAGGGTCACGGGCTCGGGGGCCGGCGACGCGGACGTGGCATATCCCAGCGCGAGGTGACCGCCCGGCTCGATGTGGCCCTCGTAGCCGGTCTCGTCCCAGCCCGACTCGGGGTAACCGCGCCGTCGCGGCGGCCAGACCGGCCCGTCGAGGGCGTTCTCCAGACGGAACCGGGCGGCCTGCTCGTGGGGGTTCCCGAGCACGACCGAGACGAGGGTCGACCCGTCGAGGACGGTAGTGTCAGCGGCGAGGTCCATGCCCCGCATTCGTCGGGCAGTCCGCCTTAAACTCTCGCCAGGATCACCGGCGCGTCGAGGGCGGCCCGGGCCCGGACGGGAGTTTCGAACGGGCTCTCGACCAGGATCAGCGGCGCCGACGGGGCCCCGATGCGGGCGATCGCGAGGGCGGCCTCGTGGGGGTCGCCGTCGAAGGCGCCCGGACCGACCGGCGTGGCGTCGACCGGGAGGGACAGAAGCGCCCGCTCGAACGGCTCGGCCAGCGCCTCGACGAACCAGGCCCGGACCTCCCGCCACCGGTTCTCGCGTCTATCGACGAGCGAGAGGCGCTCGACCCGGGCGTCGCGGGCCGCCGCAGCCCGGGTCTCTGCCAGTTCGAGGGCCTCCCTGGCCGCGATCCGGGAGGTCTCCATCGCCGTCAGTTCGCGGGTCAGCTCCTCGAGCCGGCTCCGGACCGCGTCGGTTCGGAGCCCCGCCTCGCGACGCGCGTTCAGCCGGCCGCTCGTCCGGGCCACCTGCTCCTCCAGGCGAGCCACTTCCTCGCCGACCTCGGCCACCCGCCTGCGGGCCGCCCGCAGGTCCGGCGTGGCGGGGTCGATCGCCGCGATCCGTCGGTCCAGCGCGGGGATCGCCGCGGCCTGGGGCGCCTCGAGCCCGATCGATCGCCCGGCCGCGACGAGTGCCATCCGGCAGTCGAGTGCCATCCCCGACTCGATCCGCCCCACGTGCTCGTGGAGCGGGGTGGGCCGCGTCGCGGTGACGAGCTCGGCCCCCGGATCTGCGATGGCACGCTGGAGTCGGTCGGGACCGATCTCCGCGGTCCGCAAATCGAGGGCCTGCCCCACGTGGACTTCGTCCCCGACCCGGACCCTCATAGCTCGCGATCGCGGAGCCGTTCTATCGGCGGGTGGGGCGTGCCGGCGGCGAACTTCGCGTAGGGGGTCGCGGGCGAGTCCCGATCGGCGTAGGCGGCCGCGGCCGCACGCACGTCCTCGGGGACGTCGCTGAACTCGTTGAACGGCTCCGTGCGGGCGAGCTGGACGTCCGGCCCGTGCCGTTCCCGGATCCGCAGGGCCAGAAACGCGCCGAGTTCCGTCTCTGCGAGCAGCCCCACGCGTCCGAACCGGCGCTGGAACGCGGCGGGGAAGGCCCGCTCGGTGTTCCGGAGCTGCTGTCGGGCGGCCGACGAATAGGCGATGACCAACAACACGATCTACTCCGGTACCGACTCCCAAAAAAGTGAATCGATCAGTCCACGGGTTCGACTCGAAACTCGGGCCGGTCGGGGGCCACCAGGTCGAGGACGCGCTCGCGGGCCGCCGCGGTGGACGCGGCCACGACGACCAGCCCGTCGGCGGACTGCTCGCCGCTCGCCCGGTAGGCCTGCAGCCGGCCGTCCTCGAACTCGGTCGCGTAGGTGCGCAGGGTCCCCTGCACGCGGTCGGCCATGGTGTCGAGGTCGATCTCGCCCCGTTCGAAGGCCGCGAGGGCCTCCTCGACGGTCCGGAGGGCGGCGATGCGGTCCATGCCCCGAGAACGGGCGGCGGCGAAAAGAGCGTGCCGGTTCAGGTGGTCCGCAGGTGGCCGGTGGTCGGCTCGTAGACCTCGCCCTGTTTCTTGAGCTTCTCGATCTCGTGTTCGGCCTTCGAGCGGTCCAGGTCGAGCTCCTCGGCGCGGGCCAGAACCTCATCGACCGGCGCGCCCTCATCGAACTCGCTCGCGATGTCCGCGATGAGTTCCCGGATCGACCGGATGCGGTCCCGCTGGGATTTCGACTGCCCGGTCTCGATCACGTCGGCGTCGTACTGCCCGGTCTCGGGATCCATCCCGATCTCCTTCAGGGTCTTCTCGACGATGTCAAGCGCCCGGTCGGCGTCCTCGGACTCGACGGTGTCAGAGAGCCGCACCCGGGCGGAGGCCTCGGCCAGCCGCACGATCGCCTCGAGTTTGCGGGCCGTGACCGGGACCGGCGAGTCCTCGCCGGCGCCCTGAGAGCGGAGGTCGACGTAGAACTCCCGGATGCGCTCCTCCGCCTCGTCGGTCATCGTCGGGAAGCACGTCGAGCGGGCGTAGGCGATGTACTTCCGCATGAGCTCCGGGTCGATGTCCGGGGCGACCGTTTCGGTCGCGCCCTCGACCTCCTCGGCGGAGACGTTCGAGGCGGAAACCTTCGTCCGGTGGGTGTTCAACTCCCCCGCGTAGTTGGTGGTGAGGATGTGCTCGGCGAGGTTCGCGTCCTTCTCCTCGTCGGGCTGGTCGGTGACGGTGAAGATCAGGTCGAACCGGGAGATCAGCGCCGGCTCCAGGTCGATCTGCTCGGCCGGGGTCTCGTAGCGGTCGAACCGCCCGAGTTCGGGGTTGGCCGCGCCCAGGAGCGCACACCGGGATTTCAGGGTGGCGTTGATGCCGGCCTTCGAGATCGAAATGGATTGCTGCTCCAGCGCCTCGTGCATCGCGGAGCGATCGTCCGAGTTGTGGACGATCATCCCGTTGGCGACGAAGTTGTGGGTCCCCTCGACAGTGAGATCATAGACCTTCGCCGACCCCCGTTCATCGGTTTGTCGGGGGGTGTCCTCGTGGCGGGCCCGGTCCGCCGAGACGGGCGTTTCAGCTGGGGCAACTGGTTCGACCGACTCGACCCGGCGCCAGGTGACATCGGTCCCGAGGGGAAAGCGGGGGGGATCCGCCGGTCCCCGCTGGCGGTCCCCCTCGGCCGATCTCTCACATCCGGCGGGGGGAAGTCGCAGCCGGGATCGCGTGGCCTCGAGTCCGTCGCGAATATCGGGGACGGCATCACGAACCGTCCGACTGCCCTCCGCCGCTGCGGGGACGGAGTCGGGGGCCGACTGCGTGTGACGTTCGGCCCCGGCAGCCCGAACAGTCCCCCCGTCGACAGCCGTTGGGTGGGATTCCGGAACGGCCACCCAGTCTCCCGGGGAGAGGGCCGCAGCCGGCCGCGTTACCCGCTCTTCTGCCACCCGGACGAAGAACGGGTGATCCGGCGTCGCCGTCAGCGTTTCGCCGGATTCGAGTCGGACCGCACGGAGTTCGCTCGGCGCGTCGTACTCGTGAATCGCCCTGACGGGCCGCTCCTCGATCGAGCCGTCCGCGGTCATCGTTCGCACCGAGAGCTCGGGCAGATCCCGGATCGTCCGGCCGGCGTCTCGCTCCTCGATGGAGCCCGCTGCCGCCGCGGTCCGGGCGAGTTCCTCGATGCGTTCGGTCTCGCCGTTGGCGAGCGAGACGAGCGTGTCACCGGTCACGCAGGCCATCTTGTCCAACTCGTCCACGGCCGCGATGCCCTTATCAGCGAGCACCAGCGCGCCCGCCTCGAGGGACCACTGCTGGCCGTCGCCGAAGTCATCCCGGACTGCGGCCGCCGTCAGCCCGGCAGACGAACTGCCCTTCCCGGAGGTGTACACCGATCGTGGCGCGATCTGTCTGATGTACTGCAAAATCTGCGAGTTGTGCGAGAGGACGTCGTTCGAGAGATAGGAGTGTGTCCCGCCCACCTCGAGGTCATAGACCCACTCCTCGCTCGGTTCGACCGGTTCGATGTCGGTGATCGCCGCCCACGCGAGGTCGCCCTCGAGAAGCCCCGAGAGGGCCTGGATCGATTCGGCCGCCGAAAGGGCATCCTCGATACGCTCCTGGAGGACGGTTCTGGCGTCCTGGATCAGGCCCCCGTCCGGCGCGAGTTCGCCCCGACTGTACCGGGAGATGGTCGTCCGGTCGACCGCCATCCCGTCGGCCAACGCGGACCGGGAAATCCCGAGGTCCCGTCGAATGTGCGCTACCCGTTCCCAGTCGGCGCTTTCGAGCGATTCGGCGGCCGCCCGGAGGTCGGCGAGCCGCGATTCGAACGCCGACACGACCGACCGGAGCGACTCGCGATCCGGGTGTCGCTCGCCCCGTTCGTAGCGCTCGTAGGTCCTGCGGGGGATCCCACACTCCGATCGGGGGAGTGCCAGGGCCTCCCTGATCCGGGCGAGTTCCTCGCCGACCTCGGGGATCACGTCCGCGTTCGTGGCCGTTGTCCTGTCCCGGGGCACCGCGACGAACCGCCCCTCTGTCAGTTCCTCGCCGGTGACCGCCGTCGGCGTTGCACCGTCGAGGACGAAAAGCGGGTGGGAGGGGGTGATCTCCAGTTCGGACCCGTCCGAGAGCGTGACCCGGTACATGATCTCCGGGGCCTCGCGCTTCCAGACCTTCGTGGCGGTCGCCGGCTCGATCGAGCCGTCCGGGGTCATGGAGCGGACGGGAATGGCCGTCCGGGCGAACACCCCGTCATCGACCGGCTGGGGGTCTTCGAGGTTCGATTCAACCAGCTCGCGGATCGGCCGCTGAGTCCCGTCGGCGAGCGTGACAGCCGTGTCCCCTCGCACGCACTTTCCCGTCCCGGGGTCCCCGACCAACAGGATGTGCACGTCCCCGCGGATCCGGGCGCCGTCGGGGAGGTGTTTGGTCACGCCGGAGAACAGCTGGAGGCCGATGGCGAGCTTCGCCGCTTCGAACCCGTAGATGGTCGGGGCGATCGAATCGACGAGTTGCTCGTAGATGTCCGGCTGCTCGGAGAGCCGGATGATCTCCTCGCGCTCGGCGTCGCTGATCTCCATCTCCTCGAACTCCTCGTCCTCGAGGACGATGTCGACCCCCTCGAGGTACATGTCGAAGACCCGCGAATCGGCGTTCTCCATGTCGCTGTCGTCCAGGCGGAGGATGCCGATCGCGGTCACGTGATCACCGGGGCTCACCACGCCGGTGATGTCATCCTCGATGTGCATGTCGATGTTCTCGGGGGTCTCCCCGCCGGAGAGGCCCTCGGGACTCTCCTGGATGCGAAGCTGCTGGGCGTCGACGAACTCGGTCTCGGAGTGATCGGTGAGGAACTGGAAGGGGCCTTCCCGCTCGCAGCCATCACACTGGTAGGGATCCTGGAAGTCCCCCTCCGACTGCGGAACGACCGTGATCGTGCCACAGCGCAGACACTCGAAGGCGGCCCGCTCGATCTTCGGCTTCACGCTCGTGGCCTTGCGGACGATGCCCTGGACCGAGACGAGCGTGCCCAGGTGCTCGGATCGGATCGCCCGGATCTCGGTCGACTCCGGGAGGTTTATGACCCGAACGTGGGCGTCGGAGAGGTCCTTATCGATCGGTAGATCGTAAATCCGGAGGGCCTCCTCGGCGGCGTCCAGGAGGGTCCGCGGCGAGGAGACGAGATCCTCCGCGAAGTCCGGGTCGAAGCGGAACAGCTCCTGCCAGTCGATCTCCAGGGACTTCTCCTCCTGGGGGTACTGCCGCGCGAGGTCGGCGATCGCGTCACTCTCGTGCTGCCGGAAGAACGTCTCGAATCGGTCGATGAGTTCCTGGTCCCGGGCCGAGGCCATTCGGGAATCAGTATTGCCCAATCGGTTAAGAAGCTTCGCTCTGGGACCCCTCCTCGAGGGCGGCCTCGAGGGCGGCCAGTCGGTCCCGTTCGGCGTCGAGATCGGCCTCGACGGCCCCCTCGGCCAGCCGTTCCCGCTCCGAGGCCGAGAGTTCCGAGCGGGCGCGGGCGCTCCGCCGGAGGCGGGCGTAGCGCTCGGGCTCGGTCCGGGCGAAATCGAGCACCGTCCGGAGGGCGGCGATGGTCGCCTCCGGGGCGAACCGGTTCACGAGCGAGACGAGTTCCCGCCCCCGAAAGCGCAGGCGATCGGCGGCCGGCGGGGGCCACTCGATCGTGAACGGGTCGGCGTCCATGGACGCCAGGTAGGTTCGATTCCCGCCGACGACCCGCGAGAAGGTCCTCGGATGCTCGACGTAGTGATCGAGCTTCGAGTGGGAGTACTCGGCGTACTCCAGGAGCGTGGGAATCGGCTCGGCCCCGACAGCGGCGTCCCGGAGGTACTCGACGAGGTCGGGTGGCGGTTCGGACACCGGAACGAGCGGGAAGTGAGAGGCCGTCCGGCGGAGGGCAAGAACGTCCCGGGCCGGGGCCTCGGACCGGAAGGAGTCGACGGCCGCCCGGACCGACTCGTTGTACCGCTCGATCGGGTCCCGGAGGTCCGCGACCGGCGCGTCGAGGTCGGCCTGCCCGAGGCGGCGAACCCGCTCCAGTCGATCGATGCGTTCCCGGGCCTCGTGGATGGCCTCGCGCACCTGGCCCTCGAGGGCCCGCACCCGCTTTTCGGCCTCGGCCCGCGCCTCGAGTCGGTCCACGAGCTCCCTGACGGGGTCGAGCCGATCGCGGGCCCACTCGAAGTCCCCGTCGGTGAGCCGGCGCTTCTGGAGGGTCTCGTCGATCTCCTCGAAGGTCTCCCGCTCGGGCAGGTCCTCGGGGAGGTCGGAGACGAAGTGTTCCAGTCGCTCCTGGAACTCGACGAACGCCCGGAAATCCCCCGATCCGGCGGCGCTCTCCTCGTACTGAGAGAGGAGCGAGGTGAACCCCTCGAGGGCGGACTCCAGGTCCCGGAGCCGGGACTCGCCGATTGCCTCGACCTGTTCTGTGGCCCGTTCGAGTTCGGACCGGGCCGCCGCGAGTGACTCGATGAGCTCCGCGTCGGCCCCGGCCGGCGGGTCAGTAGACATCCTCGGGATCGAAGACGACCTCGCCCACGTCAGTTCCATCGAGGGTGCGGTAGAAACAGGAGCGATGGCCGGTGTGACAGGCGCCGCCGGTCTGCTCGACGCGATACAGCAGCGTGTCGGCGTCACAGTCCACCCGGATCTCCTCGACCGACTGGGTGTGCCCGGAGGTCTCCCCCTTCTCCCAGAGCTCCTCGCGGCTCCGGGAGTAGTAGTGGGCCCGCCCCGTCTCGACGGTCCGTTCGACGGCCTCGCGGGTCGCGTACGCGAACATGAGCACCGCGTCGGTCTCGGCGTCTTGGGCGACGACGGGGATCAACCCGTCCTCGAACTCGAGATCGACCTCGATAGCGTCCATGTCTCACGGATGGAACGGATCCCGGATAGCGGTTTCGTCCGTGCTCAGGGACCGACCAGCCCGGAAAGCGAGAGCAGCCAGAACAGGAGGTCCCCGGCGGTGAGCCCCACGAGCAGCCCCAGGAACGTCGGGACGAGGAAGGGGATGCCCGGGGAGACCCACACGCGGTCCGCGGCGGTGATCCGATCGAGGCCCGCCCGAAGCTCCTCGGGTGTGGTTCCGTACGCCGAGACCTCGATGTCATCGAGGAACGCCTCGGCCCCCCACCGATCCCCGGCGGCTGTCGCGCCGACAGGGGTCGTTGAATTTGTGGCGCCATCGGAGGCGGTGGAGTCCGTGCTTCCAGCGGAGGCGGTGGCGCCGGGGTCGGCCACGGCTGCCGGGTCCGGCCCCCGGAACGGGTCGCCGTCGTCGTCCGAGACGGCCCCGTCGGTCGGGTCCCCGGGATCCGCCGGGAGGGTCGCCGGGTCGACCAGCTCGGGGCGCCCGCGGAGCGTCGCCAGATCGAGTCGCCGCCAGCGCAGGTACATGCGGAGGGCGTCGAGGTCCAGCCCCGACCGGGTGAACTCCCCGTCGGTGTCCAGGAGCGTGCCGTGACGGTCGGGAAGATTCTCGACCGGGACGCGGCGGGCGACCGCGGCGAGGGGCGAAATCGTCCCCGAACGGAGGTTGAGGAGGACGAGTGCGAGGGGGGAGGTGGCGCCCAGCAGGACCGCGTTGGTCAGGACCGTGAGCGAGAACACCCCCAGGTCGGTCGCGACCAGCGGGACGGTGATTCCGCCCACCTCGTAGGTCGGGTACGTGGGATAGAGCACCGCGAGCGTGAGGAAGGCCTTCGCGTCGGCCCCGCCGAAGCCCCCGATGACCCAGAACAGGATCGAGAGCCCCCCGACCAGCCCCACGCTGATCACCAGCCGCAGCACGTAGAGGGAACCACGCGGGGACCCGAAGCCGAGTCGCAGAAGGTCCCAGCCGACGAGCAGGGCCCCCAGCGCGACGAGCGGGAGCCAGATCCGGTTGGGGATCCGGCGGGTCCGGAGGTCCCGGAGTGCGGCCCAGCCGAACGCCGGGACGGCGAGCAGTCGGAACAGGTCGGGGACGGGAACGACCACGGGTCGGACTTGGCCGGACGTGATTTCAACCAATCGATATCGCGGACCCTCACGGGGTGGAGCCACTGTCGGCGATACGAATATCGAGAACAGGTCCGGACCGGCCGATCAGATGACGCGGTCCTGGAGGTAGTCCTGGTGCTTGGCGTTGTAGACCAACTTGACGTCGTCAGCGGCGGGCGAGCCGATGCAGGTCAGGCGGACGTTCTTCTCCTCGATCTCCTCGTCGGAGAGGATCTGCTGCATGTCCATGTCGATGTCGCCCTCCTTGACG
>JBDGTI010000052.1:0-18412 GCA_042216995.1 Halodesulfurarchaeum sp.
AAAGTTCCAGATTCGGGATAGAGATTGAGTTCTTGAATTATGATTTTATAACCCCATAGAAGACTCAAAGTTCTCCAGCATTTTCTACCGGTAGAAGATTGGCCTCGGCACTCACGTCTCACAATCTATCCATACTGAATTTGTTTACAGCGTCTATAGAGTCCGCTCATCCCGTTACTGTTCGTCCAGCAACTGGATGCCGCGCTCCACAACCGCCTCGGTTACGAAGAGACTCGTTTCACGCTGGAGTGCTCGCATACGGGATGCCGCTTCGTCTCTGTCGAGCAATCCGCGTCCGTAACCGAGCGCGATGACGCCAATAGAACCGCGTACTTCGACGTCCGCGTCGGATGCTGTCTCTCGGGCGGCGAGGTCGTCGGTTAGAAGAACGATGCCCCGCTCTTCAGCGACCGCAATCGCGGCGCGTTCTCCGGCGTCCAGTTCTTCAGCTCCGGCTTGGCTTTCATCGGCTTCGACGAGTTCGTACGAGAGGTCGGCCAACTCGTCCGGAACACCACCGGCCTCGACTTCCTTGTAAACCGTCTCTGGAACGAGGAGTGTGTCAAACGTCGAGAGCAGTTCGAGCGAACCGATTTCGGCGAGGTGAATGAGCGGTCCCGCGTCGGAGACAGCCGCAAGCGTCACGCGTTCAGGCCCCAGTCGACATCTTCTTCGACGACCTCGCGCTCTCGGTCCGCTCGCTCGACTTTCGTCCGACCGACGCGCTCGATGGCCTCCTCGCGGTCGAGTTCGCCGTCGAGGTACTGTGCGAGTACGAGGTCTTCCCACAGGTCTTCGAGACCGCGTTCCAGTGCCCGTTCGAACACCTCGAACTCCGGAAGGCCGCGAGCCTCCGCGATTTCTCGTACCCGGTCGGAAATTTCGGCGGCCATGTAGTGTGATTACTCGGCAACGTTCATAAATCCGTGTCTGCCTGCCCGATGAGAATCTGACTGGGGCCTATGTCTACTATGGCCACAACCGGACCTCCTCAGAGACGCCGTCTACCGTCAAAATAGCGGCCTCGGCACTCATAGGGCTCGTCATCGCCGGGTGCCTATGCCGGCTCGGCCCGGTTGTTCGTCATCGGCCGGACACAGGTTGGGCCCCCATCCAAAAACCAGCACCGATCCACGCGAGCAAAGTGATGGACTCTTTACGCCGCGTCACGGCCCATACCGTATGACCGAGGACACGAAGGAAAACGTCATTCCGGGCTCCGAGGCGGACCTGGACAGCCCGGACGTGCGCGGGTATGACTTCCGCGGGGAGTTCGACGTGGGCGAGCTGCTGGAGAGCTATGCCACCACCGGCTTCCAGGCGACTGCCGTCGCGGAGGCCATCGACCTGATCGAGCAGATGCGCGAGGCCGAGGCCACGATCTACCTCACGCTCACCTCGAACATCGTCTCCTCCGGCCTGCGGGAGGTCGTCGCGGCGATGGTGCGTGAGGGGCTGGTCGACGTGCTCATCACCACCGCTGGCTCGATCACCGAGGACATCATCAAATCCGAGAAGCCCTTCAAGATGGGCGAGTGGGAGGTCGACGAGAGCGAGATGCGCGAGGCGGGTATCAACCGCCTGGGCAACATCTTCGTCCCCTCCGATCGCTACGTCTGGCTCGAGTCCTACCTCAATGACTTCTTCCCGGAGTTCTTCGCCGAGACGAAGATCCGCACCCCGACCGCGTTCTCCCGGGAGATCGGCGAGCGGCTGGACGACCCGGACTCGGTGCTGGCCCAGGCCGCCGCGGAGGACGTGCCGGTGTACTGTCCCGCGCTGGTCGACGCCGAGGTGGGGAACTTCCTCTTTTACTACCGCCAGAACGAGGACCCCGAGGTCGGCATCGAGATCCTCGAGGACTACGACTCGCTCATCAACGACGGCCTGCTCGCCGAGGAGACCGGGCTGATCGTGCTCGGCGGCGGCGTGCCGAAACACCAGGCCATCATGACCAACCTGTTCCGCGGCGGCGCGGACTACGCGGTCTACGTCTCGACCGGGATGGAGGGGGACGGCTCGCTCTCCGGTGCGCCGCCCAAGGAGGCCGTCTCCTGGGGCAAGATCAAGGACGAGGAGAAGAATCACACCCTCATCGAGGCCGAGGCCACGCTGGTACTCCCACTCATCGTCGCCGGGGTCCTCGAGGACCTCTAAGCCGCCGGATCGACCGGCAGCCGTTCAGAGCCCGGTCGGCTCGTCGATGACGGTCGTCTCGGCCCCCCACTCCCCGATCCGGTCGGCGAGCGCCCGCACGCCGAATGTCTCGGTCGCGTAGTGCCCGCCGAGGAAGACCGTCACGCCGGACTCCCTGGCCATGTGGTAGAGATTGCCCTCGCCCTCGCCGGTGATGAAGGCGTCGACGCCCGCCTCGACGGCCTCGTCGAACCAGTCGGTGCCACTCCCGGTGAGGATCGCGACCGACTCGATCTGCGCCGGGCCGAAATCCAGGGTCCGGATCCCCCGCCCCCCGTGATCGAGAGCGTCCGCCAGCGTGGCCTCGATCTCGCCGGCCGACTGCGGGGCCGGGAGCCGGCCGCGCTGGCCGATCGTGACCGGGCCCAGCTCGCCGAACTCGGCACGATCGACCAGTCCCAGACAGTCGGCCACGCCGGCGGCGTTGCCAAGTTCCGGCTGCCCGTCGAGCGGGAGATGGGCCGCGTAGAGATCGACGTCGTTCCCGATCAGGGTCGCGACCCGCTCGTGGGTCCGACCGGTGATCCGGTCGATGCCGCCCCAGGAGAGCCCGTGATGGACGACCAGGAGGTCGGCCCCCCACTCCGCGGCCGCCTCGGCGGTCGCGACCACGCCGTCGACCGCGGCGGCGACCCGCTCGACGGAGCCGGTCCCGTCGCCGATCTGGAGGCCGTTCGCGCTTGGGTCGACCTCGCTGTAGGCCTCGAGGGCGAGGATCTCGTCCAGTTCGTCGATGAGCGCTGATTCCCGCATGGGCCCCGATAGGCGGGGCCCGACTAAGAGCGTGGGGGCTCGGTATGCCGGTGGACCGCCGTCCGGAGCAGTTTGGCCGCGAGCGTGGCCGCCTGGCCGTCGTCCCGGTCGTTCACCTCGACCACGTCGAAGCCGTCCATCGCGGGGGCGACCCGGGCCAGCGCCGACCGGAGCGTCGACGAATCGAGCCCGAAGGGCTCCTTCGTGCCCGTGCCGGGCGCGAACGCCGGGTCGGCGGCGTCGATGTCGACGCTGACATAGACCGACTCGGTCCCGAAATCGGGCTCCCAGTCGGGGACCTGGGCGGGGGGAACGACGGTCACGTCCGGGGCCTCGCTTCGGTCCCACTCGGCCTCGCTGCCCGCCCTGGCACCGAGCACCACGGCCCGGTCGGCCACGGCGAGGGCGTGTCGGGTGACCGTCGAGTGACTCCACTCGTTGCCAAAGAGGGACTCCCGGAGGTCGAGGTGGGCGTCGAACGTGAGAAACACGTCGGGGTCGACGGCCTCGACGCCGGCGATAGAGACCGTGTGCTCGCCGCCGAGCAACAGCGGAACGGCCCCGTCACGACGGACCTCAGCGAGGACGCCCGCGAGGTACTCGAGGTAGTCCCGGGCGTCGTCCCAGGCCTCGACGGTGCCGTGGTCGTGGACCCCCAGATCCGTGAAGTGAGTCCCGGTATGATGGTCGTAATCCTCGAAGCCGCGGGCGAAGCGGCGGATCCGGTCGGGGCCGAACCGCGCCCCCGGTTGGAAGCTCGTCGAGACGTCAAGGGGCGCCCCGACGATCACGTACGCGGCCGCCGCCCGGTCCGCGTTCGCGCCCGGGAACATTCACTCCAGGATCTTGCGCTGGCCCTCGTACTCGAGGTACTCGATCTCCTCGTCGGGGGTGAGGGAGACGTCCTCCGGGATTCGCATCGTGAAGGTCTCGTAGGTCTCAAGATCCATGATCTGGGCGTCGTCGTCCTCGACGGAGACGACCTGGCCCTGCTTGCGGTCGATGATCGGCACCCAGACCTTCTGGTCGACCGGCTGGGAGAGCGATCGCTTCTTCTCGTCGAAGACCCCCTTGCCGTCGATGCGGGCCTTCGCGCTGCCGTGTTTGCCCGGCTTGGCCGTGCTGTAGGACGTGATCTTGCAGGGAGTCTCGTCCATCATCACGTAGTTCCCCTCCTTCAGGTCCCGAACCTCCTTCTGCTCTCTTGGCATATCGCGGCCTTTTCGCCTGCGGGGTATAAACGGTTTGGAACGCCGGTTCACCCGCTCCGGGACCGAGTGAGAAACCGGTCCAGCCGATCCAGCCCCGCCCGGAGTTCCGCGGTCGGCAGGCCGAAGCCGATCCGGAAATAGTCCTCGAAACCGAAAGCCACGCCCGGCGCGAGGACGACCGATTCCTGCTCGACGAACGCCCGGCAGAACGCCATCGACCCCTCGAACCCGGGCGGGACCGGGACGAATCCGGTGACCCCCGTTGGCTCGTGCCAGTCCAGATCGTGGGCGGCGAGGAACTCACTCACGATCTCGCGATTCGTCCGGGCCAACTCGCGGTTTTCCTGGAGGATCGTCGCCTCCTGTTCGCCGAGGGCCTGTTTGGCCACGTGCTGGCTGATCTTCGAGGGCGAGATCGTCGTGTAGTCCTTCCACTGCCAGGCGTCCTCGATCACGGCAGGGGCGCCGACGAGCCACCCGAATCGCAGCCCCGCCAGGCCGTAGGCCTTCGTGAGCCCCGCGGTGGTGATCCCCCGCTCGCCGAGCGAGGCGACCGGCGGATCCGGGTCCGGGGCGAGCAGGCGGTAGACCTCATCGGCGTGGAGGTACGCGCCGTTGTCCGCCGCCAGGTCATAGAGCGCCTGGACGGTCGCGGAATCGTGATACCGCCCGGTCGGATTGTTCGGGTTGTTGAGCACGATCAGTTTCGTCTCGGGGCGGATCGCCGCGGCCACTCGATCGGGGTCCAGGGTCCACGCCGGCGGGTCCAGGTCGACCCGGGTCACGTCGGCGATGGCATCGGGCAGCGAGTGCAGGGCCTGGTAGGTCGGCGTCACCACGACGGCGTGATCGTCGCCCGAGAGCAGCGAGTTGTAGAGGACGAAGTTCGCCTCCTGGGTGCCGGTGGTGAGCAACACCGCCTCGGGACCGCGGTCGTATCGCTCCCCGATCGAGGCGCGCAGTTCGGGGTCCCCGTTGGTGGGAATCACGTATCCAAGCCGGCCGGGATCGAGGTCGAAGCGGTCGGCGGGGAGGCTCCGAATCCCGGATTCGGCCAGCATGATGTCGGCCCCGTGCTCGTACTCGGCGAAGAAGCGTTCGAGCGCGAAGGGTGGAACGTCCATACGGGGCCGTCGGGGGGCGGGATTAGGAATCCTCGGATTCCATGGACCGCTCCCGGTGTCGCTGCCGTTCGCCGATGTACTGGTTGGCCATTCCGGGCGCCGTCCGGATCCCCTCCCGCCTGGTGAAACTCCGGAGAAGCCAGATCCCGGCGGCGATCGAGAGCCCGGCCGCGACCCAGACCGCGGGCCAGGCTGACTCGACGTAGAGGATCGCCGTCGTGGGGACGCCCGCTGCCATGAGCATCCCCAGGATCAGCCGCTTGGCGAGCGTGTCGATCACGTCCTCGTCGTCCCGGATCTCCGCCTGGACCGTGAGTGACTCCCGCTCGACCCGATCGAGCGCCGAGTCGAGTTTCGGCGGGATCCCGATCGACGCCCGGGTGGCCGCCTCGAGGTCCTCCCGGGTGTCAGCGAGGACCTTCCGGACTGACTCCTCGCGGTAGCCACGCTCGGTGAGGAACGCGGAGGCCACCTCGATGAAGTCAAAGTGGGGATCCAGCGTCACACAGACCCCCTCGACGACGGTCGCGACCCGCATGACGAGCGCCAGGTTCTCCGGGAGGCGGAAGGGGAACTCGTAGATCGT
The DNA here is from genome assembly GCA_042216995.1 of Halodesulfurarchaeum sp. Lineage (GTDB taxonomy): Archaea > Halobacteriota > Halobacteria > Halobacteriales > Halobacteriaceae > Halodesulfurarchaeum. Next base: position 5,871 of record JBDGTI010000052.1, read on the forward strand.
GCCCTCGACCCGGTTGAGGATCTCCTGGACCCGCCAGGTCTCGATGTCCTCGCCGCGGGCGTCCTGGATGGCCAACTCCATCACCTCGGCCATCGTCTGGCGGTCCGCCTCGGGGGAGAGCGTGCCCATCTCGACCAGCACGTCCAGGATCTCATCGACGTCACGGTTGGCCACCGCGAGGTAGAACTCGATGATCTTCTCCCGGAGGAACGAATCGATCCGACCGCTCATCCCGAAGTCATAGAAGACGAGGGTTCCATCGGGCTGGACCGCGAGATTGCCCGGATGCGGATCGGCGTGGTAAACCCCCTGTTCGGTGATCATCTCCAGGTACGTCCGGGTGAGTCGCTCGGCGATCCCCGAGCGGTCGATGCCCATCTCGTCCAGTTCCTCGAGGGCGGTGATCTTCGTCCCGGGGACGTACTCCATCGTGAGGACCCGATCGCTCGAGTGGGAGTCGACGACCGGCGGCATGCGGACGTCGGGATTCTCGGCGAAGTTGCTCCGGATCTCCACGAGCATCTCCCGCTCCCGCCCGTAGTCCATCTCCTCGCGGATCGTCCTGCCGAACTCGTCGGCGAAGTTCTCCAGGGAGAAGGCGCGGGCGTCGTCGATGAAATAGAGCAGGATCGGGAGCGCCCAGCGGATGGCCGTGAGATCGGCCTCGACGAGTTCCTCGACCCCCGGCCGCCGGACCTTCACGGCCACCTCCTCGCCGTCGACGGTCGCCCGGTACACCTGTCCCAGGCTCGCCCCGCTGATCGGCTCGGTGTCGAACTCCTCGAACCGCTCCTCGAGGGGGCCCAGGTCCTCCTCGATGACCGTTCTGGCCTCCGGCCAGGGGGCCGGCGGGACCTCGTCCTGGAGCTCCGTGAAGACCTCGATGTACTCGGGCGGCAACACGTCGGGGCGGGTCGAGAGGATCTGGCCGAACTTGATGAACGTCGGTCCGAGGGTCAAAAGCGAGTCGAGCAGCTGACGGGCCCGCTCGCGTCGCTTCTCGGGGGAGATCGTCCGCGAGGGGCCAAAGAGGAGATACCGGCGACGGTCGCGGAGCCAGGTGAAAAAAAGCGGCAGGAAGTTCCAGGTGACCACGACGAACCGCCAGTACGAACGAACGGCCACCACGGCTACCCCTCGATGGGGACCGAACGGCCTCGATCGCGCTCGCGGGGGACCTCGATCTGAAGCACGCCACGCTCCAGCGAGGCCGTCGACTCCTCCGGGTTCGCGTCGGCCGGCATCGGAATGGTCGTCTCGAGGACCATCGAACGAGCATCGGTGTGATACTCGAACCCCTCGGGGACCCGCTTGTCACGGGTCGCCTGCACGTGCAGGGTGTGGGCCGTGGCCTCGAGGGTGAGTCCGCTCGCCTCGACGCCCGGGAGATCGAGAATGAGCCGATAGGCCGACGGCGATTCCAGGAGATCGGCGAACACCGCGTCCGGCAGCGTGGCGAGGGCCTCGCGTATCCCGTCCATGGCGGTTTCTTCGTCGGCAGGGGCAAAAGATCACGGGTCGACAAACGGTCGGCACGTCCCGGCCCGCCAGCCAGCGACTCCCCGTGGGTTTTACCTGCGGATCGCGTACGGCGGGACATGCCAGACGACGCGGGCCCCATCCGGCTCGCCGAGGCGATCTCGATCCTCGGGACGGAAATCGGGTCGATCGACCGCACCGAACAGGTACCCCTCCCGGCGGCCGACGGACGAGTGCTCGCCGGTTCGGTGTCGAGCGAGCGAGCACAGCCCCATTACCGCCGCGCCAGTCGGGACGGCTACGCGGTCCGGGCCGCGGACACGGCCGATCCCCCGAACACCCTCAGCCCCACCGAGGGACCGGTCGGCGCGGGCGAGGCCGCCCGGGTCCACACCGGGTCGGCCGTTCCCGCGGGGGCCGACAGCGTCGTCATGATTGAGGAGGCCCGCGAGACCGAAGCCGGGGTCGAGATCGCCGAGGCCGCCGAGGCCGGCCAGCACGTCGTCCCGGTCGGTGCCGACCTCGAGGCCGGCAGGCCGCTCTTCGAGAGGGGCCACCGGCTACGACCCGGGGACCTGGGGGCCCTGAAGATCGCCGGCATGCGGTCGGTCGCGGTGCTCGAGCGACCCGAGGTGGCGGTCGTCCCGACGGGCGAGGAGCTGGTCCAGTCCGATCCGGGCCCGGGGCAGGCGGTCGAAACGAACGGCCTGGTCGGCTCCCGGCAGGTCCGCCGGTGGGGCGGCCAGCCCCGGTACCGCGACGTGGTGACCGACGACGAGACGGCCATCCGGGCCGCCATCGAGCGGGACCTGGACGCCGACCTCGTGGTGACCACGGGGGGCTCCTCGGTCGGGGCCCGGGATCTGCTGCCCCGGGTCATCGCGGACCGCGGCGAGGTTCTCGTGGACGGGATGGCGATCCGGCCGGGCGGGACGGCCGGGCTCGGCGTGGTCGAGGGGACCCCGATCGCGATGCTGCCCGGGACGCCCGTGGCGAGCCTGGTGCTCGGCTGGCTCCTCCTCCGGCCGGCCCTCCAGCGTGCCCTCGGAACGCCGCCCGCCTCCCCGCCGTCGGTCGCGGCCGAACTCGAGGCGCCGATCGAGAGCCGCGGAGGGCGTCGAACGGTCCACGGGATCGAACTCGAATCGACCGAACAGGGGACGCCACTCGCCCGGAAAGCGGACGGGCACGGCCTCCCCTCGCTCTCCGGGATCGACGGGTGGCTCCAGGTGTCGGAGGAAGCCCAATCGCTCGGGGCGGGGCGGTCGGTCACCGTCGAACAGTGGGGCACACTGCCCGCTCAGTCCGAGGCGGACTGGGAAAACAGCTCCCGAAACGAGGAGACGCGGTAGTCGCCAAGGACACACTTCCCGCGCTCGCATGGGTCGTGTCGCTCGACGTGCACGGCGTCAAGCCCGGCGTTCCAGGCCGCGCCGACGTCGGTATCGGCGTCGCCGGCCATCACGCCGTTTCCGTCCGGATCGACGCCCAGTTCGTCCATCGCGGCGCGGACGGGGGTCGGGTCGGGCTTCCAGCCCAGGTCCGAGGAGCAGGTGACGACCGCGTCGAACCAGTCAGCGATGTCAAGGTGGTCCATGACCGGCCCCGCGAGGGACGGCTGGGAGTGGGTCACCACCCCGACCGGGACCGAGAGGTCCGAAACGAAGGAGGCGTCCTCGTGGAGGTAGGTCGCCTCGGCCCGCGTCTGGGGCTCCTCGACGGCGTGGAACGTCTCCCAGAACTCGACCGGTTCGAACCCGAGCTCCCGGAGGTAGGCGTCACGGGATCCCACCAGGCCATACCAGAGCGCCCGGGCCTCCTGGTCCGTGAACTCCCGGCCGAGCGCCTCGCCGACGGCGTCGAAGACCTCGCGGGTGTAGGCCCACTCCGTGTCGACGATGGTGCCGTCGAGGTCCAGAAGCCAGAAGTCATAGGCCTCGGGCTGCATTCGTGTGTGGTTAGCAGCCGGGGAATAAGTGCTTTGCGTCGGTCACCGCTCGTTCACCCGCGCAGCCAGCTCGAGGTCCTGCTCGGTGACCCCGCCGGCCTCGTGGCTCGTGAACGCGACCGTCACCGATCGGAACTCGATGGTGATACGCGGGTGGTGGAAGGCCGCCTCGGCGATCTCGGCCACGTCGGTCGCGAACGCGACCCCGGCCATGTAGGAGTCGAATTCGACGGTCCGGACGATCTCCCCGTCCGCAAGCTCCCACCCGTCGGGCAGTCGATCGCGCACTTCGGCGTCGGTGAGAGTGTCACTCATACCTCGCCAAAGGGACGGCCGGTCTAAACGCGCTTCCCTCCGGGCGAGTGCGGCCGCTATTCTGGCCTGGGGAAGCCGTCCTCGGTGATCGGGACGACGGCATCCGCGTGTGCCGTCGCCGCCTCGACGACGGCGTCCTGGGCCCCGGCCCGCTCCCAGTAGAAGACCAGGTCGAAGGTCCCCTCGCGGAGGAGCTGCTGGCACTCCCAGATGAACGCGTCGTCCTCGAGTCCCAGGCCGTGGAACTGGCCGGCCCCGAACCGGTCGTCGGCCTCCCCGGCGTAGACGTACATCTCCTCGCCCCGAACGTGGGTTGCGATCTCCTCGCCGATCGCAAGCATCAACTCGCTCATCTCGGGCTCCTCGGTCCGGTCGAAGCCCGTGTGGACGACGATCCCGACCAGCTCCGCCTCGCCCGGCCGCAGGAGCGAGACGGCCTGGTTGTAGAGTTCGACGTCGCCTGGTTCGGACATGAGCCGGGATAGGACCAGGCCCGGTTTATCCCCTCCGGTCCCGGGAACGGAAAACTCATGGATTCCGGGCGTGTTGGCTCCCACGATGGGATGGCTCGAACGTGGCGTCCGGGGGCTCTATGAGAACATACTCAGACGTGAGATCTCCGGAGTGCCTACCCACGTCGCGATCATCCAGGACGGCAACCGGCGCTACGCCCGCGAGCGGGACGAGGAGGCCAAACGGGGCCACGAGGCCGGCGCCGAGACCACCGAGCGGGTCCTCGAGTGGTGTGCGGACCTGGGCGTCGAGGAACTGACCCTCTATGCCTTCTCCACCGAGAACTTCGAACGCCCGCCCGCGGAGCGCGATCACCTCTTCGATCTGCTGACGGAGAAGCTCGTCGAGTTCGCGGACAGCGATCGGGTTCACGAGGAGGGCGTGAAGATCCGGGCCCTCGGCCAGACCGAGCGGATGCCCGAGCGGGTCCAGGACGCGATCCAGTACGCCCAGCGCCGGACCGAGGACTACGACGCGCTGACGCTCAACGTCGCCATCGCCTACGGGGGCCGGGCGGCGCTGTTGGCCGTCGCCCGCGAGCTGGCAGCCGAGGTGCGCGCCGGCGAACTGGAGCCGGCGGACGTCGACGTCGCGGCCATCGAGTCGCGGCTCTACGACGGCGAGATGCGGGATGTCGACCTGATCGTCCGAACCGGCGGGGACGAGCGGACGAGCAACTTCCTGCCCTGGCACGCCAACGGGAACGAGGCCGCGGCCTTCTTCTGTGCGCCCTACTGGCCGGAGTTCTCGAAGGTCGACTTCCTCCGGGCGATCCGGACCTACGAGGCTCGCGAGGCCTCCTGGCGCCGGACCCGCACGCAGCGGGCGCTCGCGCTGGTCCGGGCGCTGGGCGATGAGGTCCAGGAGAGACGCGTGCTGGAGCGAATCGGGATCTCCCTGCCCGACGGGATCGAGGAGCGGGAATCCCTCGCCGACTGAGGGCAACGTTCAGGTGGGTGGCCGCGAATTGAGAGGTATGGACAGACGTGCGGTACTCACCCTGGCGCTCGTGGGGCTGGTCGCCTCGAGCGGCTGTGCCCTGCTCGCCGGGGGAACACTCGAATTCACGGCGGCGCCCGCGACCGTCTCGGAAGCCGCCCAGTCGGCCGCCCAGTACGAGCTCAGCCGCATGCAGAGCCCGTCGATCAACCGGACGGTCTCGGTCGCCGGCCAGGAGCGGACCATCCGGGCGACCAACCACCTCGCCGTCTACGAGCGTGAGCTCGCGGCGGGACCCGTCCGGGCGACCGGCACCGTCCTGGTCCTCTCGACGCCACAGATGACCGTATTCGGTCAGTCGCTGAACCCGATCGGGGAGATGAGCCCCCGGCAGCTCCTCGAGGCGGTCGCCGCCAGCCGGGCCGGCCTCTCGAACGTGGCAATCCGGGGCAACCGGACGGTCCCGGTCCTGGGCGAGACCGCCACCGTGACGGCCTTCGAGGCGACCACCGAGTTCGGCGGCCGGCAGGTCGACGTGACCGTCCACCTCCTTCGGGTGGCCCACGAGGGGGACTACGTCGTGGCCCTGGCCGTCCATCCCTCGGTCATGACCGCCGAGCAGGCCGGGGTCGATCGGATGTTCAGGGGGATCGAGCACGCGAGCGGGACCGCCGACGCGGGCACCGGGACCGCCGCCGTCGCGGACACCGTGACCGCCGCCGTCGCCGGCAACTAGACCGCCCCAGACGCGGGCAACTAGACTGCCGCTGTCGCCGGGTTCTTCCGGATCGCATGCGAAGGCCGGCCATGTTCGAGTCTGATTCGGGCGGCCGGTTCCAACGCCAGGACGCGGCCTTCCGCGACCGGATCCGCGCCGATCCCGACGCCCGCTTCCCGGCCGAATCGAACCGGTATCACCTCTACATCTCGCGGGCCTGTCCCTGGGCCCACGGGGCCGTGCTGGTGCGGAAACTGCTCGGCCTGGAGGGGGTCATCTCGATGGACGTCCTCGATCCCTACCGGGAGGAGGCGGGCTGGCAGTTCACGCCCGAGAAGCCGGGGTGTACCCCGGACACCGTCAACGGCACCGACACCCTCGCGGCGGTGTACGAACTGGCCGATCCCGACTACGCGAAGCGACCGACCGTGCCGGTCCTCTGGGATCGCGAGCGGGAGACCATCGTGAACAACGAGTCGATCGAGATCATGGGCATGCTCGCCGACGCCTTCGAACCCCGCCGGGACGGCGAGATCGACCTCTACCCCGCCGACCGGCGGGGGGAGATCGATCGGGTGGTCGAGGAGCTCTATGACTCGGTCAACAACGGGGTCTACCGGGCCGGATTCGCGGACACCCAACAGGCCTACGACGAGGCGGTCGAGGACCTGTTCGCCGCTCTCGATCACTGGGAGTCCGTCCTCGCCGACCAGCGCTATCTCCTCGGCGACCGGCTGACCCTCGCGGACCTCCGCCTGTTCGCCACGCTCGTGCGCTTCGACTCGGTCTATCACACACATTTCATGTGCAACGTGAAGCGGATCGTCGACTACCCGGCCCTCTGGGGGTTCACCCGGGATCTCTTCCAGCACCCCGGCGTCGCCGAGACGGTGAATCTCGACCACATCAAGGAGCACTACTACCGCACCCACCCGCAGCTCAACCCCAAACGCATCGTCGCCCGCGGGCCCGACCTCGACTTCGAGGCGCCCCACGACCGGGACCGGCTTCCCGCCGATCCCCCCGAAGCGCTTCGGTGATCCGCCCGGAACCGGCTCTGCTCCCGAGCCGACCCCGCCGGTCGACTGCCATGCCCCGAGCCGGTCGGCCCACCGAAGGCGGAGACCGGCGAGGTCACTCCCCGAAGCGGCGCGTGCGCTGTTTGTACTCCAGGACCGCCCGCAGGAACGCCCGATCCCGGAAGTCCCGCCAGTTGACGTCGGTGAAGTAGAGTTCGGAGTAGACGGACTGCCAGATCATGAAATCCGACAGCCGCTCCCCGCCGGTCTTGATGACCAGGTCGGGTTCGTCCGCGAACACGAGTCGCTGTTCGATGTCGGACTCCGTGATGGCCTCCGGATCGAGGTCGCCCCGATCCACGGCCTCGGCGATCGATCGCGCCGCCGAGGCGAACTCCTCCTTCCCGCCCAGACCGAGGTTGATCTGGATGGGCGAGGAGCCGGGTTCGGGCGACCGCGAATCGCGAATCGCGACCTCGCGGGGGAACTCGAGGGCCCGAACCGAGCGCTCGATGGTGTCAAGAACCGCCTCGTCGAGCACGCTCACGTAGACGGTCACCCGCTCTGCGCCGACCTCGAGGGCCAGGCGCACGAACCGCTCCAGGCGGTCGTAGGCCCCCTGTTCGAGGAGATCACGTTCGGTGATGACCAGGGCGACGTGGGCCGGGGGGTCGCCGGCGGCGAGCCGGACCCGCAATTCGAGGTACCGGTCGTAGAGCGCCACGGACGGAGTTCGTGATCCGAGCACTAAACGAACCGGGATCGGATGCCCCCTGGATCGGGAACGGGGTACGCCGACTGGACCGGGGTGGCGCCGCTTCGAGATACTTAAGTGACAGCCGTCGAAAATCCGGGGACGTGTGAACCGCCCACGCCTCCGAGCGGCGACGTTCGCTGCACTCTCCGTCGTGTCTCTCGCCGTCGCGTCGACAGTGTGGGGGACGGTCGCGATCTATCTCGCGGTCGCGCTGGGGGCCGGACTGGTGACCGAGGGCCCGATCTTCGAGGTGCTCTCGACGGCCGCCGACGAGTCCGCGGGGCGCCTGCGGACCCTGATCGCCTTCGCCCTCATGGGGGCCGCACTCGCCGCCCTCGTGGTGGCCATCGACCTGCCCGAACCGGTCTACGTCACCGCGATGCTGACGGTGGGATTCGGCGACCTGGGCCGGCGGACCGTGGCGGCTCTGCGGCCGGTCCCGGTGTTCGAAACCGCCGGGTTCGTGTTCGCGGGCGGGGCAGCCGGAGTCGTCGGCCAGGTCCTCCTCGGCGGGCTGACCGGCGGCGGGGCGCTTACGCCCCCGGTGCTCTTCCTTGCCGCAAGCGGGGCCCTCCTCGGCGGGCTCCTGCGGTCCGTGCTCGTGGCGCGGAACGACCCGCTCGTGCTCGGCTTTCTGACCCTCTTTCTGGGTCTGCTCGCCAATCTCGCCCTCTCGGTCTCCTGGGAGGGGTTGCTCGTCGCCCTCGGGGTCTCCGTTCTCTTCGGCGCCCTCTCGATCGCGCTCGAGACGGCGTCCATCCCGGGCATGCTCACCGGCGTGTTCCTCTCCGTGCTCGCCGTCGTCCTCGGCGGCTACGGCTGGTTCGCGCTCCTGATCGCCTTCTTCGGCATCGGCGGGCTCTCGACGAAGTACCGCTACGCGGAGAAGGTCGAACGCGGGGTGGCCGAGCCCAACGAGGGGGCCCGGGGTACCGGCAACGTCCTGGGGAACTCCCTCGCGGCCCTCGTGGCGCTCTTGCTCTACGCGGGCCACGCCCAGTTGCCGGTGGCCCCCACCGTCTTCGTGTACGCCTTCGCGGGGAGCGTGGCGACCGCGCTCGCCGATACGCTCTCCAGCGAGATCGGCGGGCTCTACGACCGGCCGCGCCTGATCACCACGCTCTCCCGGGTCGAACCGGGCACCGACGGGGCGGTGACCTGGCAGGGGGAACTCGCCGGGGTCGCCGGGGCGGCGTCCATCGGGCTGCTCGCCCTGGCGGTCCTCCCGATCCCGGGCCCGGGCGTGGTGGTGATCGCCGCGGCCGGGTTCCTCGGGATGACCGTGGACAGCCTCGTCGGGGCCACCATCGAGGGGCGGTACGTGGGCAACCAGGCCGTGAACTTCATCGCGACGAGTGCCGGCGGCTGCGCGGGGGCACTGCTGGCACTCGGACTCGGCTGAAAATCAGGCCGCCAGCTCGCGGATCCGAACCGACGCCGGCTGTTTGACGACGTCGCCCTCGCCGGTCCCGTAGATGGCGGTCGCGCCCTGCTCGGCGGCGACGTCGAGCAGCGGCTGGGCGACCGGGCCGTCGATGAGTACCGTCCGGGCGTCCTCGCCCGCCTCCGCGAGGAGGGAGCGGGCGGCAGACCGGTCCCCCTCACACAGGAGGGCGAACTGGTCGTCCAGCACCCGAACGGTCCCGCTGCCGGCGACCGCCTCACGGTGGGAGGAAAGCCGATCGGAGGGCTCGGATTCGGGCTCCGAATCCGCGTCCGATTCGGCGTCCGCCGTGCCCGCCCGTTCGATCGCCTCGCCGGACTGGCTCTCGCCCGCCGCGGCGACGGCCACGGTGCCGCCGCCATCGGGGGCCGAGGAGGACTCCGGGGCGGTCCCCGGCTCCTCGGCCCCGCGTTCGAGGGCCTCGACGGGAATCTTCTCCTGGAGCGTGGTGTGGACCTCCTCCCGGGAGAGGTCCTCGACGGATCTGTCCGGCGGGGTGAGGGCCACGTAGTCCAGCTCCCCGACCTGGAGGAGTTCCTCCCGGATGAGTTCCCCGCCCCGGTCGCCGTCGAGGAACGCCGTGGCGGTCTTCGATTTCGTGAGTTCGATGACCGGGTCGGGGACGTTCGTCCCCTCGACGGCGATGGCGTTTTTGATCCCGTAGCGCAGGAGGGTCCGGACGTCCGCCCGGCCCTCGACGACGATGACGGCGTCGCTCTCGCCGACCCGTGGGCCGGCGGGCAGCCCCTCGTACTCGTTGATGTCCTCGACCCGGACGCTCTCCCGGACCTCCTCCAGGATCGCCCGGCTGTCCATGACCGGCTCGTCGAAGGCCGTGGCAAGCAGTTCCTTCGCCCGGTCGACGACCTCGCGACGTTTCGCCGCCCGGACGTCCTCGATGCGCGAGATCTCGACGGTGGCCTGACTCGGCCCGATGCGGTCGATGGCCTCCAGGGCGGCCGCCAGCGTCGCGGTCTCGACCCGATCCAGGCTGCTCGCGATGGTGATCGTGCCCCGGGACTGACCGTTCTCGCTCTGGACCTCCACGTCGATGCGTCCGAGCTTCGAGGACTCCTGGAGGTCCCGGAGTTCGAGTTCGTCGCCGAGCAGGCCCTCGGTCTGTCCGAAGACCGCGCCCACGACGTCGCTGCGCTCGATGACCCCGTCGGCGACGAAACCGGCGTGGATGAGATACTTGGCCGTGTCCTCCATCGCGTTGTCGGCTCGAAGAAAGGTCTCGGGCGATTTAAAGGCTGTCGTCGGCTCGACGGCAGGTCGCCAGTTGGACGGCCCGGACATACTGAAGAGATTTTTTCTTCGAAGGAGGCGATTGAAATACAATCACAATATATTAGTGGGTAGAAAATCAGAATCGTTCTAACGATGGACACCCGTTCGATCGGCTGGGCGGTCTGCTTTCTCGGCCTCGCGGCCGTCGCCGTGCCCTGGTTTCTCTGGGGGTCGGGACGGGTCGTGGCCGGGCTCCCGATCTGGGTGTGGTGGCACGTCGGATGGCTCGCCCTCGCCTCGCTCGTCTTCGCGATCTTCGCCAGGACCGACTGGGGCCTGTGGGTGACGGACCGAAACGGGGGTGAGAGCCGATGAGCGTCGCGATCCGGGTCGGAATCGTGGTGGGCTATCTCCTCCTGGCACTGGGCGTCGGCCTGGTGGCCTACCGGCTCACCGAGCGCTCGGCCGAGGACTACTACCTGGCGAGTCGGACCCTCGGCACGGTCGTGTTGCTCTTTACGACCTTCGCCACGCTGCTCTCGGCGTTTACCTTCTTCGGCGGGCCGAACCTCACCAACCGTGCCGGGCCGGAGTGGATCCTCACCATGGGGCTGATGGACGGGATCATCTTCGGGATCCTCTGGTACGTGGTGGGCTACAAGCAGTGGCTCATCGGCCAGGCCGGGGGATATGTGACCCTCGGCGAGCTGCTCGGGGACCGGTTCGGTTCGCTCCGGATCCGGGGGCTGGTGGCCGCGATCAGCCTCTTTTGGCTCTTCCCCTACGTCATGCTCCAGCAGATGGGCGCGGGGGCCGCCCTCGCCGCCCTGACCGACGGAGCCCTGCCCTACTGGGCCGGCGCGCTGCTGGTCACCGTGTTCATGATCGTCTACGTCGTGCTCTCGGGCATGCGCGGGGTGGCCTGGACGGACACGCTCCAGGGCCTGTTCATGCTCGGGATGATCTGGCTGGCAGTCGCCTGGGTCCTGGCCGCGCTGGGCGGCCCAGCGGCGGCGACCGCCCAGCTCGAGGGCGTCGCCCCCGGATTCCTGCACCTCGGGGGCGGGCTCTACTCGCCGCAGTTCGTCATCTCGAAGGCCGTCGGCATCGCCTTCGGCGTCGCGATGTTCCCCCAGGTCAACCAGCGGTTCTTCGTCGGCCGGAGCGAGACCGTACTCAAGCGCTCGTTCGCGCTCTGGCCCGTGCTCGTGATCCTGCTTTTCGTCCCCGCGTTCATGCTCGGCGCCTGGGCGAGGGGGGTGGGAATCCACGCCGCGGAGGGGGACGTGCTCTCCCAGTTGCTCACCGCCTACACGCCGGGCTGGTTCGCGGCGCTCGTGGTCGCCGGGGCGCTGGCGGCGATGATGTCCTCCTCGGACTCGATGCTCCTCTCGGGGGCGTCTTACTTCACCCGTGATCTCTATCGGCCGTTCGTCGCCCCCGATGCGAGCGACCGGCGGGAGGACGTGCTGGGCCGAATCGGCGTCGCGGGCTTCGCCCTGGCCACCTTCGGCGCCAGCCTCCTCCGCCCCGGCACGCTGGTGGCGATCGGCGAAACGGCCTTCGGGGGCTTCGCACAGCTCACACTCCCGGTTATCCTCGCGCTGTACTGGCGCGGAACCACCCGCCAGGGCATGCTCGCCGGCCTGGGCGGGAGCCAGGCGGCCTACCTCGGCTCGGTCTTCCTGCCGATGATCCCCCAGACGGTCGGCGGGTGGGACTTCACGCTCGTGGGGATGGCCCTCGGCCTGGGGCTCACGGTCGTGGGCTCGCTGGTCTCCGAACGGGACGGCGAGTCCCCCGAGCGCTACTTCGAGGAGGTGAGCCGGGAGTGATCACCCACATCGTTCCCGTCGGCTTCGATTACGACCGGCTGATCGCGCCGCTGATTCGCGACCAGCTGTCCGTCGACAGGGTCATCCTGCTCCAGGGGGCGGTCGGCAGCGAGGGAAACGTCGAGTACTCCGAGCGGTTGGCCGGCAAGCTGGAGACGGATTTCCGGAACCTGCTGGGGGCCCAGACCGAGCGGATGACCATCGAGAACGTCTATGACTACGACGGGGCCTTCGAGCGGGCCTTCGATCGCATCACCGCGGAACTCGATGACGGCAACGAGGTCTGGGTGAACGTCTCCTCGATGCCCCGGCCGGTGAGTTTCGCCTTCGCCACCGCGGCCCACT
>JBDGTI010000018.1:0-18218 GCA_042216995.1 Halodesulfurarchaeum sp.
CCGGGGCCTCTCCCATGCCAAGGGAGTGATCTACCACTGATCTACGAGCCCGCAGACACCCCTATCACGCATTTACTCATAAGCCCTCCGAATCGGAGCGGGAGGACAACGAAACGCTTTATTGGGTCTGTCACCATCCCCGCCATAGGGAACGCACGACCGCAAGTCCGACTCGCCGATATCGGCTTGGGATTGCGGTAGTGTTCGACAGCCACTGTCGAGAACTCATCCTGCGGTCCGTGTCGTTCCAATCAGACACATGGCACGAATGCACACCGGTCGCCGGGGACAGTCCGGCTCGGACAAACCGGCGACAGACGAACCACCGGAGTGGAGTGACGTCGATGCGGACGCGATCGAACAGCGAGTCGTCGAACTCGCCGACCAGGGGTATGACCCGTCCCAGATCGGGATGCAACTCCGCGATGAGGGCGTCCAGGGCACGCCGATCCCCGACGTGAAGGCCGCCACCGACAAGAAGATCACCACGATCCTGGAGGAACACGACGCCGATCCGGAGGTTCCCGAGGATCTCCGGAACCTCCTGGAGAAAGCCCTGAACCTCCGCGAGCACGTCGAGGAGCACGGCCAGGACCACCAGAACAAGCACGCCCTGCAGAATCTGGAGTCCAAGATCCGCCGCCTGGTCGAGTACTACCGCGGCGACGAACTCCCGGCGGACTTCAAGTACACCCCCGAGAACGCGAAGGAACTCCTCGAATAGATGGCCACGACGGGGATCGACGGGGAGTCGTGGGAGCCAGCAGGTCTCGCCGGCGAGCTGCGCGGGGCACACCTCGTGCGGATAGTGAGCCGCGCCGACGGCGACGGCCTCGCGGCCGCTGCCATTCTCGGCCGAGCGCTCGGCGAGTTGGGCATCCCACGGCACCTCTCGCTGTCCCCCGCCGCGGCTGGGGCCGCCCCGCGACTGGAGGAGGCCGGCACGCCGGTCACCCTGGGCTTTCCGGACCTGAATCGCACCTGCCGCTCGGCGTCGGCGGCCCGGTGTGCGTACGACGTCGCCCGGGAACTGGGCATCGAGCCCGATCCCGGGCTGGCACTCGCCGGCAGCGTGGCGGCGGGAGTCGAGCCCCAGGGGCGCCCCCTCGAGGCGGGCCGTGAGCGCGGCATGAGCACCCGTCCCGGGCTCGCGATTCCGACCGGGGACCTCGCGACGGGATTGGCCCACACCGGGTACCTCCACGCGAGTTTCTCCGGGGACGTCGCGGCCGCACGGGACTTCCTCGCCGAGCTGGGGCTTCCCGAGGAACCGGGAGCGGACGCTCGCGAGCGTCTGGCTTCCGCGGTGGCCCTGGACGCGACCGACGCGCCGACATCGCGGGCCGCGACCGCCATCGAGCGGGCGCTCGCCCCGCGAACGTCCCCGACCGCCTTCGAGACGATCGGCGGCTATGCCGACGTGTTGACCGCGGCTGCGGCCCTCGAACCCGGTCGGGCACTCGCGGCGCTGCTCGGGTCCGCGGACCGCGAGACGCTCCTGGATCTGTGGACCGAGTACGGGGCGGCCCTGCACGAGGGGGTCGAGGCGGTGACCGCCGACGGGGCCGTCGCGACGGGCCGGGTCGAGGCCATCCCGCCGCGGGAAGTGGCCCGACTGGCCCGGGATTTCGCGGTCGCGGCCGACCGCGTCTACGTCGTCGGGCCGGACTCACTCGCCCTGGCGACCGCCGGGGCGGAGGCTCGCTCGGTGCTCGAGACCCGCTTCGAGTCCGAGGCGGTCATCGGCACGGAGACACTCGCGACCGCCCGGATCGACACGGACATCGAGTCCGTCCGCGAGACGATCGAGGGGCAGCAATGACCCGGGAGGCGACGATCCGCTCGTCGATCCCGAACGCCGCCGTGATTGCCGCGGCGGTCACCCCGGACAACACCGAGGCGATGCAGACACAGGTCGAGGACGACGAGATCGCGACGACCATCGAACGGGGGTCCACGTCGGGCCTCCGCTCGACGGCCGACGACTACGTCAGGAACCTCACGGTCGCCATCGAGGTGGCCGAGACGGCGAACAGGCACGCAGGTACGACCGAACACGAATCCAACACATGAGCGAACGATCAGTATCCAAACGCAGTCAGGAGAAGCGGTGGTACACCGTGTTCGCGCCCGAGCAGTTCGACCGGGCCGAACTCGGCACGACCCCCGCCGACGAACCGGAACAGGTCATCGACCGCACCATCGAGACCACGCTTGGCGAGGTCCTCGAGGGCGGCGAGAACAACGTCAAACTCACGTTCCGCATCACCGACGTGGGCAGCGACTCGGCCTACACCGAGTTCGACCGCCACGAACTCACGCGGGACTACAAGCGGAGTCTGGTCCGACGCGGCTCCTCGAAGGTCAAGGCCGTGTTGACCCTCGAAACCAGCGATGACTACCGCGTCTCGGTCCAGCCGGTGGCCTTCACGACGAAGGTCGCCGACCGGAGTCAGCAGGAGGCCATCCGGGAGCGGATGACCGAACTCGTCACGGAAGCGGCCTCGGAGCGGACCTTCGAGGAGTTCCTCGACAGCGTCATCCAGGGACACCTCTCCAGTGCCATCTACAACGAGGCCAAGACCATCTATCCGCTTCGCCGCGTGGAGGTCGAGAAGACGGTCCTCGAGGCCCATCCCGAGGAGGTCCGCAAGGAAGAGGAGACCGCGGCCGTCGAGGAGTAACCGGATATAAACAGGTAAGTCATTTCTCTCGGAGGGGGATAGCATGGGACCGCGAGCGCTGCGTGCACTCTCCCCGGCGGACCTGATCACGGCCGCGAACGCCGTGATCGGGTTCGTGGCCATCGCCGTCGCGACCAGGGCGCCGGGACTCGCGGCACGTCTGGTCCTCCTCGCGGGCATCACCGACGCCCTCGACGGGATCGTGGCCCGGCGGTGGGGCGGTTCCGCGGTCGGCCCCTACCTCGACTCGCTCGCGGACGTGGCGTCCTTCGGGGTCGGACCGGCGATCATGGTCGTGGGGATCGCTGGCGTTTCGCTCGACGCCCGCGCCGTTCTCCCGATCGCGCTGGGCGGAGTTTTCGTGGGCGCGGCCGTGGTGCGACTCGCCCTCTACACGGCGTATGACACCGATCAGCCCTCGACGCGGGGCGTCCAGACGACCCTCGCCGCGACGATTCTCGCCGCGGGGCTCCTGGCCGGTGTCCCCCGGTTGGCGCTGGTCGTGGGCCTCGGGGGCTTCGCGGTGCTGATGCTCTCGGAGGCGGTCTATCCGGACCTGCGTGTCCGCGACGGGTTACTCATGGGGGGGATTCAGGCCCTGGCACTCGGACTCCCGAACGCGTTCGGCGCGGTGTTTCCGAAGGCGCTTCTGGCCTGGGCGCTTGCCTACCTCGTGCTCGGGCCGCGATTCTATCCCGGGCCGGAAGGGAAACGCTCATAGGATTTCTCCCGGAAGCCAAGAACATGAGTGACGGGGACGAGGAAACAGAGACAGACGCCGATTCGATCGTCGAGGACTTCGAAGAGCGTCTCGAGTCGGCCGCTGACGCCGTCGAATCCGCCGAGACGGAGGCGGACCTCGACGAGGTCGAAGCGACCCTCGACGAGATCGAGGCGGACCTGGACGAGGCGGAGATTCCGGTGCCCGAACCCGAGGACGAGGACGAGGAACCCGAGGATCCGACCGAAGATCTGGAGGCCGAACTGTCCGATCTCAGGGACGAACTCGAGGCCAAGCGCGGCCCCTACGCCGAGGACGTGGTCGACGCCATCGAGGACGTGAAGGGGACGGTCACGGACACCCGCTGGGCCGAGGAGGGGGAGGACGAACTCGTGCCGGTCGTCCAGGACTTCCTCGATTCGACGGCGGAGATCCTGGACGCGGAGTTCGGGGAGGCCGTTTCCGACCCGGAGGAACTCGCCGCGCTCCTCGAAACGGTCGCCCAGGAGGTCGATGCCGCCGACTACGACCCGGATGAGGACGCCGAAACCATCGACTCGCTGTTGGAAACCACTGATACCCTCGAGGACGCAGTCGACGCCGCGACGGCCTGGACGGACCTCGAAATCCGGGAACGCCTCGACCGGGAGGGGTTCTACGAGCCGATCAGGGGGGACAAACACAAGGACTTCCCGCCGGAGTGGTCGGCCCTCAAGGTCTGGCAGAAGCGCGGCAACGTCGAGATGGTCCTGCTCCTGCTCGATCTGATGGGCGATACGGACTTCATCGCCCGCCACTGTATCGAGGCCCTGGAGTACATAGGCGACGAGGCGGGGGTCGACGCGCTGGCCGACCTCGCCCAGCGGCGGAACCTCGACGCGATCGACGCCATCGGCAAGATCGGAGCCGAGTCCGGCGTGGACGCCATCGAGGGGCACGCCGAGTCCGGTCGGACGCCCGAGCTCCAGGCCCGCGCGATCACGGCCCTGGGCGCCATCGGCGACGAATCCACGACCGACACCGTCGCCGACCAGCTCGTCGCCGACAGCGAGCGCGTGCGGACCGCCGCGTCCCGGGCCCTGGGGATGATCGGGGACACCCGGGCGGTCGACCCGCTCGCGGACGTGCTGGCCGACGGGGAGGAGGAGAACGCCGTCCGGGCCAGTGCGGCCTGGGCGCTCTGTCAGATCGGCACCGAGGGAGCGCTCGAAACGGCGGCAGAGTACGCTCGGGACGAGTCCTACCTGGTCGAACAGGAGGCACAGACGGCCGTCGACGCTCTCGGCGACGAGGCCGACGACGAAGAGCCCGAGGACGGCGACGGCGCCACGCCGGCGGATTCCGCCGAGGGCACCGACGACGCGACCGCCTGATCAGGCGAGAAACGTTCCGGTGAGCTGCAGGGCAAAGGCCACCCCGATCAGGATTGCCCCGGCCCGTCCGAAGACCGTGTACTCGTCTGCCTCCTGTGGGGAAATTTCGACGCTGTAGCTCTCGAAGTCCGGATCGAACCGGACGTAACTCGGCAGCTGGAAGAACTCCACGAACAGCAACATTGCGCCGACGACCCCGACGGCCGCGCCGAGGAGATGGAGTTGTGTGCTGATGGCCATACTCGAAGGGCCCGTCCGCACCCGGATAAACCCATCCGAACGTTTTTCCCGGGAGATCGGACCAGTCCGGGGCGTGTTCGCCGAACTCCTCCTCGCGGTGCTTCTGATCTCCGCCGGCCCGATCACCGTCGAGGGGATCTATCCCAACCCGACGACGCCCGAGGACCGCGGCGAGTTCGTCCTGCTCGACGTGCCGGCGAACGCGACCACGGCGGGGCTTGCGCTCACCGATGGGGAGGATACGATCCCCCTCGCCGGACTGGAGAAATCCGGCCTGGTCGCCGTCGCTCTCGACCCCGGTCCGGCCGCCGCGCTGACCGACGCGAATATCTACCGGACCGACTCGTTTCTCGCGCTCTCGAATGCCGGGGAGCAGATCCGGTTGATCAGGGCTGCAGGATCCACGTCCGTGCGGTTTCCCGACGCGCCGGAGGGGGAACTCTATCGGAACGGATCGTTCGAGCCGCCGGCCCGCTCCTCGTTCGATCCCCTGGACAGTCGAAACGTGACCGTCAGGGCCACGGTGCTCCCCGACCGGCCGGGACCCCTGCAGTCGCCGTTTGAGACTGCCGAGAACCGGATTCTGCTCGCCGGCTACACGATCACCGACCCGGCCGTGACCGCGGCGCTGATCGCCGCCCACCGGCGGAACGTGACCGTTCGAGTGCTGATCGAAGGCGGGCCGGTCGGCGGGATGCCCGAGACCGAGGTCGACCAGCTCCTCCGGCTCCGGGCGGCCGGGATTCCCGTCTCGGTGATGGGAACCGACCACGCCCGCTACCGGTACCAGCACGCGAAGTACGCCGTCGTGGACGGCCGGGCCGTCGTGACCTCCGAGAACTGGGAACCGGGCGGGACCGGTGGCCACGGCTCCCGCGGCTGGGCGGTCGTGCTCGAGGATCCGCGAGTGGCGGCCGACCTCTCGAGGATATTTCGCGTGGACACCGGATTTATCGATACGCCCCCCTGGACGGTGAATCGGTCGATCGATACGGTGGCCGCCGATCTCGATACCCGACACTACTCGAGTCGATTCGGCTCACTGACCGCCCGCGCCGAGCGGGTGACGGTGTTCGCCGCCCCGGACAACGCCGGTCCGGCGGTCGCGGCCATGCTCGCGAACGCGACCACGTCGATCCGGGTTCAGCAGGTCTCGATTCAGCGGCCGGGGCGACTGCTGAACGCCACCCTCGCGGCCGCCGAGCGCGGCGTTCGGGTGCGGATTCTCGTCTCCGGGGCCTGGTACGTCGAACGGGAGAACCGGGCCTTCGCCGCGGCCATTCGGGCGCGGGCCGTAAACGATTCGCTCCCGATCGAGGTCCGGGTGGCCGAACCCCGGAGCCGATACGAGAAGATACACAACAAAGGGGTGATCGTCGACGGCGAGACAGTCTTGGTCGGGAGCCTGAACTGGAATGCGAACGCGCGGACGGAGAACCGGGAGATCGCCGTCCGGATCGACGATCCGGCCGTTGCCACCTACTTCGGGCGGGTCTTCCGGGCCGACTGGCGGGGCGCGGCCTGGCGGGTCCCGTGGGGACTGCTCGCCGTCGCCGGTCTCGTCGTGGCGCTGGGCGTCCGCTATGCCGCCTCGATCGCCGCGTTCGAACCTACGGACTCGCGGAGCTACTGAGGTCCTCGTCGAGCCGAGCGTCGGCCATCTTCTCGACGAGAGCGTCGATCACCGCCTCGCGCATGCCGGGGACGAAGCGGATGCTGCCGACGACCAGGTGACCGCCGCCGCTGACCCCTGCGCCGGGAAGTTCGGCGTTCAACTCCGAGACCATCTCGGGGATGTCCAGGCGCACGCCGTCGCTTCGCAACACGGCGAAGTCAGGGCCGTACCCGACGGTGATCACCGGCTCACCGGTCTCCTCGACCCTGCGATCGTGGAGTTCCCCCGTGGTCTTCCCGGGCGGCGGATAGGTGAAGCGATGGGCGAACTCCTCGAGGTCGAGCCGATAGAGGTGGGCCCCGTTGGCCAGCCGCTCGTGCTCGACGTGCTCACTGCCCGATTCGAGCTGATGGTCCGTATCGAGACGGGCCCGTTCGGCCAACAGGTCGACCAGGTCCCGGTGTCGCCCTGGGTCGTCCTCGATGCCGAGAATATCCGTGACGAATCCGTCACCGGCGTCGTACCGGAGCACGTAGGCCGCATAGTCGAGCGCGGCCACGACGTCCTCGAGGTGTCCGAGATCATAGCCGGCCTCGGCGGCCAGGTCGAGGTACTCGGACATGGCGTCGGCCTTCGAGCGGTCCGCGAGACCGGCGATGGCCGGCACGTGATCGAGTTCGTTCTCGAGCGTGGGATGGATCATGCGGGCGAGTTCGACGCTGAGCATCCCCGACGTGATCCGGTAGTCCTCGTCGTACAGGTAGGGGTTGACGTGGCCCTCGAGGTACGGATCGACGGCCTCCGGGTCCGGGTGGTGGTGATCGATGACGATGATCGGGATGTCGTACTCATCGAGGGTGCGGTAGGCCGGGGTGTCCTCCTCGGTGCTCCCGTTGTCGATCATCAGAAGCACCGGGAGCTTCTGTCCGTGTCGCTCCCGATCGCCGAGCGCGTAGTTGAGGTCCCGCGTGGCGTCCTCCATCTCGTAGTAGGGCGCCTTCGAGGGCAGGCGTTTGAGCAGGTGTCGCCCGGCCCCCTCGTCCTCGTGGATTTCCTCGACGTATCGTTCGAGCGCGACTTCGACGGGCGCGGCCGCGCACATCCCGTCGCCGTCGGCGTGGTGTCGAATCCGGATTGGCCGCCCCTCCAGGACGGCCTCGCGGAGTCGCCTGGCGACCTCGGCCAGGTCGGTTCGCATCTCGCGCATGGCCTCCCACTCGATGAGCGGCTCGACCTCGACCGGGTCGGCCTGCATGGCCGTCGCGGCCTCGAGCCGTTCGCCGACCGACCGTGCGGACTCCTCGGGGAGATCCTCGAGAGTCTCGACCTCGACCTGGATACCTCCGTTCCGGGTGCCGACCGAGCCGGCGACGTGCACCGCATCGCCCACCTCGATATCCGGGTGCGAGCGCACGCCGGCCCCGGCGTAGGCCGTGCAGGGAACGATGCCGGTTTCGTCTCTGACCTGGAAGACGGTTGGACCGCGGGTCTGCTTGATCTGGACGACCTCCCCCTCGAGGTGGACCTGCTCGCCGGTCGCTCCCGCGAGGGTCGAGACGACAGATCGGTCGTAGTCCGGTCGCTTGACCCGCTCCTCGTAGGTGTCCGGATCGACCGGTTCGAAGGAGACGTCCCCATTCGCTTTGACGTCGCGGAGTTTCACGATCACGTCGTCGCCGACCTCGTAGGTCGACTCGAGGCTCGATTCGTGGATCAGCCCCGAGACGGACGCCGAAACGTCGACGAACACGCCGTAGTCGACGACGCCGTTGACCGTGCCGCGGTAGTACGCGCCCGATTCGAGGTCGGAGACCGTACAGGCCGGATCGAGGTCATAGACGATGGGGGTGCCATCCGACTGGGATGACGAATCACTCATTGGACACTGCTTGGTTCAGGGCGCGTTTACCGCTTACGCACTGCGCCCCGGTGAGTCGTTCGGCCGAACAGCGCGGGGCCGGGCGGATAACACATAAACGCCGACAGTTCGTCGGTTCGATCATGTATGAGAACATTCTCTTCCCGTATGACGGCAGCGAGGGGGCGAGCGCGATCCTCCACCACGCCAGCGAGATCGCCCACTACCACGACGCGACGATCCGGCTCCTCTACGTGGCGGATACCACCCGGGACAGCGTCACCCGGATCGGCGACGAGACCGTCGACGTGTTCGTCGACCGCGGGCAGGAGATACTCGAAGAGGCGGGCGAGATCTTACGGACCCTGGCGACCCCCCACGGGACCGACGTGGTCCAGGGAAGACCGGCCGAGACGATCGCGACCTACGCCGATCGGTACGGGTATGACCTGATCGTCCAGCCGACTCACGGCCGGACCGGGGTCTCCCGGCTCTTCCTGGGGAGTGTCTCCGAGAAGGTACTCGGCCTCTCGGCGGTGCCGGTGCTGACCGCCCGGATGCACCCGGAGGAGACACTGACCTTCCCCTACGAACGGATCCTGCTCCCGACCGACGGCAGCGACGCGTCGCTTCGGGCGGCCGAGCACGGCCTCGAACTCGCTGAATCCCTCGGGGCCGAACTCACGGTGGGCGGGACGGCCGCAGGCGGGGCCGAAGCCCCGACCCCGGCGACCTGAGAGGGGTACCCTTTAGTTCACACCGGCCCCAGGATCGATGATGCCCCTTCGGCGGTACCTCCGGGACGGCTGGGACCAGTTCAGCCGTGACCTCCGGCGCGACCGCTACCTGCAGGGGATTTTGCTCCTCGCCGCCTTCCTCGGCGGATTCTGGTTCTGGCACCGGATCCCGAACTTCGCCACCCGAGACGAGTTCAGCCGCATTCTCGACGCGCTGATGCCCTACGCCACGTTTCTGGACGACCCCAGCCTCGAATCGATCCGGGAGGGAATCGTCTGGGGGCGGGTGCCGTTTGGCGCGACGACGGCCCTGTACGGCCTCCTTCTGCTCCCGGTCGTCGCCGCCGCGGTCCTGGGCGGGCAGGGGGAGGTGATTGCGGCCCTCGCGTTTCCGGATCCGGAGTTCGGCTTCTACCCGGCCTGGCACACCACGCCGGCCTGGATCTGGACGTGGGCCATCTCGCTGGTCCGACTGAGTAACGTGGCCTTCGCCGTGGGCTGTGTCTATCTGACCTATCGCCTCGGAGCGGACCTCGCCGGCCGCCGAACGGGCCGCCTCGGGGCCCTGTTTCTCACGTTGACCTTCGGGTTTCTCACCATCGCCCACGAGGGGGGCGAGGACATGCCGGCCACCTTCTTCTTGCTTCTCGCGCTGGTTCTGCTGGGCCGATACGTCCGGGGTGGGGAGGCCCGTCACTTCCTGGCGGCGAGTGCCGTCGGGGGCCTCGCGATCGGCTTCAAGCTGACGGCCGTGCCGGTGATCGGGCTGATCGCCGTCGCTCACCTGCTCAGGATACGTCGACAGGGCGAGTTCTCCCTCGAGGGGTTGCGTCCTGGGCTCGTGGTGGCGGGGGCGACGACCGGCCTCCTCGTCGTCTTTCTCAGTTTCCCCACGACGCTGGTCGGTCGCCTCGATCTGGTCGTCTACCGGATCTTCGGCGGTTCACTCTCCCGAATCAGCCACCCAACAGGTCCCGACGCTCACGTCATCTGGTGGTTCCTGCGGGGGTATCTCAGCGGGCTCGGGCTCGGGCTCTTCGTGGCGTCGGTCCTCGGCGTCCTCGCGAGTGCGAAACGGCTCCTCCACCGTCCCGATGGCAACGAGATCGGCATACTCCTCATGACCGGCCTGATGGCCTACCTCGCGCTCTTCTCGCAGTGGCATGACTTCCGGGTGCATCACCTCCTGGGGACCATGCCCCTGATCGCGGTTCTCCTGGCCTGGTCGGTCGACCGCTTCCTGGATCGGTCCCCCTCGATCGCCCGTCCCGCCCTCGCGGTACTCCTCCTCAGCACGGCCGCCTACGCCGGCGTCGGGGTCGCCACGTACGCCGATATGCCGCGGGATCAGGCGGTCTCGTGGCTGGAGCGGAACGCGGATCCGAACGCCACCCTGGAGGTCTATCGCCGCCACTTCCAGGACACGGCAGTCCCCCACTCGATGACCGTCATCCACGCGTACGGACCGGAGGGCCCCGAAGAGCGACTCCCGCCCTGCCCAACCTACGTCCAGTTGGGGTATCGGGACCTGCTCTACCTGAACGAGGGGACCTACTATCGAAACGGCGCGACCCGGGCCGCGTACGTTCGGTCGCTCCTGAACGGCGAAGCCGGGTACGAGATCGTCGCGGAGTTCGGTCCCCGGCCGCCGAACTTCGTCCCCCAGCGGCCCACGCCGAACTCGGTGCTTGAGCTCATTCGCCTGGGAATCGTGCCCCACACCGATCAGTACGCCGACGAGCAGGAACTCGCGGCGAACCAGTACACGGTCATCCTCAAACGGACCGAGAGCTGTGGCCCCTCGAACCCGCCGCCACCCTTCTAAGTCCGCATCAGCCCGGACCCCTTCAAGAAGGGAAGGCCACCTGCGCGGAGAGTCGGACGCGATTGACCAACTTCGAGACGCCCTCCTCAGCGGGTGTCGACCGACTCGTACTCCCAGATCAACTCGAAGAGCCGATTCATCCCCGCGACGAACGAGGCGTTCTCGGTGACCGCCGCCTGACGGAGGTGAAGCGGGACGTCTTCCTCCTCGACGAGGAAGATGGCCGTCCCGGACTCGTACTCCATGCTCGGGTCGGCCATGGTCCCGCGGACGGGGAGTTTCGACTCGCTGATCCGGTACTCGACGCCGGCGGTCGCCCCGAGGGCGTCCATCCGGTCGGCCTGAACCGGTCGGTTGTCCGGGTCGATGTGATCCGGATGCACGAACAACACGCGAACGGTGATTCCCCGGTCGACGGCGTCCTGCAGGGCGTTCTCCACCGCCGGCAGGTACTCGAAACTCTTCGTGAAGACGTGGACCCGCTCCTGGGCCTCGGCGTAGAGGGTCCGCGTCTCGCGCTCGCTGACCTCGCCCACGTCGACGACCCAGAACAACTCCTCGGTCGGGGTGATGTCCTCGCTCGCCTCCTCGAACCGGCTCCGGAAGGTCTCGAGGAAGGGCTCGCGCATCGACTCGATGTCCGCCCGGGCCCGTTCGTATGACTGGCGCCGGTTCTCGATCGCCTGATCGAGGATCTCGGCCGGGGCCCTGGGCTGGTACTCCTTGGGTCGGCCGGGGATGATCTTGATGAACCCCCGGTCGGAGAGGGACTCGAGGACGTCATAGATGCGGGCCTTGGGGATGTCAGTTGCGTCCGAGAGGGTGGGAGCGGTCGTCCGTCCCATCGTGAGCAACCGTTCGAGCGCCGTCGCCTCGTAGTCCCCGAGATCGAGTGCTTCGAGAAGCGCCTCCGGTTCCTGGCGCGATGACATGTACCCGAATGGCCGGCCGGGACGGGCAAAAAGTCCGCCCCCACCGGTAGTTTTTTGGTGGCGGCCGGAAATGGAGTTACTAAGAAGATGAGTAACCAAACGCCCGAGCCGGACGCCGCCGACCCGGCGGACACACACAGCCATCTCGAGGACGTCGAGAGCGGGGCCGGTTGCACCGAGATCTGGGAGGCGCTGAGCGAGCGCCGCGCCGCGGAAGGGGGCGTCGCGGACGACTGAGCGAGCGAACCCTCTTGTGGGCCCGATCCGAACGCCCGTCCATTCCCATGAAGGCAGTCATCCTGGCCGCCGGCGAAGGCCGACGGCTCGAACCGCTGACCAACACCCGGCCGAAGCCGATGCTCCCGGTCGCGAACGAACCGATCCTGGGCCGGGTCATCGAGTCGGTCGCCCGGGCCGGGATCGAGGAGGTGCTACTCGTCGTGGGCTACAAGTCCGACCGCATCCAGCAGTACGTCGGCGACGGGGACGACTGGGGGGTGGCTGTCACGTACGCCGAACAGTCAAAGCAACTCGGGACCGGCGACGCCGTCCTCCAGGCCGAACCGTCCGTCGACGGCGAGTTCCTCGTGCTGAACGGCGACCGAATCGTCGACGCGGGCGTCATCGAGTCGGTGATGGAGCGCAGGGCATCGACCGGCGAGCCGGTCATGGCGGTCGCTCACGCCGAGGAGCCCGAACTGTACGGGGTGGTCTCCCTGGAGGGGGATCGGGTCGTGGACCTGATCGAGAAACCCAGCCCCCACGAGTTCCACTCCGACCTCATCAACGCGGGGGTGTACGCGTTCGACACCTCGATCTTCGGGGAGATCCGGGCGACGTCGACCCACGGGGAACTCGCCCTGACCGACGTGCTCGCCGCCAGGCTCCCCGACCGGCCGATTCAGGCGGTCCCGGACCGCGGGAGTTGGTTCGACGTGACCCGACCCTGGGACCTGCTCAGCGTCAACTCGGCCCTGCTGGCAGGTGACCCCGCCCCCGATCGACAGGCGGTCCCCGACACGGCCGCAGTCAGCGACGGCGTCGGCTTCGGGAACACCGTCTCGGTCTATCCCGGGGCCGCGGTCCTCCAGGGATCGGCCGTCGGCGAGAACGTCTCGATCGAACCCAACGTCACGGTCTCGAACTCGATTCTGATGGACGACGTGACCGTCGAGGCCGGCGCCGTGCTCCGGGACGCGGTCGTCGCGGAGAACGTCACGATCGGGCCGAACGCGACCGTCGTGGGCGGGCCGGCCGACGTGATCCTGCAGGACACAGTTCACCACGACGTCCCTCTGGGGGGCGTGATCGGCGACAACGCAACGATCGGGGGCGACGTAACCGTCTCCCCCGGGAGCTTCGTCGGGAACGGGGCCCGGATCGACCACGGGGCCACCGTCGAGGGGCGAATCGAACCGAACGGGCGGGTGCAACGCTGAGCATGTGCGGAATCACCGGTTACGTCGGCGAACGCGACGCGCTCCCGATCGTCGCCTCGACGCTCGCGAACCTCGAGTATCGCGGCTATGACTCGGCCGGTATCGCGCTTTCAAACCGCGAGCTCGAGGTCCACAAGGCCGCGGGGGAGATCGGCGATCTCCCGCTTCCCGAGGCGTCCACCGCGACGGTCGGCATCGGGCACACGCGGTGGTCGACCCACGGCCCGCCGACCGACGAAAACGCCCACCCACACACCGACTGCACCGGCACCATCGCCGTGGTTCACAACGGGATCATCGAGAACCACGAGACGCTCAGGGCCGAACTCGCGGCGGATCACGAGTTCAGGAGCGAAACCGACACCGAGGTCGTCCCCCACCTTCTCGAGGCGGAACTCGGGGAGGGATCGCTCTTGGAGGCCGTCCAGTCGGTCGTCGACCGGCTGGAGGGGAGCTATGCGATCGCGGTCGTGGCCGCCGGCCGGGAGGAGATCGTCGCCGCACGCCAGGACAGCCCGCTCGTGATCGGGCACGCGGACGACGAGACGTTCCTGGCGAGTGACGTGCCCGCCTTCGTGGAGCACTCCCGGGACGTGACCTTCCTCGAGGACGGGGACGTGGCA
The DNA here is from genome assembly GCA_042216995.1 of Halodesulfurarchaeum sp. Taxonomy (GTDB): domain Archaea; phylum Halobacteriota; class Halobacteria; order Halobacteriales; family Halobacteriaceae; genus Halodesulfurarchaeum. The sequence goes on from JBDGTI010000018.1 coordinate 14,048, forward strand.
CGCATTCGACCGGACTCGGTGACGATCCGACACGACGGCGAGCCGGTCGAGCGCGAGCGGACCCACGTCGAGTGGGAAGCCGAGGCCGCGGAGAAGGGGGGCTATGACCACTACATGCTCAAGGAGATCCACGAACAGCCACGGGCGCTGCGCCAGGCCCTGACCGGCCGAGTCGATGCGCTGTCGGGCTCGGTCGACCTGGATGTCGACCTGCCGCGGGAGTACCTCGAGTCACTCGAGGAGATCCAGATCGTCGCGGCCGGGACCTCGTATCACGCGGGGCTGTACGCCGCGGGACTGCTCGAGGACCTGGCCGACGTCCGGGTGAGCACCCACGTCGCCAGCGAGTACGACGTCGGCGGGGGGCGGGACCCCTGGCAGACGCTGGTCGTGGCGATCACCCAGAGCGGCGAGACGGCGGACACCCTCGACGCCCTCCGGAAGGCGACGGCGTCCGGGGCCACGACCCTCGCCGTGACGAACACGGTCGGGAGCACGGTGACCCGCGAGGCCGACGAGACCGTGTACATCCACGCCGGGCCGGAGATCGGCGTGGCCGCGACCAAGACCTTCGTCTCGCAGGTGGCCACCGCGACGATGCTGGCTGTGGCGCTTGGTCGCCTGCGGGGCGAACTGACCCGCGAACGGGCGAGTGCGGTCCTCGAGTCCCTGCGGGACATGCCCGGTGCGGTCCAGCAGGTGCTGGATCGGGCGGGGGCCATCGAGGAGATCGCGAGGGAGTACGCGGATCGCGAGGCGTTTTTCTTCATCGGCCGGGACCTGGGGCATCCGGTCGCGCTCGAGGGGGCGCTGAAACTCAAGGAGATCTCCTACGACCACGCCGAGGGCTTTGCGGCCGGCGAGTTGAAACACGGCCCGCTGGCGCTCGTGACCGAGGACGCACTCGTGCTGTCGGTGTTGACCGAGGGGGCCAATCCGGCGGCGACCCTGCACAACGTCGCCGAGGTCGACGCCCGGGGCGCCGCGACGGTCGGGTTCGTGAACGGCGTCGACGGGAGTGGCGTGCTCGATCGGTCGTTCGCGGTGCCCGACGTGGGCCTGCTGGAGCCGGTGGTGGCGAACGTCTACATGCAACTGTTCGCGTATCACGTGGCCCGGGAGAAGGGACGGGCCATCGACAAGCCGCGGAACCTGGCGAAGAGCGTGACGGTGAAGTGACCACCCGTGCGCGTGACCGCGGGTCCTGTCGAGGACGGGCGGCGATCCGCAGCGACGTTTCCAGTCACCCCGCCGCGAATGCCGATGTCCGACGGGCCCGGTCCATCCCTCCCGCGGTGGACCGCCCACGATGGGACTGCGGGCCGACCGGCCCAGTCCGGTGATTGCTCCCCTGATTTCGCCCGGGATTCAGCGAGCCGTCCCACGGAAATCCCGCCAGATGCCCCGGGCCGTGCTCCGCAGGTGGGGGCTCCAGCAGTACAGAACGGCCCCGTAGAGTACCGCCCCGAGACCGAGGTACCCGACGACGTCGAGCCAGCTCCCGATGCCGATCGTCCGTTTCAGCCCGAAGACCGCGCCGGCCATGATCGCGCCCGCCGCGTACTGCTTCAGGAGCGGCGTCGTGAGGACGAACTCGAGATCGACCAGCTCCCGGACGTAGTGGAGCGTGAGGAGGTAGGTCACGAAGCCGGTGAGGACGGTGGCCAGGATGACGCCGAGTGCCCCGAGGGGAACCCAGAGACCGATCCCGAGGGCGACGTTGAGGCCGAAGGAGACGGCGGAGATGCGGAAGTTGAGTTCGGGGCGATCCAGCCCGCCGATGACGGTGCGGAACGGTCGGTACTGCGTGTTCAGGAGCCGATAGAGCGCCAGTCCCACGACGAAGATCCCGGCCCCGCTGTACTGGCCACTGAAGACCGTCACCGCCAGTTCCTCGCCGATGACCAGACTGCCGAAGAATATCGGCACGGCGAGGATCGGGCCGTAGGAGAGGGAGTTCCAGAGGTCCTCGGTCCAGGCCTCGCCCCGGGACTCGAGATTCGAGACCCGGCCCATCAGCCCGGTGCCGATGACGTTCGAAAGGAAGAGCGCGGGCATCGTGATCTGGAGCGCGACCTGGTACTTCCCCGCGATGCTCGCCGTGGCCAACCACCCAAGGAGCAGCGTGTCCATCCGCGAGAGGGCCGTCCCGACGAGTCCGTTGGGAATCGACCAGCGGGCGTACCGGGCGATGGATCGCAGGGAGTCCATCGAGGGGAGCGCGGGCGAGACCCCGATCCACTGGAGGACGAGCGGGACCACGAGCAACGGGCCAAGAGCGGTGCCGCCGATCATGCCCCAGACGCCGAACCCGAGGAGGACGAGGGCGACCTTCCCCGCCGTTTGAACGAGCGTGTTCACCGTTCCGCTCCAGGCCGAGAGCGAGAAATTCGCCCGTCCGGAGAGCAGCGAGTTGAGGGCCAGATACGGGGAGGTTGTCGCGAAGAGGACGGGAACCGCGACCGGGATGATCGGATTGGCCGTGAGCCGGCGGAGAACCAGATAGGCGGCCGGACCGCCGAGGGCAATGGCGAGTGCGTCGGCCACCAGGACCGCCCCGAGCGCTTCGCGGGTGTCGAAGTCCGTCTCCGTCATCCGCTTTTTGCTGGCCCCGCTCCATCCGGTGATCGTGTTGCCGAGCAACGACGCGATGGAGAGGGAGACGTAGAATATGCCGTATCCGGCGGCACCGAGCACTCTCGCGACGACGATCGAGCCGAGGAGCCCGATGACCGCGGTGGCGACCTTGCCGAGAAAGCCGATGCCGACCTGGACACCGAAGTCGGTGTCCCCGATTTCGCTCATGGGTAGACTGAGACGGCTGTTCGGTGGCGGGCTATGCTCAATATTCTTGGGATCCGGACTGTCGATGGGCCGATCTCCGAACGGTGATGCGGTGGAACCCCCCGCTTCTTCCCCGCCAAGGCCCCGTCCCGGACGCGAATTCGGCTCACTGCCCGGACCGGGAGCAATCGCCCACCCCGGGGAATTCCCGGAGAGACATCCGAATGATCGATCCCGTGGTTCCGGCATGGCACAAGGATTTTCATCGGCCGCATGCGACCGTACAGACGGTGTAACAGCTATCGGATCACGACCAAAGCGATGATACACACACGTCGAGCGGGGCCACCCCGCGTCCGCCGGACCGCCACCGCCCGGGACCGAACTGCGGGTCACCGCCCGGGTCAGACCGAGCCAACTCCGGACTCGGATCGGGCCCTCCGGAGCGGCCGGGTCGGGCGACAGCCGCGGGACGGTGACTGACGGATGACCGCGAGCGGCGTCTGCGTGGTCACGCATCCGCTGAGCGACGCGGGCGAGAACGCCACGCGCACGCTTCTTGACATCCTCGCGGAGCTCGGCCCGGTGAGCCTGATCACCGCCGACCTGCCGGCCGATTCGTCGATCCGTGACGATCGGGAGGTCGTCGAGCTGACCTCGAAGGGGGCGGGCGACAGCGTGCCGGTCGCGGCGCTGCGCTTCGTTCTGAATCAGCTCCGGATGTGTGCCGCGATCCGGCGACGACCGGAGGAGGTCGTGCTCTTCTTCGGGGCGACCGCGTATCTGCTGCCCATCCTGTTCGCCCGGGCCATCGGCAAGACCGTCCTCGTCGAGCCCCGGGGAGACGTCCCGCTGACCCTCCGGCTGAACTGGGAACAGCGCATGCCGGACGCACTGGCCGCGGGGCTGGCCGGGATCGTCCGACTGCTCGAGCGGGCCGGATTCGCGGTCGCACATCGGGTCGTGACCTACACGCCGAACATGGCCCGCGAACTGGGCCTGGACCCCGAGTCGGAGAAGGTGTATCCACAGGGTGCACGGTACGTGGACACGGAGAAATTCTCCGTGGAGGTGCCCTTCGAGGAGCGCGAGGACGTGATAGGGTTCGTCGGTCGGCTCGACGAGGAGAAGGGCATTCGAGAGTTAGCGGAGGTGGCGAAGCGACTGCCCGAGGGGGTGACCTTCCGATTCGTCGGCGACGGCCCGCTGTATGGATGGTTGGAGACCGAACTGGCCGACGAGATCGAGGAAGGGGCCGTGGAGCTTGCGGGGTGGGTCGATCACGACGACGTGCCCGCGGAGTTGAATCGGATGAAGCTGCTCGTGATGCCGAGTCAGCCGACCGAGGGGTTGCCGACGACGATTCTGGAGGCGTTGGCGTGTGGGA
>JBDGTI010000008.1:0-17961 GCA_042216995.1 Halodesulfurarchaeum sp.
GTGAGAGCACAGTCTGACCGTTCTTCTTGTCGAACTCGAAGCCAGACTGGACGTAAGTGAAACTGCGGAAGTCGCTGGGTGCCTTCCAATTGAGGCCCCCGACGTTGTAGCCTTTCTCTTTCAGTTCAGACAGTGCTTTGATGCTGTCCTCGATCCGCATGACGGCGGCCTGTGCAACTGTTGAGTACAGGTCGTTCAACTCGTCCCACCAGTCTTTGAGGTCGGTGAGTTGGTCGCGGACTTGTCGCACTCGTTGATTGAGTGTCCCCGCCGATTCGGGAATCTCGTTAAACTCTCCGAGCGCGTGGTTGTAGAGTTGCCTACAGGTGTCCCGGTGGTAATCCAACAGCTCACGCTGTTCGGCTGTTGGCTTGAGTCGGAACCTGTAGGCGTAGTGCATCGGTTACTCGTCTGGGTCGGATGTTCGGACGATTTTCACGTCTGCGCCACGCCAGTCTTTGGGAACGAGGACGTGTGCGCCGTTGCCGGTGGCTTTCACCTCGCCCTCGATGACTTCGTGGCCTTCAATTTCGTGTCTATCCATCACCAGTATTTAAATATTGTATCAACATAAGCGTATTGGTTCGTGGGCCTGTGGGACAGCAACAAGAAGGCGTATGAACAATAATGACGGGCGTTGCCAGAACCCCCGGTTCTGGCTGCCAATCAGAAATCGGAGATTTCTGATGACGCTGTATCCCCTCCCTACTGCGCTACTCGGTCGCTTCGCTCCCTGCGTTGTCGTCCGAAAATCTTCGATTTTCGTGATCACGAGAGAGCTTCGCTCTCTCGAACGACTCCTTGAGGAAGGGGGCTTAGCGCCTGAAATTAGCTAAATCGCTCCTCGAAAAACGGGGAGACATGAACAGCGACGTCGACCGGATGAGCGTCACGGTGCCGCCGGATCTCCTCGCCGAACTCGATGCGGTCGTCGAGGCCGGCGCGTACGACAGCCGTTCCGAGGCGACCCGAGACGCACTCAGGGCGTTTCTCACGGAATTCAAACAGCAGACCGGGCTCTCCGGGAATCAAAGCGGGACGGTGGTCGTCCTCTTCGAGCACGAGGAGAGCGACGTGACCGACGAAATGACTCGGATCCAGCACGAATTCTCCGAGACGATCATCGCCGTCCATCACGTCCACCTCAGCAGTCAGCTCTGTCTCGAATCGATCGCCGTCGACGGACCGGGGGACCGGATCGAAGCGTTGCTCTCCCGGCTTCGCCCGTTGCAGGGGGTGTATCAGGTCAAACTCTCGGTCGTCGAGGCGGAACGATCCCGGGAGGAGCCAGCGACACACACCCACGACGACAAGCAGAACGCCCACCTCGACACTCAATGAATCCTCGCGCCCGACCCGATCATCGTCGTGAAGGTCCTGGCGTCGATGTCGATCGATTCGAAGGCCTCGACCATCGCCGCGGCCACGGCGCGGCGATCGCCGGACCGGGTGACCGCAAGCAGCGCCGGACCCGCCCCGCTCACGGTCACCCCGGTCGCCCCGGCGTCTTTCGCGCCCTCGACGGCCCGATCGTAGCCGTCGATGAGTGCCGCCCGGGCCGGAGTCACGACCGACTCCTGCATGCCCTCCCCGATGAGCTCGGGGTCCTCCCGGTGCATGCCGATCGTGAGCGTCGCGGCGTTCCCCACCGTCTCGGACAGTACATCGAGGTCGACCCGGTCGGGGAGGACCTGTCGGGCATCACGGGTCGAGACGACGGTCTCGGGCAGGCAGGCCACCAGCGGGATCGACGCGTCGATCGACTCGACGCCCGCCTCCCGGACGACCGTGAACCCGCCCAGGATGGCGGGGGCGACGTTGTCGGCGTGGGCCGATCCCGACACCGCCGCCTCGCCCTCGGCCGCGATCCAGACGAGTTCCTCGCGGGTGTGGCCGGTGTCATAGAGCTCCGAGAGGGCCACGGCGGCCGCGGCCGCGCTCGCGGCGGAGGAGCCAAGCCCCGAGGCGGGTCGCACCCCCTTGTCGATCTCGATCCGGGCCGGCGTGCCCATCTCCCGGGCCACGACTCCGGCCGTGTTGCGCTCGGGCTCCGTGGGAATGTACTGACTCCCCACCCCGGTGACCTCGAGTGTGGTCTCCGGGGCGCGTTCGACTCGGACCACGTCAAGCGGGCGATCGAAGGCCACGCCGAAGACGTCGAAGCCGCTCCCCAGGTTCGCACTCGTCGCCGGCGCCGTGACCGTCAGCATGCACCTGCGTAGCACGGGATCAGGGTATAAGTGTGGCGACCCGGCGGTGGCAGTCTCAGACGATCTCGTCGTCCTGGTAGAGGTGGACCGAGACGCCGAGGACCAGCAGCGCCGGCAGCACGACGGCCGCGTACAGCGTGACCGACCGGGGCAGATCCAGGAGGGACCCGGCGGCGAACAGGCCGGCACCGATCGTGCCCCCGACCATGACCCAGAATGGAAGCTCGTGGAACAGCCCCCGGTGAGCGGGCAACACCGCCTGCACCGCGTCACCGGTCTTGTGCACCACGAGTGCCACCGCCGCGCCCGCCAGCAGGAGCAGGATTCCCTCCGGCGGGACGATCGACAGCCGGCCGGTCAGGACCCCCTCGAGGGTCACGACGAGTCGATCCCAGTAGCGCCCGAGGAAGCCTCCGATCGAGAACACCAGCAGGCCGCTGACGAGACGGACCAGCCGCCGTCGAGGGATCGAACTGTTCGAGTCCAGATCGGGGGCCATCCCGCCCAGAACCACGAGTGTCGAGCCGACCAGCCCGATCGCGGCGAGCCGCGGGTCCGCGGTCAGGTAGTAGGTGAGCCCAGTTAGCACCGGGGCGAGGAGTGCGGCGATTAGTTTGGCCGCGCCGACGTGTTCGTCGTATCCGGGCATAGCTACAGGATACGGGCGGGGCGGCAAAAGCGTCGGGGCGGCAACGGCCCGCGGCCACGTATCCGGGGATCGGCGGAGCGGGCTTCGATCAGGGGTTTCGCCGGGAGATCAGGGGTCTCCGGTGCCGGGACGAGAGCGGGCCCAGCGAGGCGACCAGAAGCGCGCCGGCCAGGACGAGCCCGCCGGCGACGGCACAGGCCAGCCCGTATCCGAATGCCGCGATCCAGCCCCCGAGCACGCTCCCGACACCTCCAGCAAGCGCGCCCAGCGCGGTGTAGCTACCGAGGGCTTCGGCCCGCACGCTCGGGGCCGAAAGCCGGGAGACGATGGTGGTCCCGACGACGAGAATCACGGCCCAGGTGAGGCCGATTCCAATCAGCACGAGGGCCAGCAGGATCGGATCAGGGCCCGGAACGGCCACGGTGAGGAGGGCGACCAGCGGAAAGAGGAGCCCCCGGACGCCGAGCGCCCCTGACAGGAGAGACCACGGATCGTAGGTCTCGGCGAGTCGCCCGGCGCCCGCATAGAGGACCGCCGAGCCGAGACTGGACACCAGATACAGCCCGAATATCGTTCCCGATCCCATCCCGGCATCGGTCAGCATGAGCGGAAGCGGGGCCCAGAACGTGGCGAAACCAGCGAAGAACAGCCCGGACGCGAGCAGATAGGTGCCGAAGACGGGGCCGACTCGGCCCACCAACCGGCGCGGGTCGACCGCTCGGGTGGACCAGTAGATCCGGTTCGGCGAGAAGGCGAAGGTCGCCTCCCGCACGCCGCGATGGGAGCGGGCGAGGAGTCTGGCGACCCGCCGGATCCGCCGCCGGTTCGTGAGTGCCCCGTCCGATCCGGGTCGCGGCAGCGTCCGTGCGGCCCCGAGAGCACTCAGCCCGGCGGCCGCGGCGAGGATCCAGAACAGCCACCGGGAGACGGTCACGGCGTCGAGAAATCGGGAGCCGACCGCGGGCCAGACCGTGCCGAGGACGAGCCCGCCGGCCCAGCCATAGCCCTGGTAGGTGTTCAGGACCCCGATCTCGCGGCTCCAGCGGGACTCCGGCCGGTCGGCCACGACCAGCATCGTCACCACCGGGGCGATCGAGGCGACGACGAACCAGAGGACGGAGTTCGCGACGATCACGGCGAGAACGGTCCGGAGGAAGGGAAATGCCGCGAGTACCGCCGAGACGGTCCCGAGCGTGAGCAGGACCAGCGGCCGCCGGTGCTCCAACCGGGTCGCGAGCCGCCCGAACAGCATCGCGCCCGGCGCGCCGACCAGCGCGGCCGTCGCCGCCAGGACGCCGAGCTGGGGCGGGGACGCCCCGAGCTGGACGATATAGAGCGGGACCAGAAGCGACGCCCCGCCGAAGGCGACCGAGCCGAGCGCCCAGGACAGAATCCAGCGTTCGGTCCCGCGATCCGGCGTCTCGATCTCGACCGGCGGGGCGGGACCACCCATGGGCGGCCGTTGGGCCGAGTCCGGCAAAAATCCCGGTGCAGGTCAGGACTCTTCGCGCTCGTCGGCGATGCCCCCCGCCATCCCCGGAGCGTCCTCGGTGCCGGCCGTCCGGAGACTCGAACGCCCGAAGAGCCGCTCCGTGAGGCTCCGGCGGTGGCGTTTCTCCGCGAGCAGCACGGAACACTCGACGGACTCGAGGACCTCCCGTACGAGCGAGCCCCGGACGAGACGGGTGAGGAGGCCCCGCTCGGACGCGCCCATGATCACGAGCGTGGCCGATTCGGCGGCCGCGAGCAACTGGGTCTTCGCGTCACCGGTGACCACCCGCAGCGAGGCGTCCGCAAGGTCGTGATCCACAGCCCAGGACTGGAGGAACGCCTCCCCCTCCGACTCGTCCGCGGCGATGTGGAGGAGCGTGACGTTCGCGTGGAACTGCTCCTGCAGCGCACGCGCCATCGCCGCGGCGAGGTCCGATCCCGGTCCGCCGGCGGTGGGGAGGAGGACCTCGGCGGGGTCGAACCCGCGGTCCTTGAACACGAGCAGGTCACAGGGCAGATCGTGGGCGAGTTCGTCGATGGCCGGTTCGGCCCGGCCGGGGGCGGCGTGTGACTCCCCGCCCCAGCCCATGACACAGGTTTCGACCCCGTACCGTCGGGCCGAGTTGAAGATCTCCTCGAAGGCCTGGTGGGAGAGGACGACGTGGGTCTCGACATCCACCCCGTAGGTCTCCGCGTCGGCCTGGGCCTGATCGAGCAGGTGATGGGCCGCGTCGAACTCGCGCTGGGCCCGGACGGACTCCAGGGAGGTCTGGTCGGGCACCGGAACGATGTTCACAACCACGACGGTCCCGTCGTGCTGGTCGGCGATGACCGCGCCCAGCGTGATGAGCTGTTTCTCGCTCGCGGGGTTGGCAAGCGGGACCATCACCCGGTAGTCACTCCCCCCGGGCTGGACGGAGGTCGTCGCGGAAACGGCGAAGTCGGGGAGTTCCTCGGAGCGTTCGAGGACGTAGCCAGAGAGCGCGCCGGCCTCCTCGACCTGGTTGCGGGCATACCCCAGATACCAGATGACCGCAAAGCCCACCAGGCCCATCGAGAGAACCACCACCAGCGGCTCGATGAACGCGATCAGCGCGAGCGAGAGGACCGCGCCCAGGATCGGTACGAACGGGTAGAGCGGGACGGTGAAATCCGGATCGTAGCCCGCCGGGTCGCCCTCCCGGAAGACGATCAGCGCGACGTTCAAGAGCGCGTAGACGACGAGATGGAGCACGCTGCCCGCCGTGGCGAGCAGTTCGAGGTTCCCGAAGACCATAAAGAGGAGGATGAGCGCGCCGGTGATCGCGATGGCCCGGTACGGCGTGTTGAACCGGGGATGGATCTCGTTGAGCTTCGGGGAGATCAGTTTGTCCCGGCCCATGGCGAAGTTGATGCGCGAGGAGGCCAGGATCGAGGCGTTGGCCGAGGAGGCGGTCGCGAGCAACCCGCCCAGGAGCATCGCCACCGCGCCGAGTGGCCCGATCAGTATCCGAGCGACGTCGATCACCGCGGTCTCGTTGCCGGCGACGACCTCCATCTCGACGGCGGCCAGCACCGCGAGGAGGACAAAGGCATAGGTCCCGGTCACGATCACCACGCTGCCGATGACCGCCCGGGGGAGGTTCCGGCCGGGGTCCTTGATCTCCTCGGCGACCGAGGTGATCTGGACGAACCCCAGGTAGGAGACGAAGATGAGCCCCGTCACGGGCAGCAGGGGCTTCCAGCCGAAGGGATCGATCGGTCTGAGAGTCGATAGGTCAGCGTGCAGCATCCCGAAGAGCGCGAACACGCCAAGGATGGCCCCAAGCGTGAGGACGATGGCGTTCTGCAGCCGACCGGTCTCCTTGGCCCCGACGTAGTTGACACCGATGAAGAAGACGGCCCCCAGGAGCCCGATGACCTTCCCGGGCCCCAGGTAGATCGGACCCAGTCCGAGTCCCCCGACGGGAACGAACTCGGTGACGTACGCGCCGAACCCGTACATGTAGAAGGCCGAGGCAAAGGCCAGGCCGAGCCAGTTCCCCCACCCGGCGATCGAACCGAAAAGCGGGCCCAGGCCCTGGTTGACGTAGTAATACGCGCCCCCGGAGACCGGCATGGCCGAGCCCAGTTCCGAGGCCGAAAGCGCCGTCAGGATGGCGATACCGCCACCGACGACAAAGGAAAGCGCCGCCAGCGGTCCGGCCCGGGCGACCGCCACGCCCGGGAGGACGAAGATGCCCGCGCCGATCATGGTCCCGACCCCGATCGTCAGCGCGGCCAGCGGCCCGAGGTCCTTCGCCAGTTCCTCCTCGGCGTTCATGTGGGATCAACCGGGCGCATGTGGATGGGAGTCATACGACGGGTGCGGGTTTCGGTCCTTCGGTATTCAGCGATTGTCTGCACGAGCATGCTCTGTTTCCGCGGATCCGGCGACCGTTCCTCGGGGGACTAACGACCTCACAGGGGACACAGTCTCTCGCCAGATTCAATAAGTACGCGGTCGACGTCGGGGTATCGATTCCGGAGGAACAGGATGTCACCGATGGGACGGACGGTCGGGGATGCTCATCCTCGTCGCGGTGCTGCTCGCGGGGGAGGATCTGTTGATCTGGTATCGAAGCGGGGCGCTTGGCCCTCGGGACTGGTACTCGACGCAGTGGTCCTCCTGATCCTGGCCGCGGGAATCAGACGGGCCAGGACACGCCCCGCCACGAAAACCGACGGAGTAATCTATCCCCGCCCGTTCGTCCGAACCACCACGACCGATCCGAACCATGTACCTGATAATCGTCGGCGCGGGGGACATCGGGACGCCGCTGATCGACATCGCGACCCAGGCCGGAAACGAGGTGGTCGTGATCGAGCGGGACCCCGATCGGGCCGACCAGATCGCAAACGAGTACGACTGTCTGGTGCTCAACGCGGACGCGACGAAGATCGAGACGTTCGAGGAGGCAGGCGCCAGGAGGGCCGACGCGATCGTCTCCACGGCGGAGCACGACGCGACGAACGTGATGACCAGCCTCCTCGCCAAGGAATTCGAGATCCCACACGTGCTCTCGGTCATGCACAACACCGACCACCGCGAGCTGTTCCGACGCATCGGCGTGCAGACGATGGAGAACCCGGAGGACCTGATCGCCGATCACCTCTACCGGGCGGTCGAGCGGCCCGCGATCCGGGACTTCCTCCGGATCGGGGACGAAGCGGAGGTCTTCGAGATCACGGTGACCGAGGGCGCCGAGCTGACGGGAATGAGCATCCGCGAGGCCGCCGAAAAGGATCAAATTCCCGAGGACGTGCTGTTCGTCGCGATCGACCGGGAGAGCTGTGACCGGCCGATTACCCCCGGCGGAGATACGGTCCTGCAGTCCGGGGACCTGGTGACCGTCTACTCCGGATTCGGCGCGTCCCCCGACCTCACCGACCTGTTCGGCCACTACGAAGATCACATGTAACCCCACTCGGAGCACCCGGTCATGAACTACCCACGTTTCGATCTGCACGTCGGGACCGGTTCACGGACCATCCTCAGAGACGTCGGTCGGATGCTCGAGGCCCTCGGCGGGCTGATGGTGCTCTCTCTCCTGATACCGATCGTCTGGCGGGAGTTCTATGCCGTTCCGCCCCTCCTCCTCTCGGCGGCGATTCCCATCGCCCTGGGCGCGGGGCTTCACCGCCGATACGAGAGCGCGAGCGATCCCACGCGATATCACGGGATGGTGATCGCCGCGTCCGGGTGGTTTCTCGTCGCGGTCTTCGGGGCCCTGCCCTTTGTCCTGGTCGCCTGGACGGTCAGACTCGATCCGGCACTGCTCGACGCGCCGGCGGGAACCGCGACCCTGGCGGCGTTCACGAATCCGATCAACGCGGTGTTCGAGTCGATGAGCGGTTTCACCGGGACGGGGCTCACGATGACCGTCAACGAAGCGGTCCTGCCACACACGCTCCAGTGGTGGCGGTCGTTCATCGAGTGGATCGGCGGGGTCGGCGTGATCGTTTTGACCACCGCGATCCTGTCCCGACCCGGAAGCGGGTCCCTGACCCTTTACGAGAGCGAGGCGCGATCGGAGAAGATCCACCCGAGCGTCGTCTCGACGGTCCGGACCATCTGGTGGATCTTCCTCCTTTTCACCTTCCTCTCGATTTTCCTCCTGTGGCTCGCCGGAATGCCGATCTGGGATGCGATCAACCACGCGATGACGGGGCTCGCGACGGGCGGGTTCTCGGTCACCGACAACTCGATCGCCACCTACGACAGCGCCGCGATCGACTTCGCGCTGATCCCGGTCATGCTCGCGGGCTCGATCGCCTTTCCGATCCACTACCTCCTGCTCAATGGCGATCTGCGCAACCTCTACCGGGACCTGCAGACCCGGTGGGTCTTCCTCTACATGGGTGCCGGGTCGGCGCTCGTGTGGGCGATCGTGTACCTGACCGGCGTCTACGAGACGGCCTTCGGTGCGCTTCGATACGGGCTGTTCCAGTTCGTCTCGGCGGCCACCTGTACCGGGTTCCAGACGGCCGTCGACGCGACGAACGTCGCCCTGGGCAACTGGCCGGTCGCGGCCCAGCTCGTCGTGGCGGGCGGGATGGTGATCGGCGGCGCGGCCGGGTCGACCGTGGGCGGAATCAAACTCATCCGGGCCCTCACGCTGGCAAAGGGCATGCGGTTCCAGATCGCGGACGTCTTCTATCCGGATTCGGCCGTCCGGCGCATGGAGATCGACGGGCGGACGCTCACGCCGGCGGAGAACCACCGCGAGTTCACGGAGGCGGCCATCATCTCGCTGCTCTGGATCGTATTTCTCATGATCGGCGTGATGGGGCTGTTGGTGGTGCTCCCCGACACTCACTCCCTGGCGAACGTGATCCTCGAGGTCGCGAGCGCCCAGGGGAACGTCGGGCTCACCTCCGGAATCACCGGGCCCGACGCCCTCCCGCTCATCGGGAAGGTCCTGCTCATCTTCAACATGTGGATCGGCCGGCTCGAGATCATCCCGATCCTGGTGACGCTGCGCTCGATGCTCTACTACGCGGGGGGATACGCATGAACGGGGATGCCCTCCCGCTGATCGGTCGGGTGATCGAAGAGGGGGCCGATGACCGCCTCTTCGACGGATTACTCCTGCTTGGCCCGCCACTCGTCGTGCTGATCGCCCTGCTCGGGCGGAACGGCCTGACGGTCGCGCTGATAAGTGGATACCTCCTCGCCTTCGTGGCCCGCGTGGTGCAGAACTTCATGCGCTCGGGGTAGTCCCCCGTGGCTGAGTCATCGCCGCTCCACGATCGACCGGACCGATCTCGAGGGGGGCCTGGGCCTCGATGGGGCCGGCAGACAGACGGGTATTGCAGTTCGGGACCTGGCGCTTCGGTCCCGAAACCCGGAAACGGCGAAATCGGCGGCGAACGCGTCGATCGCCCGGCCGTCGCGAAACGCGGCCCTAGTCCTCTGCGAGCGAGCGCTCGGTGACCGGGATCCCCTTGCTTGAGAGGTGCTGTATCTGCTGGAGCGCGAAGTCCGCCTCGCGGGTGCCCTCGGTGGCCAGGACGATCACCTCGGCGGCCCCCGAGGGGCGCATGATCCGGCCGGCCCGCTGGGTGCCCTGGCGGCGGGACCCGCCCAGCCCGGAGGCGATGACCGCGAGTTCGGCCTCGGGCAGGTCGATGCCCTCGTCCCCGACCCGCGAGACGAGCAACGTCGAGATCTCCCCGCGGCGGAAGGCCTGGAAGAGCCGGGCGCGCTCGGCGTGGGGCGTCTCCCCGCTCAGGAACGGGGCGTCGAGTGCCCGGGATAGCTCCTCGCCCTGGTCCAGGTACTCCACGAAGACGAGCGCCTGTGCCTCGGGCCGCTCGGCCAGGGCGTCCCGGACCGCCTCGACCTTCGCGGGATTGGTCGCGGCCGCCTGTCGCTTCTCGTGGCTGGCGGCGTTCGCGTAGGCCTCCTTCGCGCCCGCGTCCCGCCAGGGGACATAGCGGATCTCGACGCTCGGCTGGTCGACAAAGCCCGCATCGAAGAGCGCGTCCCAGTCGGTCCCGATCGGGGGCCCGATCAGAGTGTAGATGTCCCGCTCGCGGTCGTCCTCCCGGAGCGGCGAGGCGGTCAGCCCGAGCCGATGGCGGCCCTGGAGGTCGGCGGTCGACCGGTGGACCGGCGAGGGCACGCGATGGGCCTCGTCGTAGACGATCAATCCCCAGCGACGGCTGTCGAAGAGGCCGCGATGGCGGTCCATGCTCGCGATCCGGTAGGTCGCGATCGTGACCGGCCGGACCTCCTTCTGTCCGCCGTGGAACTCGCCGATCTGCCCGGGATCGAGGTCGGTGTGTCGGCGCAGCTCCTCCCACCACTGTCCCGCCAGTTCCCGGGTCGGGACGAGGATCAGCGTCTCGGCCTCCAGAGCCGCGAGGATGGCGATCGCGGCCACGGTCTTCCCGCTCCCGGCCGGCCCGACCAGCACGCCCGAACCCGCCTCGAGGAACCGCTCCAGCCAGTCCCGCTGGTAGTCCCGGAGCGAGAGGGTGAACGACACGTCGAGGCGGTCACCCGAATCGAGGTCCCGCTCGTCTTTGACCGGGTAGCCGGCGTCATAGAGGATCCGTTTGATCTCGGCTTCGGCCCCCTCGACGACCCAGCTCGTGGCGTCGTCGATCGGCCCGTGGAGGTGATCCTCGTCCAGTTCCTCGCGAGCGACGTTCCCCATCAGCGTATCGCTCTCGGCCGTCAGTACCGTATAGCCGTCCTCGTGGGTGCGAAGCGTGAACTGGCGGGCCCGTCGCCACTGGGATTCGATCCACTCCTCCAGGGTCGGCTCGCTCCCGCCCAGAACGTCCCTGACCGTGTCCCGGAGCGACTCGTAGTCGTCGTGTGGGGCAGCCCAGACGTCCTCACGGCGGATCTCGTAGCGGTAGCCCGCCTGGCCGTTGGTGTCGGCGAGCCTGGCGAACTGCGAGAGCTGGGCCCGGGTGAACTGTTCGGGGTGGTCGAGGACGATCTCGTGGCGGTCGGGGAACGGAACCGCCCGCTCCCGCGTCGTGGCGTCGGCCCACTGCTCGGCGAAGTAGACCATCGGGTCGGCGTCGACTGCCACCTTCGAGACCGATCCCTGCTCGTGGAGTCGGTCGAGGAGGGCGGCGGCCTCGGCCTGTTTCGTGTCCAGCGCGTTCGCCACCTCGGTCGCGGTCACGACCGGGCGCTCGACGGCCTCGATGGCGTCCCGAAAGGCCTCGATGGCAGCGTCACGATCACGTGACGGGTCGGATCGGTTCACGGCCGGACTACTCGACGCGGACAGTTGACGTCTTCCCCGCCCTGAAGGGCGGGGAGGATGTCAAGACGTGACCTGTTCCTGAGGTGCGAACGCGCCAGTTTCCTTCTCAAACAAGAACGTCGATGGCTGTGCCAACCAGCCGTTTCCTACGTAGACAAAACTACTTGAAAGTGCGACTCGAGCGCGCAAGTCCATCAGACGACCATGAGGACCCGGAAGGTCACGTAGGAGAGCCCGGTCGCGACGGAGGGGCCGATGATCCAGAAGGCGACGAACCGGGCCACCGAGGAGGGATCGAAGAGCTGCTGGACGGGCTCGACGTCAGCCGGATCCTCCTCGCCCACCTGGAGGACCTCCTCGCCGGTCTCGGCGGTGAGCGAGTCGACGGTCACGTCGGACTCGACGTCGCCCCGCATCATCTCCGGAACGGTCGCCGGCCGGGTCGCCCGCCCCCAGCCCAGCCCGACGATCGTCATCACGGTGGCAAGCGCCAGGCTGATCGGGATGCCAAGCCAGGAGGCCACGGTGGTGATGCTGGCCCCGACGACCATGACGATGGTCGCCGCCAGAAGCGGCAGGTCGGTGAGGTCGTTGCCGACCGACTCCATGGTCCGCCGGGCGATGGTGAACGCCCCCAGCCCGATGGCCACGGTGCCAAGCAGGACGCCATTGCTCGGGCCCACGAGCCCGCCGCCGACAAGCGGGGCCACCGCGTTCGCAATGTTGCTCGCGCCCGCGCTGAAGGACATGTAACAGGCAATGAGCAACACGACGACCGTACTCGCCATCTCTCGGCCCGTCGTCCCGGGCCCCAGCGCAGGCCGGGGAATCGAGCCCGAGCGGTCCAGCACGAGCAGCGGACCGCTCGACTGCTTGATGGCGAACGTCCGGTCGAGGTGCGGATAGAGGTACCGGCCGATGAACGCCCCGGCCCAGAAGCCCACGATCGGGGCGACGAGCCACCAGACCATGATCGAGCCGATGATCGCCCAGTTCAACTGGTGGGTCGCGAGGCCCAGTCCGGCGATCGCGCCCACGGCGGTCATCGAGGTCGAGACCGGGACGCCATAGAGGTTCGCAAAGAGCATCCCGAGCCCGATGAACGCGAGGACGACGATGCTCGCCTCGACGGTGAATGCCGACCGGGGGACCAGTTCACCGCCGAGGGTCTGGATGACGTTCCGCCCGACGGTCCATCCCCCCAGCAGGACGAAGACCGTCATGAGTCCCGCCGCAGAGGTCTTGGTGATGATATTCGCGCCCACCGAGGGGCCCCACGCGACCCCGGTAGAGGACCCGCCGATATTGAATCCGACGAACACCGCAGCGGCGATGGCCACGATGAACGGGAGAGAAACCATAGTGTAACGTGGACAAATATTTTGGTAAAGATTGCGGTCGCGATCCGCGGGCGAGCCCCTCCGTTCGATCCCCGCTCGAAGCGCTCTCGATCGAGCGGGTTCCATCGAGTCGGAGTTGGCCGAGTCCTCCCACGCACGCGATATTTTTGCAGTCGCGGCCGGCTTTGTCCCGACTACGTGACCCCCCACATGACGGCAATGCCGAGGACAGTGACGACGGAGAGGAGGAGTTGGAGCGGGGCCCCGACGCGAATATAGTCCGAGAACGTATAGCCGCCGGGACCATAGACGAAGAGGTTCGTCTGGTACCCCACCGGCGTCATGAACGCGGTGGAGGCGGCGAAGGTGACAGCGAGGATGAAGGCAAATGGATTGCCGCCGACCTCCTGTGCGGTCTCGACGGCGACGGGAATCATGAGGACGACACTGGCGTTGTTCGAGATGACGTTCGTGACGAGACCGGTGGCGAGATAGAACACCCAGAGCACGCCAATGGCGGGGAGGAATTTCCCGGTGAGCGCGACGAGCGAGCCGAGGAACGTCGCCGCGCCCGTCTGTTCGAGCGCGATGCCCAGCGGGATGACACCGGCGAGCAGGAAGATGACACTCCAGTCCACGCCGTCATAGATCTCCCCCGGTTTGATGACGCCGGTAACGACCATGGCGACGACGCCGGCGAGCGCGGTCTGCACGATGCTGAAATCGAGAGACGAAAGTGCGCTGATCCCGGTGATGGAGGCGAGTGTCCCCCAGGGCATGCCGACGAAACCGACGACGGCGAGGATGATGCCGACGGCCCACGGGATTTTCTCCGTGCGGTAGTCCGGTTTCTCGGCCTCGTGGGCGACGATGAAGTCCGGATTCGTCGCGAGTCGGTCGATGCTGTCCGCGGGGGCCTGGACGAGGAGGGTGTCTCCCACGTTCAGTTCGATGTCGTCGAGGCGGCTCCGTATCGTCTCCCCGCCGGACCGGAACGCGAGGACGCTCGCGTCGTATCGATCCCGGAACGCCGAGGTCGTGAGCGTCTCGCCGAGGAGGGATGACCCGGACTGGATCACGATCTCGACCAGCGTCTGGGCCTCCGAATCGGCCTCGAGTTCGGCGTCATCGGGGGGAGTGCCGACGAGCGCGAGCCCGTCGAGTTCCCGGAGCGCAGCGAGGGTCTCGCGGTCGGTCCGGATCGCGAGGATGTCGCCGCTCCGGATGCGTTTGCTTGCGATGCCCTCGAAGTAGGTCTCGCCCCCGCGGACGATCTGGATGATGTCCGCGTCGAATCTGGACTCGTCGATGGCCTCCTGGACCGTCTTTCCGGTGATGGGGGCGTCCTCCCGGACGACGACCTCGGATACGTAATCCTGGAGCCCGTACTCCGTGATGTAGTCCTCCCTGGCCGGGACACGGTCGGGAATGAGCCGGTGACCGACCGTCATGAGATACCCGGTGCCGGCGAGGAGGACGAGGAGACCGAGACCGGTGAAGGTGAACATCGAAAACGAGCGTCCGATGAGGCGCTGGGAGACGCTGGACGCGAGGAGGTTCGTCGACGTCCCGATGAGCGTGAGCATCCCGCCGAACATGGAGACAAAGGAAAGCGGCATGAGCAACTTCGAGGGCGAGGTCCGTCCCTTGTGTGCGAGGTCGGTGATGACGGGGACGAGGATGGCGACGACCGGCGTGTTGTTGATGAATCCGGAGATGGGGCCGGCGACGCCGAGGGTGGCAGCGAGCTGTCTGGGCTGGCTGTCGCCGGCGAACGCAGCCATCTTTCGGCCCAGGATCTGGACGAGTCCCGTCTGATTGATCCCGGTGCTGAGGATGAGCATGGCGAGCACGGCGACGGTCGCGGTGCTCGAGAACCCGGAGAGCCCCTCCGTTACGGAGACCTCGGTCCACGGGGTGAGAACGGTGAGCAACACCATGATGAAGATCGCGGTGACGTCGATCGGGAGGAGTTCCGTGACGAAGAGAAAGAGCGCGAGGAGCACGATGCCGAAGACGACGAGCATGTCCGTCGTTACCGGGGGGACCTGGGGCCCCGCCTGGAGTAACAAGCGAGGAAACATGGTGTCTATAAGTTATCTGTCACCCATATAGTACTTTCGAATGGGGGCGATCATCGCGGTCGATTCAGCCCTCGAAGTGCCGAGCGTGAGGGAGCGATTGGGTATGGCCACGTGACTTCCGCGCGATCACCTGCGCGTAGGCTCCCCGGTGGTCCGACTCGCCGGTGGCGAACTCTCGGTAGTGGAGGACCGTCAGGTCGAGACAGGCACGGAGGAGTTCGTTTGCCCCGACGCGGCGGCGATCCGGCGGGCCATAGTCGAGCGGTTCGGTCGTCCGCAGATGGGGCTGGTAGTAGAGGACACCGCCCGGGGCGAGCGCCGCCTTGATGTCGGTGAGCCGGTCCACGATCTGGAAACCCTGAATCGTGATCACGTCGTAGGCCTCCTCCGGGTACGAGTACTCGAACGCGTCGGCGTGGATCCACGTGCAGTTATCAGCCACCTGCCGTTTCTCGGCGTTTTCCCGGGCGATTTCGAGCCCCTCCCGTGACTTGTCGAGCCCATCGACCCGATAGCCCTGTTCGGCGAGAAACACCGCGTTTCGGCCGGTCCCGGTGGCGATGTCCAACGCCCGCCCCGCCGGGAACGTCTCGAGGAGCCGTTGCAGGATCGGTGCTGGATCCGGATCGAGGGGATACTCCCCCTGCCGAAAGCGCTCGTCCCAGTTTGGCATCTCCTCAATGTGCGGACTCAGCCGCCGTAAACGGCAGGGGTCCCGCCGCGCAACGGTGACCTGTCTTCGCCGTGCTGGAATCGATCTCACTGCAGGTCCTGCAGGTCCTCCCAGGCCATCGACCAGATGCAAAATGCCGCGCCCCAGGCGAGTATTCCAGTCAGATACCCCAGACTGGGCATCGAAACGAATTGCGCAATGCTCGAGACGAGAACGAGGCCCATCAGGGTCGCGAACGCCCCGTGAATGTTCCACGGCGCATCCGGGAATACCGGAATCCAGAACATCACTATCGGGGGCACGAGGGCCATGAAGTAGACAGCGATGGTCATGGGGGTGATGAGGCCCATCGACGGACCGACGAATTCGAGCATGAACAATCCAATGAGCCAGGTGCCGAACACCGTGACGAGGTTTCCGGTGTAATTTTCCCCCAGCTTGATCTCCCAGAGTCCCCCCACGACCTCGCCGATTGCAGCGATCAGTATTCCAAACACAACTGCCCCGTGTGCCGCACTGGAAATCAGATGCTCTGCCCCCAACGCCGCGAGGGCAAATCCGAAGAGCAACAGGGCAAATACCCCCGGCATCGGTTCCACTGTTTCCGTTTCGTGGTTCGTGGACATGGTTTTCGCGTGAGTTTCGATCGCGATCTCCGTTGGGAACTGTTCGCGTCGAACGCCGCCCGGCGATTCCTGCTCGTATCCGCCGGTCCCAGCCTGGCATGTGATACCCCTCATACGGATAAAAGTCCGGCCACCATACCCTCGCCATTCAAGCCGAGTGGCGGATTTACCGCCTACCCTGATGGGTTAGGCCGAGTTCACGGACAAGACCCACCCTCAAAGCGCCGAAGGCGCTTCGGGTGGGGTAGTTGACATGGGCGATCTGGGTCCGAAAAGGTCAGACCGGTATTCGTCCCCGTCGAACAGTCTCCCCGGATCCGTTTTCCCCAGTTGAGACCCACCGACAATCGGTACCGGTTCATAACTGGTACCAGTTACTCACCAAATTCATTACGGTACAGCGGAATCATCGAAGAAATGCCCCTCTCTGTACTCGAGGGAAGGGAAGGGATTACTCTCGCCTGGAACGAAGTGACTGGAGCGATAGGGGATTCGGTTACGGTACTGCCGATACTCATCGGGGTGGGAGCGCTCTCTGACCTGTCGGTTTCCTGGATGCTCGTCTGGTTCGGTATCTTCCAGATCGTCTGGGGGCTCTACTACGGCGTTCCCGTCTCCGTCGAGCCGATGAAAGCGCTCGCGGCGCTCGTGCTCGCAGGAACGATGTCGACTGGCGAGGTACGTGTGGCGGGGCTCCTGCTTGGAGGGGTCCTTCTCGGCATCGGGAGAACGGGAACGCTCGGCAGGATCGGGCGGTACATCCACAGCCCCGTCATTCGGGGAATTCAGTTTGGCGTGGCGCTCGTCCTGCTAGAGACGGGACTCCGTCTCAGCGCCGGCAACGTCCAGTTGGCCCTTCTCGCTGCCGGCCTCGCCGCGGCACTCATCCTGCTCGGCCACTGGAACGTCACGGCACTCATAGTACTCGCCGTCGGGGGCGTGATAGTTGGAGTGCAGACGGGGGTTCCCGACCCGGCCCTGCCGAGTGCCGAAGGGATGGTCCTCCTCGGGGAGACGACGCTGACGGCCTCGACGATCGAAGCCGCAATGGCTCAGTTCGCGATGACGGTGGGGAACGCAGCGCTCGCTGCGTCGGTCCTGCTTCGGGATTACTTCGACCGGGAGGTCTCGCCCGACCAGCTATCGAGTAGCATGGGGGTGATGAACCTGGTCGGCCTGCCGTTTGGCGCGTTCCCGATGTGTCACGGCAGCGGCGGCATCGCCGGGAAGTACGCCTTCGGTGCGCGGACTGCCGGGGCCAACATCGTGCTTGGAGTGGGGTATATAGCCCTCTCGGTGATCGCCGGAGGCCTCGTCGCCGCGTATCCCGTCTCGATCCTCGGGATTATCCTCGTTCTGGTCGCGGTGCAGCTGGGCCGGACGAGCATGGAGCGGACGAACGCCCACCTGGTCGTGATTGGTATCGGTGTCCTCGGCGTCGTGGTGAACCTGGGCGTCGCGTTCGTCGCCGGGATTCTCGCCACGTTCCTCTTCGATCGGTTTGGACCCGAACGCCTGCTCTGACATCCTCCCCGCGCTGAAGCGCGAGGCTTTCTCCTCGAACTTCCGTAATGACCCGCTTCCCGTACAGTCGGCTGTATCCGCATGGGCCGGCAGCGGTGTCGGTCTCCCCGGCTA
>JBDGTI010000070.1:0-17870 GCA_042216995.1 Halodesulfurarchaeum sp.
CGACCCGCTGGCCGAGGAGGTCGTCGAACTCGAGGCCGAGGTCGACGCCCTGAAGTCCCGCTTCGAGGCCTGGACGCTTCGGGCCGCCGGGCGGGCGGGGGACCCGGTCTCGCTCCGCGGGCTCGTGCACATCGCCCAGAGCACCGAGGTCATCAGCGACGCCGCCCTGGAGATCAGCGAGGGGGTGCTTCGCGGCCTTGGCTCCCACGTGGTCGTCCAGGAGGCCGTCGAGGAGTCCGACGAAATCATCACCCGGATGACCGTGGAGTCCGGCAGCGCCCTCGACGGGTCGACACTGGGCGAGCGCGCAGTCAAGACGGAGACCGGCATGCGCGTGATCGCCGTCCGCCGGCCCGCAGATGGCGGGGACGAGTGGAAGGTCCAGCCGGGCCCCGAGACCGGCCTCGAGGCCGGGGACGTCCTGCTCGCGAAGGGGACCCGGAGCGGCGCGGCGAACCTCGAGGCGCTCGCCACCTCTTGACGGATCGAACCCTACAAGGGCCCTCCGGCCGCCGATTCGATCAATGCAATCGCTGGGTACGGCACAGGCGACCCCCGGGGAGGGAGCGACCGGGCGACTGGCGGTCGGCGAAGCCCGCGACGGCACCGAGGTCGGACTCCCAGTCGCGATTCTCAACGGGGCCCAGTCGGGGCCCACGCTCTACCTCCAGGCCGTCAGCGACGGCGACGAGCTCAACGGACTCGGCGTGCTCACCCGGCTGCTCCCCGAGCTGGATCCCGCCGACCTCTCGGGCACGATCACCGTCGTCGCCATCGCGAATTTCTACGGCTTCCAGGTCGCCGAGCACCGCAATCCGATCGACGACACGAAGCTGAACCGCGCCTACCCGGGGGACCCCGAGGGGAGCTCCTCCGAGCGCATCGCGAACGCGACCTACCAGATCGCCACCGACGCCGACCTGGTGATCGACCTCCACCAGGGGTCGACCAGCCGGATGATCGACGAGACCCGGGTCCGGTGTGGCCGCCATCACCGCCAGCACGACGCGTCTCTCGAACTCGCCCGGGTCTTCGACGCGGGTCACGTCCTCGACCAGAAGGGCCCGGAGGGCCAGTTGGCCCGGGCGGCCCCGGACGCCGGGGTGCCGACGATCGACCCCGAACTCGGCGGGGCGGTCGGCTGGGACGAGCAGAGCATCCGGGTCGGGGTCCGGGGGGTCAAGCGGGTGCTTGGCCACTACGGACTCGTCGATGGAAACGCGGCCCCGGTCGAGCAGGTCAGGGCCACCGGCTTCGACCGGTACGGCTCGCCGGTCGGCGGCCTGGTTCACTTCCGGCAGGAACTTGGCGACCGCGTCGAGCCGGGCGATCCGCTGTTCACCGTGACCGATCCGTTCGGGAACGAGAAAGCCCGCGTCCACGCCGATACCGCCGGGGTCTTCTGGCGGTCCCGCCGGCTCCCACAGGCGGCGACGGGGGAGTACGTCTGCTCGGTCGGGACTGGCGTCCAGGACTGAGTCCGATCGACCGTCCTGTGGCCGCCGTGACTCTCGGGCCGCCCTCGGCGTCGACCGGGGTCGAGTCCGCGGTCGATCACCCTGCCTGGCCGACAGCGGATCGAAAAAGCGAGTCTCCGATTACCGCATCTCGGCGAGGTCGACGAACGCCCCCTCCTCGGCCGTGATCCACCGCGTGAGCAGGTCGTTCTCGTCACAGACGGACGGAAAGAGGGTGCACTCGGCTCCCGCCGAGTACTCCTCGATCCGGTGGGCGAGGTCCCCACTCTCCCGTTCCCCCTCGGACATCCCAGGGTGGTGGGACATACCCGAGGCTACGTGGGCCCGGGGATTAGTAAGTTCACGGTACACCATCACATAAAGGCGTTTCGTGACAGGGCGATCCACAGTTCCGAAAGGCTTCGATCGGCCGCTACGGGCGGTTTCTGACTGCCCCCGTCTCCTGGCGGCGAGGGATTCATGTCTGTTCGCGGGCACCCGCCGTCTCCCGGCTCGATGCATGAGTCACCGCTCGGGATGCGTGGGCGCGTCGAATCCGCCCCTGACGAGCGGTTTCGCGATGTGGCGGCGCGCACACGGCGGCACCTCGTACCACCCCTCCTCCAGATCCCGATCGAGCGACGCCAGTGTCTTCGATCCGGCACTCGTCTCACAGTCCCGACACCGGTAGCCCTGGCTCGCGCCGGCGCTCTCCATGCGCCGGCCACACCCCGGACAGGTCGGCGTCACCGCCGCCTGCGCCACCAGCTCCCGCACCGCCATCTTCTCCAGTTTGAGAGTTCCATCCCGGAGTTCGCCGGTCACCGTGATGCGATCGCCGACCCGGAGGGCCCGGACGTGCTCGCGGAATCGCTTGGTCGGCTCGAAGGCGACACAGGGGAGCCGGGAACCGTCGGCGGCGATGGTGAGAAAGACGTGTCCGCCCGCCCGCGTCTCCGGCGGTTCGACCACCCGCCCCGTCACCCGGTAGGCACGATCGTCCTGCACGTCCGCGATCGCCGCCTCGCGGAGGTGACTGTCCGTTCCCTGGTTGGTCTCGAAGAGGGCCCCGTCGTGGATCGGCTCGCTCTCGATGCCCGCGGCGACGGCGGCCACGGCAGCGGGCTCATCGCCCCGGATACCGTAGAGGATCGGGCCCGGAGCCGAGGGGACACAGACCGGCTCGCCCTCGCCCCGGTCCACGGTGTCCCAGGCCGCGGGGTAGTGGGCGTTCGCGGCTTCGAAAACCGAATCGACGTCGACCTCGCGCCGGGTGCCCCACCGGTCCGGCTCGCGGTAGGCGATGTACTCGTAGGTCCAGTCCTCGCGGGCCGCGCTCGCCCCGATCGCCGCGAGCGCCCCGATCGTGCCCCGGCGCTCCTTCCACCCGGCGCTGCGGTAGCCGGCGCTCTCGATGTGGGCGTCGGCGGTCTCCAGCTCGAGGATCTCGCGGACGGCTCGCTGCCCGTAGGCCCGGATTTCCTCCTCGATGGGTTCCCGGGCCGCGACGACCCCGGGGTGTGTTCGCTCGTCCCCGAGTTCGGCGAGCGAGTCGACGACCGTCCGGGCCGTCTCCAGGGCGTTTTCGGGGGCAGCGTCGGTGTGCACGGCGATCGCGGCGTTCCCGCGTGTCTTGTGTCTCACCGCCGGA
Source organism: Halodesulfurarchaeum sp. (assembly GCA_042216995.1). Taxonomy (GTDB): domain Archaea; phylum Halobacteriota; class Halobacteria; order Halobacteriales; family Halobacteriaceae; genus Halodesulfurarchaeum. The sequence continues at coordinate 3,109 of JBDGTI010000070.1, forward strand.
TTGAGCCGGATCAGGCGGAGTCCCCCGACTCGGGCACCCGACCGGCGGAGTGCCTCCGCGACCCGGGTCGCGACGTAGGTCGTACACATCCCCCTCTCCCGGGAGTCGGTGTCGTCGAGTCCGAGGACGGTCACGGGCGGCGGTTGGGGATCGACCGACATAAGTCATCCGCGAAGTGCTTGTTTGTGGTCCACACGTGAAACCGCCCGAAACGGCTGTAACCGGCCCGCAACGCATTTATGGCCCGAGTTCACTACGTTCACGTAATGAGTCGATCGGCGCTCATCGACAACGTCACCGCGATGCTGCAGGACGCGGGATTCACGGTGAGCGACCGGTGTTCGACGCGTCCGAAGAGTTTCGACCTGGCCGCCAGGCGCGACGAGGACCTGCTGCTGGTGAAAATACTCGGGAACGTCGACGCCTTCGACGGGCCGACCGGCCGGGAGATGCGCCGGCTGGGGACCTATCTCCGCGGAACGCCCCTGGTCATCGGCCTCCGGACCAGAGACGAGAACCTGGACCCCGGGGTCGTCTACTTCCGACACGGGGTTCCGGTGCTCAACCCGGACACCGCGATGGACCTGTTCGTCCATGACCTCCCGCCGCTGATCTACGCCGCTCCGGGCGGGCTCTACGTGAACATCGACGGCGACGTGCTCGCCGACAGGCGCGAGGAGCGCGGCTGGAGCCTGGGGCGGCTGGCCAGCGAACTGGGCGTCTCCCGGCGCACCGTCTCGAAGTACGAGGACGGCATGAACGCCAGCGTGGAGGTCGCCGCCCAGCTCGATGAGCTCTTCGATCGGGACCTCACCAGCCCGGTGTCGGTGCTGGACGGGGCCGAGGAGATCCGCGACGCCGACCCGACCCCGGAGGACCCGGACGCCGACCCGGAGGACGAACCCATCGTCGCGATGCTGACACGGGTTGGCTTCGAGGTCCATCCGACCGTCAGAGCCCCGTTCAAGGCCGTCAGCGAGCACACCGAGGGGCGGGAGACGACGCTTCTGACCGGCCACTCGAAGTTCACCGAGGCGGCGGTCAGGCGGGCCCGGATCATGGGTTCGCTGCGTCGGGTCGTCCGGTCCCGGTCGGTCTACTTCGTCGACGAGGCCGAGTCCGAGTCGATCGAGGGGACCGCCATTATCGAGCGCGAAGAACTCGAGGACATGGACGACGCCGCGGAGTTCCGTGACCTCATCGCGACCCGCGGCGGGTCCCCCGAGTCCTGATCAGGGCCGCGGCTCGAAGTCGAGGGCCACGCTGTTGATGCAGTAGCGTTTGCCGGTCGGTTCGGGCCCGTCCGCGAAGACGTGCCCGAGGTGGCCGTGGCACTGCGCACATCGCACCTCGGTCCGGCGCCGGCCGTGTCGGTCGTCGAGTTCGGTCTCGACGGCGCCCTCTCTCACGTCGGAGAAACTCGGCCAGCCGGTGCCCGAGTCGAACTTCGAATCGGTCTCGAAGAGCGCCGCGCCACAGCCGGCACACCGGAAGACCCCCGCATCGTCTACCTCGAGCAGGTCGCCGCTTCCCCGCGGTTCAGTCCCCCGTTCGCGGAGGACCTCGAATTCCATCTCGCCCAGTCGCTCCCGCCACTCCGCCTCGGTCATCGTTTCGGGCGCGTTCGGGTACTCCATGGTCGGAGTAGGGCACTCGGCGGGATGAGTTCACGGGTATCACCCACTTCCGTCCGGTTCTCAAGAGCCCGTGACTCATCGGTCATCAGACAGCGCCGAAACTCGCCAGCCGCTGGGCGTGCTCGGCCTTCGCGAGCAGCACCTCGCGGAGCTCCGGCGGATTCCGCACCGCGGTGGACTCGAGGATCGACTCCGGAACGGCCAGGGTCCCCTCGGGGACGGTATCGTCGGGGTGGACCGCGAAGTGGGCGGTCTCGAGTTTCATCACGAGCGGGTGATCGACCCGCTCGATCCCCGACCCGGAGGCATAGAGCTCCCGGTTGGCGGCCTCGTGCTGCTCGCGGTGCAACACGGCCTCCCCGCCGTCGGTCGGCTCGACGTAGAGCCGCCCGAGGTAGTAGCCGTTCGAGAACGGGGCGAACATGCATGGTAATCTCTTGCACGAACGGGCATAAGTCCATCGTCGGCCCAGAAGACACGCTTTTCCCCGCCGGTCTCCCACGTTCAGGCACATGGATTCCGGGGCGCTCCTCGATCTGCTCGGCAACGAGAACCGCCGGCGGATCCTGCGGCTGCTCGCCCGCAAGCCCAGTTACGTCACGGAGATCAGCGAGTACCTGGACGTGAGCCCGAAGGCGGTCATCGACCACCTCCAGCGACTGGAGGAGGCCGGCCTGGTCGAGAGCCACGTCGATGACCGGCGGCGGAAGTACTTTCACATCGCCCAGAACCTCCGCCTGGAGGTCCAGGTCTCACCCTACGATTTCGGGGCGAAAAGCGCCTACCCCGCGAGCGCCGACCTCGACCTGGGGCGGTGCTCCCACCTCCGGGTCACGACCGAATTCGACGATCCGACGGACGTCGCGGACCTCGCCGTGACCCTCGATGAGCTCCGGGCCCTGGAACGGGAGCTCTCGATGGCCCAGCGCTGGGTCCAGGGCCGGCTCACCGAGGTCCAGGCCGACCTGGCCAGGACCGTCGACGGGGAGAACGGCGGGCACCTGACCGCCGAGGTGCTGGGGGGCCTGGCCGGTCGCACCCGGACGACGACCGCCCTGGCCCGCGAGGTCGAGGTGCCCGAGCAGCTGATCGAGACGGTGCTCTCACGGCTCGCCGCGGAGGGAATCGTCGAGCAGGTCGGGCGCAAGTGGCGGATACGGTCCGGTCTGGAGTAGATGGTTTCAAGGGTCGAGCCCGAATACGCCCGCCCATGAACCCAGGGGACCGGGTCCGCGTCGAGCGGGCGGGACAGCGCTACGAGGGCATCGTGATGCCCTCCTCGACGGCCGACCATCTCGTCGTGAAACTCGAGAGTGGCTACAACGTCGGCGTGAAACGCGAGGACGCGACGTGGGAGGTCCTCGAAACGGACGTCTATGACGTCTCGGAGTCAGAAACCACCGACGTCTCGGCAGTCGAGTTCGATCCCGACCTGCCGACGATCTCGCTGCTGACGACCGGCGGCACCATCGCCTCGACGGTCGATTACCGGACCGGGGCGGTCACGGCCCAGTTCGACGCCGAGGACGTCCTCCGGGCCGTCCCCGAACTGGCCGGGATGGCGAACTACCGCGGGCGGGTCGTGTGCAACATCCTCTCGGAGAACATGACCCGCGCCGTCTGGCAGGACCTGGCCGAGGTCGTCGCGGAGGAGATCCGGGCCGGGGCCGACGGCGTGGTCGTCATGCACGGCACCGACACCATGCAGTTCTCGGCGAGTGCCCTCTCGTTCATGCTCGAGACGCCGGTCCCCATCGTCTTCACCGGGAGCCAGCGCTCGGCCGACCGGCCCTCCTCGGACAACGTCGTCAACGCGGTCGGGGCGGTCCGGGCCGCAACGGCCGATGCGGCAGAGGTCATGATCGCGATGCACGCCTCCGAGTCGGACGACACGGTCGCGCTCCACCGGGGCACCCGGGCCCGGAAGAACCACACCTCCCGCCGGGACGCCTTCGAGACGGTGGGCGGTAACCCGCTCGGTCGGGTGGACTACCGGACCGGCGAGGTGACGTTCGATCGGCCCTACCGCGAGCGCGGCGAGCGTGACCTCTCGGTCACCAGCGCGCTGGAGTCGGAGGTCGAACTGGTGAAGTTCACCCCCGGGATGGACCCGGCCCGCCTGGCGATGGCCCGCGAGAAGGCGGGGATCGTGATCGAGGGGACCGGACTGGGCCACGTCCACACCGACCTGATCGAGGAGATCGGGGAGCTGACCGATCGGGGCACTACCGTCGTCATGACCAGCCAGTGTCTCGAGGGGCGGGTCTGTGACCGGGTCTATGACACCGGTCGGGACCTCCGCGACGCGGGGGTCATCGAGGGCGAGGACCTGCTCCCGGGGACGGCGTTGGTGAAGCTCATGTGGGTGCTGGCCAACCGGGCCGACGTCGAATCGGCCATGCGGACGTCCCTGGCCGGCGAACTGACCGACCGATCCGTGCCCTGGCAGTGAGAGAGCGGAGCCCGGCAGACACGGTCGCCGCCGCTACCCGCCGCTGACCGGGGGAAACAGGGCGAGTTCGTCGGTCGACTCGACGGGGGTCTCCAGTCCGCGATCTCGCGTTTCGACGTCCTCGCCGTTCAACAGGACGTTGACGTGATCGGCCACTTCGCCGTCCGAGAGGATTCGCTCGCGGAGCGCCGGATGTGACTCCAGGAGCGCGTCGAGCGCGTCGGCGACCGTCGCATCGGGGGCCGTGTCCACGTCGACCCGCCTTTCGCCGGCCGTCTCGGCGAGGTCCGCGAAGAGTTTCCACTCCATACCCGGCCTTCGGCGTCGCGGGCAAAGAGGCTTTCAGTCGGTCACCGAGACCGCCGCCTCGAGTGCCAGATCGATTGCGCGCTCGACGTTGTTCCGGGCCTTCGGCGGCAGTTCCTCCGATTCCGCGCTCGTTCCCGCATCTCGGTCCGCCCCCGTCCCCTCGCCCTTCTGGGTGCCCGCGACGAGGTTGCCGTCGACGGTACAGATCGCCCCGGCGCGCATCCCCTTTCGGCGGGCGAGGGTGAAGATCGCCGCGGCCTCCATCTCGACGGCGAGCAGGCCGGCGGCCGCCCAGTCCTCGACGGTCGCCGCCGTCTCGGCGTAGAAGGCGTCGTCGGTCGCGATGGGGCCGACGTGAACGGTTTCGTCGTTGGCCGTACTCGCCCCGACCAGCGCCGAGAGCACCTCGTAATCCGGGACCGCCGGGGAGGCGACGTCCTCGTATCGTTTCGAGGTCCCCTCCTCCTTTGCGGCCCCGGTGGCGACGACCATGTCGCCGACCTCGATGTCGGGCTGGAGGGCGCCGGCGGTCCCGACCCGGATCAGGGTCTCCACGCCGACCCGTTCGAGTTCCTCGACGGCGATCGCCGCCGAGGGGGAGCCGATGCCCGTCGAGGCGATCGTCAACTCGGTTCCCCCGTAGGTGGCGTTGCGGACCGTGTACTCGCGATTCGCGGCGATCGTCTCGACCGAGTCACACTTCGCGGCGATCCGGTCGACCCGGCCCGGGTCCCCCGGGAGGAGCGCGGTCTCCCGGACGTCACCGGCGTCGATCTGGAGGTGTGGCTGCTTGCCCATACGGGGCGATACCCCGGCAGGGCGAAAAGCCCCCTGGTCTCTCAGGCGCGATGCTCGGCGAGGAAGGCCCGCAGCGCCGCGGCGTCGGGAGCCGAGCGCGCCCCGGCCGCCTGGACGGCCAGGGCCCCACAGGCGTTGGCGACGAGGAGTGCCCGCTCGTAGCCGGTCTCGGTTCGCGGCCTGTCCCCGACGGTCAGGCCGCCGATCGTCGCCGCCAGGAAGCCGGCCGCGAAGGCGTCACCCGCGCCGGTGGTATCGACGGTCGCAACCTCGAACCCGGGATGGGCATAGACCGCCTCCCCCGTGTAGACGGCGGCCCCATCTGGCCCCCGTTTCACGACGATGAGCCGGTCGGGACTGGCCGCCGCGGCGACGCCCTCGCCGGAGGCGGCGGGGAGGACCGCCCGCGCCTCCCGCTCGTTGAGGAGAAGCACGTCGACCCGGTCCAGAAGCGGCTCGTAGGCGCGCCGTTCGATTCGGCGTCCCGGATCGAAACTCACGGTCACCCCCGCCTCGGTCGCGAGTTCGATCAGCTTCGCGGCCGTGTCCGGTCGCTGGCCGGTCAGATGGAGGTGGGCGGCCCCATCGAGCACGGTCGCGTCGAGGGCAGCGGGCCCGATCGCCTCGTTCACGCCGTCGTTCGCGAAGACCATGACCTCGCCGGCCCGATCGACCACGAGGTACTTCACGGTCGTCTCGCCCGAGACCGACACCACGCCCGCCGTGTCGACCCCCCGCTTTCCGAGTTCGCGCCTGGCCATCCGGCCGTGGGGATCGGTCCCGACACTCCCGATCAGGCTCGCGTCGAGACCGAAACCGGCGAGCGCGCTGGCGACGTTGGCCGCGCTACCGCCCCCGGCCCGCCGCTGCCCGATGATCTGCGCCTCGCCGTCCGGGTCCGGCAGCTCCCTCACCCGCAGGGTCACGTCCCAGTTGAGATGCCCGGCGGCGACGATCCGCGCCATGTCGGGCGTGGGTTCCCCGGGGAGTTAAACCCCAGCAGGGCCCGTGATCGCGAAGAGAATGAGGTTGTACGCCGCGGGGCCAAGCCCCACGGCAGTGACCACGAGGAGGGCGGCGTTTCCCAGCTGTGGGTCCTCCCGGACCATATCCGCCAGGAGCCAGACCAGCCCCACCGCGAGCCCGGCTTTCACCGCGACGAACACCCAGCCGGACCCGAGGTACGGCGCGGTCGGGAGCGCCGCGCCCACCTCCAGCAGGAACGCCGAGAGCGGGGACTGCTCGCCGAACTGGAGCACGGCGACCCCGACGGCGGTGGAGACCCCGTCCAGGACGTGGGCGAACACGGCCAGGCCGCCGGCCGGCCCCAGGACCGCGGCCGACTCGGGCTCGTGACGGGCGAACCCCCGCCAGATCGCCAGGGTGAGAAAAAGCGCCACGACCGCGCTGAGGGCGGACCACGCCGGCGAGAGCGTCCCGGCACGCAGGGCGGTCAGCCCGGCCAGGGTGATCGGCACCAGCGCGGCGACCCCCCCGACGCCGGCGAGCCACCGCTCCGTGGCCGGCAGTCGACTCGCCAGGACCCAGACCCCGCCGGCGAGAACGGCGGTCGTCCCGTACACGGTGGGGGAACTACAGAGCGGCGCGAGCGGCGCCGGTACCGCCTCGATCTGGTAGAGGGCGTAGAGCGCCGACCCGAGAACCATCCAGGGGGCGAGTGCGAGCACGGACCGACCCGTGACCGTCACCCCGGCGCGACGGAGCAGGTGGCCGACCACCAGGGCCCCACCGGCGAGTCCGACGAGGACGGGGATCGGCGGCAGCGTGGAGCCGGTCGGCAGGAGCATGGTGGCACTCGGCGGCCCGCCCTCGAAAGCGTTGTCCCTCAGGTCGGCTCCGCCCAGGGCTCCTCGAGTATCTCCCCGTAGCGCTCGCGCATGAGCGAGACGATGCTCTCCGGGGGGAACTGCCCCCGTTCGGTGATGATCGCGTCGACGTGCCTCGGCGGCGTGACGTCGAAGGCCGGATTCTCGACGGCGATCTCGCCGATATCCGCCCGCTCGCTCGCCGGGATGACCTCCGACTCATCGCGCATCTCGATCTCGACGGTGTGGCCCGTGAGCGTCCCGGGATGGAGCTTGATCGTCCGGGCGGCGACCGCGATCGGCGTGCCCCGGTCCCGGGCGCTGACCGCCAGCCCGCTGGTCCCGATCTTGTTGACGACCGAGCCGTCGGCGGCGATGCTGTCGGCCCCGAGGAGGACGTGATCGACGTCGTTGAGGTAGCGGTGGGCCGCGCTGTCCACGATCAGCGTGACCGGCACGCCCATCTCGCGGAGCTGTCGGGCCGTGATGTGACCCTGCATGCGCGGCCGGGTCTCCTTCACGACCGCCTCGATCGCCTTCCCGTCGGCGATCGCGTGTTCGACCGTCGCCAGGGCGTCCGTGGAGTGACAGTGAGTCATGACGGTATCGCCGTCCCGGAGGCGGTTCGCTCCGATCCGGCCCAGGCGCTTCCGGGCGTGTTCGAGGTCCGCCCGGAACTCGCGGCTCCGCTCCCTGACGGTTTCCCGCAGCTCCGCGAGGGAGTCACCCGACAGGTCCTGCAGGACAAAGCGGAGGGCGTTGGGGAGGCTCACGGCGGTCGGGCGGGTCTCATAGAGGATCCGGGCGGCCTCGCGCATCTCGGCCTCGAAGGTCGCCGGGTCGGTGGCATCACTCCCCGCGGCCTGGGCGCCCAGGGCCCTCGCGGCGGCGTCGGCGATGGCGGCGGCCCCGCGGATCTCCATGGACTCGATGGCCGCGGCGGTCTCCTCGACCTCCTCGATTGGCATAGTTCGACTTGGCGGCCACGGCCCAAAAATTCGCCCGTCGCGGCAGTGAGACCGTGATCGCGTCTTCGCGGTGGCCCTGACCCGCGATGGCAGCGGGACGAAGCGGCCCGGACCGTGCTCGACCGGAGGCATGCGCAGTGGCCCGAGCCCTGGGGCCGAGATCCTCGCCGGGATCCCGGACTAGTCGCGACGCAGCCGCTCGATCGCCGTCCGGAGCCCGCCCTCGATCGTCGGGCAGGCCCCACAGTCCGCACAGCTGAGCGCCGCACAGTTCGGCGTCGACCCACACCGGGGGCACTCGAGCTGGTCCGTCGGGTCGTACTCGTATCCACACGTGTGGCAGTTCATAGGCCGAACACCGCCGCGAGCAGGCCGCCGACTGAAAACGCCACGATCCAGGAGCCGAGCCACATCACCATTCCGGCCGTCAGGTTCCGCTCCTTCCCGATCATGACCATCGAGAGGATGCAGGGCACGAAGAGGGTGATCACCACGAGCCCGACGAAGGTCTGCTGGGCCGAGAGGGCCAGGTCGGTCATCCCGGCGGCCGCGAAGTCCCGCCGGATCAGCCCGAGGATCAGCACCTCCGCGAACTCGGTGGGCATGCCGACGAAATTCGTGACCGGTTCGAGCGCTCGCTCGACGGTCCCGAGCAGGCCGGTGTAGTCAGCCAGCGAGACGACCAACGCCGTCGCCCCGAACAGCGGGGCGGCCTCGCGGAAGAACATCTTCGTCCGGTTGCCCGTCTTCCGGAGGACGTTCGTGGGCCGAGGAACCCGCATGCGGGGGAGTTCGGTGACCAGGCCCTCGCTGTCCCCGGGGAGAACCCGGTCGAGAACGACCCCGGCGGTCCCCAGCACGGCGAGGAGGACGGCCAGATAGCCGAACCACCAGACCAGCCCCAGGCCGGCGAGCAACCCCATGATGACCCCGAGCTGTGCCGAGCACGGGATCGCCAGCCCGAGCAGACCGGTGGCGATCAGGCGCTCGCGTCGCGAGCCGACCATGCGGGTCGTGATGACCGCCATCGTCACACAGCCCACCCCGACGATCAGGGGGACGATCGCGCGGCCGTTGAGCCCGATTCGCGAGAGCCCCCGGTCGGTCAGCACCGCCAGCCGCGGGAGTAGTCCGGAGTCCTCGAGCGCGCCGATGACGAGGTAGAAGGCGACGATCAGCGGGAGGAGCACGCCGATCATGTACTGGACGGTGACCGTCAGCAGGCCGAGGTTGTCGTTTACGAGCAGGAACTCGACGGGCGTCGCCCAGCCCGCTGCGGGGAGGAGCCCGGCGATCAGATCGTTCACGAACGGGTTGTAGTACTCCGCGAAGAGTACGCCCTCGAGGAATCCCACGAGGCGCTGGGCGACGACCACCCCGATGACGTAGAAGATCACGCCGAGGATCCCCAGCGCGATCGGGGTCCCGGTCAGCGGATCGAGCATGAGATCCCCCAGCCGATCGCCCCAGGTCCGATCCCGGTCACGCTCCGTACGGACGCGATCGAGGACGGCCTCGACGCGGTCGCGGCGCTCCTCGTACACGGCGTCCCTGCGGTCGGGATCGACGACGGCCGGCGTGCCCCCGTCGGCGACCGAGGGCGACCGGTTGGTGACTGCACGGGTCGTGGGTTCGTCAGCCTCCACGAGGAGGGTTCGCTCGCGCCGGTCGGCGTCGATGTCCTCGGGCAGCGCCTCGAAGTGATCGGCGATCGCCGGCTCGTCGGGGGCGTCGGCCTCGGGGAGGCGCGACGAAATCTCCTCGATCCCCTCCCCCTCGACGGCCACGGTCGGCACGACCGGAACCCCGAGGGCGGCCTCCAGCGCGTCGGGGTCGATATCGATCCCGGCCGCGTCCGCCTCGTCCATCATGTTGAGACAGACCAGCGTGGGAATTCCCATGTCGAGCAGCTGGAGGGTCAAAAAGAGGTCCCGATCGAGGTGAGTCGCGTCGACGACGTTGATCACCCGATCGGCCTCCAGGACGATCTCCCGGGTGATTCGCTCCTCCTCGTCGAACGAGGAGATTCCATAGACGCCGGGCGTGTCGGTGAGCACGTCCTCGCCCATCTCGGCGAGGGTCGTCTCGACCGTCGTCCCGGGGTAGTTCGAGACGTCGACGTGCCCCTCCGCCAGGGCGTTGAAGACGACGCTCTTCCCGACGTTCGGGGCGCCGACGAGTGCCACTGCCTCCCCGGATCCGGCGGTCGCTCGCTCGCTCACGATTCGTCGACCTCCCGGATCCGGATCTGGGCGGCGACGTCAGCGCCCAGAGCCAGTTCGGTTCCCCGCCGCGAGACCACGACCGGTCCCTTTCGGAGATGGTTTCGACAGTCGACCCGGCCGTCGAGAAACCCCAGTCGCCGGAGCTTCGCTCGCAGGTCGTCATCGCCGACCTGCTCGATTTCGAAGGAGGCTCCGGCCGAGATGTCGGTGAGTGTCCCTCTCATTTTGGCCCACCTAATTTAGCGGTACCTAAAGCAATGGGATCAGGGTACTAAAGTCGGGCGAACGTTTTCGGGGTCTGGGAATGGCCCGGCCCCGTGGCCGCGGGAGCCGGAGGACCGCCTCGATTCGACGACCGGGGCCCTTTTGCCCCCGCGGCCGCTACGCTCCCCGACCGAATGGCCCGGTACTACATCGAGACCTACGGGTGCACGGCCAACCGGGGCGAGAGCCGCCACATCGAGCGGCGCCTCCGGGACGGGGGCCACCGCCCCGTCGACGACCCCGAGGCCGCCGACGTGGTCGTCCTCAACACCTGCACCGTGGTCGAGACCACGGAGCACAATATGCTCCGCCGGGCACGGGAACTCCAGGACGAGGCCGATCTGATCGTCACCGGCTGCATGGCCCTGGCCCAGGAAACCGCCTTCGCCGAGGCCGACGTTTCGGCCCGGGTCGTGGGCTGGGAGGAGGTGCCCGAGGCGGTCAGCAACGGCGAGTGTCCCACGCCGGCCCCGGACACCGAGCCGATCCTCGAGGGCGTGGTCGGGATCCTCCCGCTGGCCCGGGGCTGCATGAGCGACTGCTCGTACTGCATCACGAAGGCCGCGACCGGCCGCATCGACTCGCCCCCGGTCGAGCGGAACCTCGAGCGCGCCCGGGAGCTGCTCGAGGCCGGGGCCAGGGAGATCCGGGTGACGGGACAGGATACGGGGGTCTACGGGCTCGACCAGGGCGAGCGCTGGCTGCCCGAGTTCCTCCGTGGGCTCTGTGACCTGGAGGGGGACTTCCGGGTCCGGGTCGGGATGGCCAACCCCTGGGGCGTCCATCCGATCCGCGAGGAACTGGCGGAGCTCATGGCCGAGTGCCCGACGCTCTATAACTTCCTCCACCTGCCGGTGCAGTCGGGCTCGGATACGGTGCTTTCGGACATGCGCCGCCAGCACAGCGTCAGCGAGTTCCGCGAGATCGTCGACACGATGGACCGACACCTCCCGGAGTGGACCCTGGCGACGGACTTCGTCGTGGGCTTCCCCACGGAGACCGCGGCCGATCACGAGCAGAGCGTCGAGCTCATGACGGCGGTCGAGCCGGAGACGATCAACGTCACGCGCTTCTCGAAGCGCCCCGGCACCGACGCCGCCGAGCTTTCGGGCCTGGGGGGCACGATCAAGAAGGAGCGCTCGAAGGAGCTCTCGGCGCGCAAGGAGGAGATCCTCGGCCGACACCAGGATTCGCTCCTCGGCACCCGTCGGGAGGTCATGGCCGTCGAGCCGGGAACCGGCGACTCGCTGCAGGCCTACGACGACGCCTACAACCGGATCGTGATCCCCGACGGGCTGACCGGGGGAATCGACCTCGGCGATCGGGTGACCGTCGAGATCACCGACCACAACACCTACTACGCGTTCGGCGAGCCCGTCGGAGTCTTGACATCCTCCCCGCCCTAAAGGGCGAGGATTCCACGAAGTGGATATTCAGGTTGCGCGTTTCCTCGGGGTTCAAGTACGCTTTCGCGTGACCCGTCGAAGGTTGCCACCGAGTTGTGACCAACGGTGTGCGTTACAGCGCGTATAGCCGAGTAGAGGTCGTTGTCAATGCTGGCAGTGGTCACGGACTTGTCGAAGTCACCGTTCTCCCATCCGTCGATACAGAATTGCTTGGTGTCTCGGTAGAGTCGGGTGGCGTGTTGCCACTCTTTCCGCCGTGAGAGGGATGGATTGTGGAACTTCGCGGTGACAGTCACCGTGACCATTACCTATGTAATTAGGTGCGCTATCTCAAGTATCTGATGGAATATCAGGCCGTCCGATCGTCGGAGGTTTGTGAAAGGTAGTATCGGATTCATCCCCGTCCTGAAGCACGGGGCTTTCTCCTTGACTCTCCGTAACCCCCGTCAGCGGCCCGAGCACACCGCGTCGGCGATCGCCTCCGGTTCGGCTTTCCGGAAGGGGCAATCGACGGGCCCGTCCCCGCTGTCCATCTCGAGCGCTTCGGCGCTCCGCCCACGCATCGCCGATCTCGTCGGGAGCTCCCGGATCGACGGGTTCGGCCACCGCCTCACAGAGCCGAAAGGGCCTCCTTGGTGAAGGCCGTCGACTCCACGCGTTCGTACCGACCGACCGCCTCGCGGATCTCGTTTCGCAACTCGTGGACAGTCGCCATGGTCGTCCGAGGGCTTCCGTGGGCAAAACGATGTCCGAGTCTCAGAGTTCGACGGCCTGCTCCTCGCTCTCGATGGTCGCCCCCTCGAGCGTCCCGAAGGCCTCGTGGACCCGATCGTAGGTGTCCTCGACGGCCTCGACGATCATCTTGGTGTCGGCGATGACCGGCATGAAGTTCGTGTCCCCGCTCCATCGCGGGACGACGTGGGCGTGAACGTGGTCGTTGATCGATCCGCCGGCGGCCCCCTCACCGAGGTTGTAGCCCGTGTTGAACCCGTCGGGATCGAGGGCCCGGTCCAGGGCCTCCAGGGTCTGCTGGACGAGCCGGGAGTGTGCGAGCAGCGTCCCCTCGTCGAGAGCCCGGTACTCGCCGGTGTGCTCGTCGGGGATCACCATCACGTGCCCCGGGTTGTAGGGGTAGTTGTTCAGCAGGACGTAGGCCTCGTCGTTGCGGGCGACGATGCGGTTGTCTCGGTCGGACTCGCGGGCGGGCAATTCGCAGAAGGCACACCCCTCGATTTCGTCCACGCTGGGGTCCCGTTCGACCCAGTCGATCCGCCAGGGTGAGAAGATGGTGTCCATACCGGGCAAAGGGGTCGCCCGGAGGTAACTGTTGGGTCAGGCGGTCGTCAGTTCGACGCCGTCCTCGGTGACGATCATGGTGTGCTCCGCCTGGCTGATCACCGTTCCGTCCTCGCCTTTCAGCACCGGATAGCTCTCCAGGACGTCCTGCTGGGTGAGGCGGTTCAGCGTCATGTCGGTGCGGCCCCCCTCGAACCAGCGGGCCGCGAAGGGGAGCCGGTCGTAGCGCTCGACGATCCGCTCCAGGAGCTGCCGGGCCGACCGATTGCGCACGGATCGCTCCTCCCGCAGCGAGTAGATCTCGGTCTTCTGCCCCTCCGAGACCGTGCCCCGGCCGTCGGTGGCGAATGGCTCGATCGCGATCACGTCCCCGACCTCGAGTTCGACCCCGGTGTCGACCCCGCGGTTCGGGATCGTCGGGTCGGTGTGCGCGTCGTACTCCTCAAGCCCGTGACCGCTCAGATTCACGACCGGGTTGTAGCCGTAGGCCTCGATGACGTCCTGGATCTCCGCGCCGATCTGCCCGGTGTGGACCCCCGGCCCGGCGACCTCGATGGCCGCGTCGAGGGCCTCCTCGGCGGCCTCGACGAGCTCGGTGTGCTCCCCCAGATCGACGCTGATCGCGGCGTCGGCGATCCAGCCGTCGACGTGGACGCCCACGTCAAGACAGACCAGTTCGCCCGCCTGGAACTCGGTCTCATCATCACGGCCCGGGGAGGCGTGGGAGGCCTCCTCGTCGATGCTGATGTTCGCGGGGAAGGCCGGCGCCGCGTCGGCCGCGTAGATCTGCTCCTCGGCGAACTCCGCCACCTCGAGGTGGGTGACACCCGGTTCGACTCTCTCGGCGGCGGCATCGAGGGTCTCACGGAGGATCCGGCCGGCCTCGCGGTACTTCTCGAAGCGCTCGGCGGAGAGGTCCACGTCTTCCATGGCCCCGGTTTCAGCCGACAGGGAGAAAGCGCTTGCGGGTCAGTCCCCAGGCATGCCGTCCGCGTTGGACACCGGCATTTCGCGCTCCGCCGGCGAACAGTGGGCGGCTCCCGGAAAAGGCAGTCCTTTTGGGCTGTCCCCCGCTCCGATCGACTATGAGCTACGACCACGTGGAAGTTCCCGCAGACGGCGAGCGGGTGACCTACGACCCGGAGCGCGACGAACTGACCGTCCCGGAGACCCCCATCGTGCCGGTCCTGCACGGTGACGGGATCGGGGAAGACGTGGCCCCGGCCGCCAGGCAGGTCCTCCAGACCGCCGCCGAGGCGACCGGGCGGCACGTCGAGTGGATGCGGGTCTACGCCGGCGAGAGCGCCCGCGATATCTACGATGAGAACCTGCCCGCGGAGACCGTCGAGGCCATCCGGGAGTTCCGGGTCGCGCTGAAAGGGCCGCTCACGACCCCGGTCGGGGCCGGCTTCCGCAGCCTCAACGTCGCGTTGCGCCAGAAACTCGACCTCTTCGCGAACGTGCGCCCGACCTACTACCTGGAGGGGGTCCCCTCGCCGGTGAAAGCCCCCGAGCAGATGGACATGGTGACCTTCCGGGAGAACACCGAGGACGTCTATGCCGGCATCGAGTGGGAGGCCG
>JBDGTI010000027.1:0-17616 GCA_042216995.1 Halodesulfurarchaeum sp.
CAAATCCCGGCGAGTCCACTCGACTCACGTCGTTCGTCTCGTTCCCTCGCCGTCTTCCCCCTCGCTTCGCTCGCGGGACTCCCGGCGAGTCCATCCCGATTTTACCGGTTCAACGTCACTGCTCGTCGAGTGGTCGTCCGTACCGACCGCGTGAGGCCACCTCCTCGAGGGGCTTTCGGTCTTTGATTCCCTCGATTTCGCGCATCGGATAGCCAAAGCCCGCAACGAGCGTGAGATCGAGATCGTCGGGAATCTCCAGGAAGTCCGTTACCTCGGGGCGATCGACCGTATAAATCCGTGAGCCGATTCCCGCCTCCCAGGCGGCAAGTTGCATGTGTGTTACCGCGCGCCCGGCGTCGATGTCGTTGAACCCATACTGGGGATCGGTGCAGACCACGACTGCGAAGTCCGCATCGCCGACCCATCCGCCCGACGGACTCAACTCCCCGAGCCGCTCGAGATCATCGGAATCGTCGAGGAGGATGAACTCCCAGTGCTGGAGGTTCCGCCCGCTGGGGGCGAGACGTCCGGCGTCCAGCACCCTGCGCTTTTCCTCCTCGCTCACCTGGGTGTCCGCGAACTCGCTGATCTCTACTCTCGTCTCGATCGCCTCGAAAACGTCCATATCCGGCACTCCTCACCGGCCGACAATCAATGTTTGGCTGCCCGCTCTCGTCATCATCGGGTCGTGTGCTGTTCGATCAGCAACACTACCCCAAGCCCGGTGAGAAGAATCGTGTAGGAGACGGCTGCGAACAGCGCGTCATCTACCGTGCTGTAGTCATGGATCCGGAAGATGATGATTTTTCGAACCATGGCGATGAGACCAGTGTAGAGGATGAGTCGTACGATGCGGCGGGTTTCGCTCTCCTGTACGTACGCGATCACCGTCTTGTAGACCTCCACAATGATGAGCAAGAGGAGCCCCGTATCGATGATCCCAATCACAACATACGGGGAGGTGATTCTGCCGGCCAAGACCGCTTGTCCGATCTGTATGATCAAGTCGACGACGCCGATAGCGAACAGTATCGCAAAAACGCTAGCGGCAGTGAGTTCGACGAGATGAACGAACGTTTCTATAGATGATACGATCTGATCTCTAGGTCCTTCACCACTGTCATTTCTCCCCTCGCTGTTGCCTTCTTCTCTGTCGTTTGTCATACCGTGAGATCTCAATGTGGCTTCACATCGGACAGTGATAATCCTTGCACCGGTTCGGAGCGAAAACTGAAGTCATGGCGTCGGGAGTCTGAACAGTTCTATCACCTTCCCCGGCCCTGCTACGGGATATTCATCGAGACCATTGCGCAGGCGTCAGCGTGATGCTGGATCGTCACGAATGGCGAGGTATCGAAACGCGAGGCTGGCAACGAACACCGAGAGCGTCGAGAGGACGAGAAAGGCGTCGTACAGTATCGGCGTGATGATACCGCGCTTGAGGCCGATCTCCGCGGCCGCGACGCTGATGGCGAGACGGCCCGGCATCGCGGCCGCGAGCATATGTGTCGTCCGGGAGTCGGCCCCGGTCAGCCACCCGCCGAATACTGATCCGGCGACTTTCGCGCCGATTCCGAGTCCGACGACGCCGATCACCAGCCAGAGATCGGCCGGCCCCAGGCCCTGGATCTGGAACTGCATCCCGACGAAAAAGAAGAACACGGGCGCGGTGAGATCCACGACCGGCTTTATCGCCTGTTCGATCTCATAGCGCTCGTGGGTTATCTCCGCGATGAGTAACCCGGCGAAGAACCCGCCGAGAATGGCATGAATTCCCATGAGTTCCATCAGTAACGCAAACAGGACCGCGAGAAACACCGCAAATTTCGTGGGATTCGTGGCGATGGTCTCGGGGATGAACCGATTGATGTATTCCGCCAGATACGTCGGGATGACGACGAAGAACACCAGTATCGCGGCCGTGACGACGGCGATGCCCCGGAGCGGCTTCGAGGACGTGAGCGTGATCGCGTAGGCCAGGGCCACAACACTCAGGATGTCGTTCAGGACGGCCACCGAGAGGATGAGTTGCCCCCGATCGGTGTCGATATAGCCGAAATCCTCGAGCAAGGGATACACGAGCCCGAGCGACGTCGTCGAGATGGTGACTCCGACCAGAACCGACGCAAACACGGACAGGCCGATTCCCAGTCCCAGCCCGACCCCGGCCACGAACGGAAGGGCAAAGGTCGAGATGCCGAGTATCCCGACGGTGCGGGGGTTGTCTTTGAGCACGGTCGGATTGAGTTCCAGCCCCGCATCGAACATGATGACGAGGAGACCGAGCGCAGCCAAGCTGAGCAGGAATTCATACCCCGGGGTCCGTGGAGTGATGACACCCAGGTACGAGCCGAAAATAACGCCTGCAAGTATCTCTACCGCGAGAATGGGAATATCGTATCGTTCGAGAAACTTCAGCGAGTAACTGGTCCCATACACGATGGCGAGACTCAATACGAACTCGAAACTGAGTGCCACGTGAGATATGTTCACGTCCCACTGTCGAAAGATTTTGGATTCCCGCGGATGGGTCCGCCCCACGTACACGGGGAAGGACCGTCGGCGGGACCACCGCTCAGGCGCGTGCCGTTCTCGGCCCATTTCTCTCGGGTAGAGAGGACACGTCGGGTGCTGTGGAAGTCATCCCCGGTCCTGAACCGCCGATACATCGAAATGTGAAGCAAAAGTAGGGGGAGTATGGGGGCAATCGAACTCGACGGACTGACGAAGGAGTACGGGGACATTCTCGCCAACGACGACGTCACCTTCTCCGTCGAAACAGGCGAAATATTCGGCTATCTTGGCCCGAACGGGGCGGGGAAAACGACGACAATCCGGACGCTCCTCGGGTTCATCCGTCCGACTGCAGGGACCGCACGGGTACTCGGTACTGATATCCGGGACCGCACGGCACTCATCGAGGCGAAACGCCGGATCGGCTATCTCTCGGACGAGCACGCATTCGACGAACAGGCAACGGGCGCGGAAATACTGGACCTCCACGCAGCGGTGAAAGGGGCCGACAGACGGGCGGAACTCGAGGAACTGTTCGATCCGCCACTCGGTCGGCGAGTGCGGGGCTACTCCAGTGGGAACATCCAGAAGCTGGGCCTGGTAACCACCTTTATGCACGATCCTGACCTCGTCGTTCTCGACGAGCCGACGGGTGGACTCGACCCCCTCGTGAAACATCGATTCGCCGAGTTCCTCCGGGCGGAACGAGAGCGGGGTGTCACCGTGTTTTTCTCCTCCCATAGCTTGAGCGAAGTCCGCCGGCTCTGTGACCGCGTCGGCATCATTCGAAACGGCCAACTCCTCACCGTCGATCCGATCGATACACTCCTGAGCCGGAGCGGAAAGGTCGTTCGGCTCAACGGCGCCGAACCGATTCCCCTCGAATTCCTCGATTTCGACGGCGTGCACGACCTTGAAACGAGCGTTTCGGACGATATCGACGCGGATCCGGATGCCGCATTCACCGAGTGTACGTTTACCTTCACTGGCGAGATTAACGCGCTGCTCGCCAGGCTTCCCGACCACGAGATGGTCGATGTCTCGATCGAGGAGGCGCCGCTCGAAGATGTCTTCCTGCGGTTCTACGGGGGTACGGATGTTTGAATTCGCCCGGTATGAGGCCACCAGGCGCCTCAAGGGAAGCGCGTATCTCGCCGGCGGGATGTCGCTGCTGGCCGCGTTCGCCGTGTGGGCATACCCCTCGTACAGCCAGGCAATGGATATGGCCCAACTCCGGGAAGCGTTCCCGGAACCAATGATTCAAGCGTTCAACATTCAAACAATGGCTTCACTCGAGGGGTTTCTCGCAGTCGAGCTCTATATGTTCGGCTGGGTCATTCTCCTGGGATTGTACGTCGCATACAGTGCGGCGAGTATCATTGCTGATGACATCGACCGTGGGCGGATGGATACCTTGCTATCGATGCCGGTGTCACGGCCGCGACTCGTGCTCGAACGGTTCGCCGCACTCGGCGTGCCGATACTGACGGTGAACCTCATCACTCCCGCCGTCGTGCTCGTGAGTGCCGATCTTATCGGTGAGTCACTCTCCGTCGTTGATATCGTCGCTCTTCATTTGCTGTCAATTCCGTACCTGTTTGCCTGTGCGGGAATCGGACTGCTTGCATCGGTGCTTTTCGACCGTGCGAGCATCGCCCAGCGCGTCGCGCTCGGCGCGACGTTCGGACTGTACCTCGGTGAATCGCTGCTGTCCGGGACCGATTACGAGTGGCTGGGATCGATCGCACCGATGCGGTATTTCGATCCAAACGAGGTGCTGCTGGCCGGGACGTATAATCTCGACGGGGCGGCCATCCTTGTTGGAATGATGACGGCACTCGTCCTCCTCAGCCAGATCTGGTTCGTCCGGCGGGACATCTGATCGCCGGGAAATGCCGCTTGCGAGTGGCCCGCCGGTCAGGATGGTTCCCGGACGGGACCGGTGAAACACGGGCGCTTCGACGGCGTCGGGACGAACGTTTTTATCCGCGGCCGGTGTTCGCTCGGTCATGAGCGATTTCAGCCTGGACCTCCGGAACGCCGAGGACGAACTGGACCTCTCGGCGTCGGACGGGGAGTTCGACGGCCGCGTGGTGCTTGGAACGCTCGACGGGACCACCCCCGACGAGGAGTGGCTCGCAGAGGTCGACGCGGGCAACGTGCTCATCCTCGCTATCGAGGGGGACCTCAACGAACTCGCCGCCGGCTTCGCCCGGGACGTGAAGGAGGCGGGCGGTTCGCTGACTCACTTCCGGCGGTTCCTGGTCGTCGGGCCGCCCGGCGTAACCGTAGACACCCAACGCCTGTGACCACGACTCTCATCGCGATCACGACGAACCGGGATCGAGACGTATCACCCAACCGAACGAACGACGGGACGAAATAGACCGGAACGGAGCACCACATGCCCATCAGAAACGACGGCACGGCGACCGACCCGGCGATCGAGGACCGATTCGAGGACGGATTCGGATGGCTGGCCCACCCCGACGAGACGATGCGGCGGGCCAGTCACGCCGTCTCGTTCGGGGATGGCGTGTGGATCGTCGATCCGGTGGACGCGCCGGGGATCACGGCGGAGATCGAGGAACTGGGTGAGGTCCGGGGCGTCATCGTTCTCCTCGGTCGGCACGAGCGGGACGCCGCGACGTTCGCCAGCCGGTTCGGCGTCCCGGTCTATCGTCCGGCCTTCGTGGACCGGGAGTTCGACGCGCCGGTCGACCGGCTCACGTCCATCCCCGACTCCACGGTCGAGGTGATTCAGTCCGTCGACCTCCCGTGGTGGAGGGAGGCGGCGATATTCGACGGCGAAACCCTCCTCCTGGGGGATTCGATCGGCACCGCCGCGTACTTCACCGTCGGGCCCGAGCGGATCGGCGTCCACCCGATGCTCAGGCTCGTGCCTCCTACCCCGCTTCGCGGGCTCGAACCCGAGCGGATTTTCGTGGGTCACGGAGCGGGGGTACAAACCGACGCCAGTACCGCACTCGAGCAGGCACTTTCCGGGGCGCGACGTCGGCTGCCACGGGCCTGGCTCAACGCCCTCCGCTCACTCCTGTAACGCCTCGATCCGCTCCTCGAGCTCGTCGAGGCGGCGGAGTCGATCGCGGTGCAGCGTGACGAGCATGTCGGCGAGGAAGCCGAACATGATGAGCTGGCCCCCGAGGAGAATCCCGAGCGTCGAGACGATGGCCAGGATCTCGTGGGTGATCCCCCGGGTGAAGAACTCCAGGCCCACGTAGCCCCCGACGAGCAGCCCGCCGGCGAAGATTCCGCTCCCGGCGATCCCGAAGTACAGGAGCGGATTCGTGGTCTTCGCGAGGCTGTAGAGGGTCAGGAGGATCCGCCCGCCGTCCGCGATCGGGTTCAGGTTCGGATCCGACTCGTCCGGACGGGCCCGGTAGGTGATTGGCACGACGGCGACCTCGAGGCCGTGTTTGACACACTCCACGGCGATCTCGGTCTCGATGCCGAAGCCGTCGGCGGTGAGGTGCATCCGCTCGATCGACTCGCGGGTGAACGCGCGATAGCCGCTGAGAATGTCGCCGTGGTCCTCGCCGTGAACGTGGCGGAAGACCGCGTTGAACAGGTGGTTGCCGACCTGGTTCAGGCGGGTCATCGCCCCCGGCTCCAGGTCGGCAAAGCGATTGCCGACGACGTGCTCGGCCGCCCCGGACCGCAGTGGGTCGAGCAGGCGGTCGGCCTGGGCCGGGTCGTAGGTCCCGTCGCCGTCGAGCATGAGGACGTACTCGGACTCGATATGCTCGACGGCTTCCCGCACCGCCTGCCCCTTGCCCGAACCGGACTGGAGCATGACCCGGGCGCCGGCCGCTTCGGCGATAGCCACGGTGTCGTCCTCGGAGTGGCCGTCGACGACGAGGACGTTCTCCAGGCCGACCTCGTACAGCCCCTCGATCACGTCGCCGATCGTCTCGGCCTCATCGAGGGTGGGGATCAACACGCAGACGTCGCCGTCATCGGCCATTAGGACTGACTCGCGGGGCCGAGGCCAAAAGCGTATCCTTCCTCAGTCCCGGCGCACGACCGCGCCCGGGGCGGTTCGCTCGCCGGCGTCGAGGGTCACACCCACGTCGAGGCTGGTGTTGATGCCGGTCTTCGCGCCCGGCCCACAGACACAGCCGAACTTCCGCCGGCCCGTGTCGACGGACTCGCCTTTGACCCGCGTGCGGACCGGCCGGTCGTCGTGGCGCAGGTTGGCGACGACCGTCCCGGCGCCGAAGTTGACCTCGGGCCCGATCACGCTGTCCCCGACGTAGGAGAGGTGAGCGACGCTCGCCCCGGCCATGAGGACGCTGTTTTTCACCTCGACGGCGTGCCCGACCGTCGCGTCGCGATCGATCAGGGTCGTCCCCCGCACGTAGGCATTCGGCCCGACGGTCGCCCCCTCGCGAACGATGGCCGGCCCCTCGATCACGACGCCGTGTTCGACGGTCGCCCCCGGTTCGACCACGACGGGCCCCTGCAGGTCGGCCCCCGGGTGGACGTTCCCGGCGACGGCCCGCGAGCGCTCGCCGATCAGCCACTCGTTCGCAGCGAGAAGCTCCCAGGGGCGGCCCACGTCGAGCCAGCGTCCCATCTCGACCGGCGTGACCGCCGTCTCCGCACAGGTCCGTTCCAGCACGTCGGTCAGTTCCTGCTCGCCGCGCTCGCTCTCGGCCACGTCGAGCCAGTCGAGGGCCTCCCCCGGGAAGACATACGCCCCCGTGTTCACCAGGTTCGACGGCGGATCGGCGGGTTTCTCGATCACCCCGGTGACCCGCGAACCGTCACCCGCGAGTTCGAGGACGCCGTACTGGCCCGGCTCGTCGACCTCGAACGCCCCGACGGCCGGCCCCGCGTCGAATACCGCCCGCAGCGAGGCGGGCTCGTAGACGCCGTCGCCGTTGAGGACGGCGAACTGCTCGCCGTCCAGGGCCGGTTTGGCCGCCCGGAGCGCGTCGGCGGTGCCGTCCTGGGAGGATTGCTCGACGTACTCGATCGGGAGACCGTCCCAGGTATCCCCGAAGTGCTCGCGGATCACCTCGGCCTCGTAGCCGACCACGAGGACGATGCGGTCCGCGCCGGCCGAGCGGGCGGCCTCGATGCCGTGCTCCAGGAGCGGTCGATCCGCGACCGGCAACATCGGTTTCGGGCGATCCGCCGTCAGCGGGCGCATCCGGGTGCCCTCGCCCGCGGCGAGGATGACGGTGTCCATGCCACCATTGGCCGGGTCACGGCGGAAAGACCTATCGGGTCGATGTCGTCGAGGGGGGGCTGGCCGGTGACCAGAGTTCGGCCGGGGAGCGGGCCCGAGCGGTCGGCCACGCTTTCGGCGACGGCCTCTCGCTGTCGAGCGAGCCGATCGGGTTCGCAGTAGGTACGCTTATGGGGGTCGGATAGTAACTCGCGAGTCGAGTAACCATGACCATTCTGCTCACCGGCGGCGACGGGTATCTCGGGTGGCCGACCGCGCTGCGGATCGCGAGTCGGACCGACGATCGGGTCGTGCTCGTGGACAACTTCGGCCGGCGCGAGTGGGTCGAGAACGTCGGCTCGCGCAGCGCGACCCCGATCGCCCCGATCGAGGAGCGCCTGGAGGCGGCCGAGGAGGTCCTCGGCCTCGCGAACCTCTCGTTCGTCGAGGGCGATCTCACGAACAAGGCGTTCACCGACGAGCTGCTCGGGATTCACGAGCCCGACGTGATCCTCCACACCGCGGCCCAGCCCTCCGCGCCCTACTCCCAGATCAACGGCGAGCGGGCCAACTTCACACAGCACAACAACATGCAGGCCACGCGGAACCTGCTCTGGGGCCTGGAGGAGCAGGACCGCACCGACACCCACTTCATCGAGACCACGACCACCGGCGTCTACGGCGCGCCGGCGTTCCCCATCCCGGAGGGCGGGGCGACCATGGAGAACCGGGGCGAATCCGACGAGGTGCCCTTCCCCGCGATGGCCGGATCGTGGTACCACCTCACGAAGAGCCACGACGCGGCCAACATGCGCCTGGCGCACTCGCAGTTCGACATCCCGATAAGTGACGTCCGGACCGCGATCATCTACGGGGCCGGGACCGGGGAAACCCGGGCTGACGAGCGCCTGGCGACCCGATTCGACTTCGATTACTACTTCGGCGTGGTCGCCCACCGCTTCGCGGCCCAGGCGGTCGCGGGCTATCCCATGACCGTCTACGGCAAGGGCGAGCAGCGAAAGCCCTTCGGCAGCCTGGAGGACGCCGTCGAGGGGCTGGCGCGACTGGCGCTCATGGATCCCGATGAGCGCGAGGGCCACACCGTCTACAATCAGGTCACCCGCGCGATCAGCATCCTCGAGGTGGCCGAGACGATCGCCGACGTGGCCGGTGAGTTCGGCTACGACGTGAGCGTCGAGCACTTCGAGAACCCCCGCGAGGAGGACGAGACCCACAAGATGGAGATCGAGAACGATCGGTATGCCGACCTGATCGACGGCCAGAGCGTGAGCTTCGAGGAGGGCATGCGGGAGACCCTGGGCACGATCAGCGAGTACGAGCAGACCATCACCGCTCACGAGGACCGGTTCCTCCCCGGGGTCCTCGAGGACTGAGATGGAGGTCCTGGTCACCGGCGGCCTGGGCTACGTCGGCAGCGCGCTGGTGCCCCACCTGCTGGAGCAGGGGGCCGTGGACGGGGTTCGGCTCTTCGACAATCAGTCGACCGGCAGCCCGCGGAACCTGCTGGGCGTCGGGCTGGGCGCCGATCGGGACCTCGACGTGCGGGCCGGGGACGTGCGGGAGTACGGGGCCGTCGAGAACGCGGTCCGGGGCGTCGATCGGGTGATCCACCTCGCGGCGATCACCGGCGCGGAGAGCACCCACGACCGCCGCGAGGAGACCGTCGCGGTCAACTACGAGGGGACGGAGAACGTCGTGCAGGCCGCCGAGAAACACGGGATCGAGACCGTGGTCTTCGCCTCCTCGTGTAACCTCTATGGCCGCGCCGCGGAGTCGGAACTCACCGAGGACGCCGACCCGGACCCGCTGAATCCCTACGCCGAGTCGAAGTACGAGTCAGAGCAGTTGCTCCGCGAGGCGGCCACCGGGAGTGAACTCTCCGCGACGGCCCTGCGGCTGAGCACGAACTTCGGCCACGCGCCGGGGATCCGGTTCAACCTCGTCGTGAACCACTTCGTCTTCCGGGCGCTGACTGGGCGGCCGCTGACCGTCTATGGCGACGGCACCAACTGGCGGCCGTTCATCCACGTCAGGGACGCCGCACGGGCCTTCGCCCACGCCGCGCTCCATCCCGAGCAGTACGACCACCTGATCTACAACGTGGGCGCGAACGACCAGAACTTCCGGATCGCGGAGATCGCGGCGGTGGTGCGGGACGAACTGAACCGGGACCTGGAGATCACCTACCTCGAGGACCGGAAACCCGGTCCGTCCTATCACGTGAACTTCGACCGGCTGGCCGCCGAGACGGACTACCGGACCACCGAGACGCTGCGCGGTGGCGTCCGTGACCTGGCAGATCGGTTCAAAGCACAATCATGACAGAAACTCATTCATGACGGACACGACCACAGACACGGACATCACGGTGGCGATCACCGGTGCGGCCGGATACATCGGGAGCCGGGTGGTTCGGCTCCTGCAAACCACCCACCCCGAGTGGGACCTGATCCCCCTCGACAACTTCTACCTGGGCGACGTGCGAACGATCGGCGACCGGGCCGTCGAATACGTCGACATCCGCCACCGGGACCACCTCGAAGACGCCCTCGAGGGCGCGGACGTGGTGCTTCACCTGGCCGCGATCAGCGGCGTGGACGACTGCGAATCCAACCCCGATCTCGCCTACGAGGTCAACGTCCAGGGGACGAACAACGTCGCCTGGTTCTGCCGAAAGACCGGGGCCGGGCTGGTCTTCCCGTTCAGCATGGCGACCCTCGGCGACCCGAGTGGGTTCCCCATCACCGCGGACCAGCCCCGGGATCCGATGAACTGGTACGGCCGAACGAAGGTGCTCGGCGAGCGGGCCATCGAGTCCTTCGCCGAGGGGGCCTTCCCGGCCCACCTCTACCTCAAGTCGAACCTCTATGGCGAACACGAGGTGGGCGGACAAACGGTGACGAAGGGCACGGTCATCAACTTCTTCGTCGACCGGGCGGTCGCCGACGAACCGATCACGGTCTACGAGCCCGGGACACAGGCGCGCAACTACGTCCACGTGAAGGACGTGGCCGAGGCCTACGTTCGAAGTACGGAACGCCTGCTCGACCAGCTCGAGCGGGACGAGACCGGGACCCGGACGTACGAAATCGCCAGTTCCGAGGACCCCAGCGTGGCGACTGTCGCTGAGACGGTCCGGGACATCGCCGCGGAGATGGGCCTAGAGACGGACATCGAACTGGTCCCGAACCCGCGGGGCAACGAGACCCTGGTGAGCGAGTTCGCGGTCGACACGTCCAAAGCGAGAGCGGAACTCGACTGGGAGCCCACTCACACGGTCGAGGAGACCGTGCGGAATCTCCTGGCGAAGCGAACGGCCGAGCGCTGATCTGGATCACTCGAAGAGGTCAGTGGAGAGGTACCGCTCCCCGGTGTCCGGGAGAAGGGTCACGACGAGATCGTCTTCGTGGGCGGAATCGTTTGCCACCGCCGAAGCGACGTGCACTGCAGCTCCCGAGGAGATCCCCGTCAGAATGCCGGTTTCCTTCGCGAGGGTCCGAGTGGTCTGTCTGGCCTGGTCGGTCCCGACCGTCCGAACCTCATCGAGGACATCGACATCGAGGACGTCCGGGACGAATCCGGCCCCGATGCCCTGGATACCGTGGCTGCCGGCTTCCTCGCCCGAGAGGACAGCCGACTCGGTCGGTTCGACGCCAATCGAGGTGAACGAATCCACCTCCCGGTCCTCCTTGAGGTACCGGGAGACGCCGGTGATCGTCCCACCCGTCCCGATACCCGCGACGAAGACGTCCACCTGACCCTCCGTCGCCTGCCAGATTTCGGGGCCGGTCGTCTCTCGATGTATTCGCGGGTTCGCTTCGTTCTGGAACTGCTGGGGGATGAACGTATCGTGTCTCTCGTCGGCGAGTTCCTCGGCGCGGTCGATCGCGCCCTGCATGCCATCGTCGGCATCGGTGAGTTCGAGCGTCGCCCCGAGGGCCCGAAGGAGTGATCGACGCTCCTCGCTCATCGATTCGGGCATCGTCAAGATCAGGTCATGGCCTTTCGCGGCACTGGCAAAGGCGAGTCCCACGCCGGTATTGCCACTCGTTGGCTCGATGATGGTCGTCTCATCTCCCAAGAGGCCGTCGTCTGCAGCCTGCTCGAGCATGGCGATCGCGATACGGTCCTTCACCGATCCCATCGGGTTGAAGGACTCGACTTTCGCGACCAGATTGGGGGCGAACGATTCGAGGTGTACGAGTGGCGTTTCTCCCACGAGCTCGGACATGTCCGCGGCGACGTTCGAACTGATTTCGGGCGTCATTCTAGGCAATCCAAAACCACGGACATACTTCAAAGGGTCGTTCATTGCTACAGCCATAGAATCCGCCAGGCGGTCCGCAGACATCCCAGGCGTCTCAGTCACAGTACCTTTACAAACAGGATGCCCGCCAGTATCAGCGCGTAACTCGGGACGAGGTACCCGACGATACGGTTCGGAAGGACCCGCACCGTGTACGGTGCCAGGATAGCGGCCAGAAACCCGCCAGCGAACACGGACGGGAGCAGGATCAGGTTGAGATCGTAGGCGGTGATCGAGATGGTGAAGAACGTGAGGATTCCCGCCAGCGAGACGAGGCCCTCGGCCATCGTCGTAATCGCCGTGGCACTCTTCTCGTACACGCCGGAGAGTATCTCGCCGATCGTGATGACGGGACCGTACCCGCTGCCGGCGATTCCCTTGTTGAGCCCTGCGAGGGCAGCGAATCCGATAAGTCGACGCCGGTGGTACCCCGTCGCTGGATTCACGAACTTCTTGACCAGCGTCGTCAGGGCGATGACGAGAATGACCGAACCGACGTATATCTTGACGAATACGGCCGGAATCTCGAAGGCCAGGTACGTCATCACGACGGAGATGGCGACGGCCACCACGCCGGTTCCGACGATGAGTCCGAGGACCTTCGTTGCTTCCGTCAGGCCGTCTTCACCGAATCCGAAATCGACGTTCTGGAATTCGTTGTGGAAGATCCCTCCCGCGAGTCCCGTCGCAGCCTCGGAAAGGAGGAGTGCCGGAATGACTGCATCGGGGGAGTATCCCAGGAGAAACAGCAGGGTACCGATGGTCGCTCCAAAGCCCATGCCGGCCGCCGAATCGAGCGTCTCGAAAACGAACGCCATGAGGATCACGATCGGCAGCAGGGAGACGCCCGATACGTTCGCGGGCAGATAGTTCGGAACGATGACGTGAAGCAACATCCACAGGAACGCGACGAAGAAGACCAGCCCGAGGAGCACTCCTCGACCGTGCCGCCAGTTCAGTTTCGCCCGCTGGAGGAGTGGTTGCGCATTGAGCCTCCGGGCTATTGCTCCAATTTCCGATGATTCAGTACTGGACTCACTCATGGTGGTCGATGGAGCGGGTCGAACTCCGTTGCTCGAGTCGATACCGCAGCCGAATTCGCTCATTCGAGACACGTTTCCCGCGGTGACGTGTCGGCCACTGTTTCGGGTTGCCTAACTCTGCCATCAGTATCCGTTATTGCAAGCCGGGATATAAAGCCAGCGAATTATCCCATCCCGAATATATTATCTATGATTATATTATTTGCCCTCCCTATCCGGCAATGGGAGAGACCCGAGGTACAGAGCGTTCCATCAGTTCACCGGGAACGACGACTGGGCGGGTGCTACCGGCGGGAAACGGAGGAATCTTCTCCACTCACCCTCGATCGATCATGCTCCGATCGCTCCGTATCGCGTTCTCCAGATCCTCCTGGAGGTCCTCGACACTTTCCAGCCCAACACTGAGACGAACGAGTCCGTCGGTAATGCCTGTTTCTCGGCGTTCCGCGGCCGGGACGGATGCGTGAGTCATCGTCGCCGGGTGTTCGATCAGGCTCTCGACGCCACCGAGACTCTCGGCCAAGGTAAATACGTCAGTCCGAGAGACGAGCGATCGTACGTCCTCGAGATCGGCGTCGAATTCGACACTCATCATCCCCCCGAAGTCGTCCATCTGTGCCGTAGCGGTATCGTGTTGCGGGTGGGATGCCAGACCGGGGTACCGCACCGTGTCGACTGCGGGATGGTCGGCCAACCAGGTTGCCAGTTTAGTGGCGTTCCGGGAATGGCGCTCCATCCGTACCGGGAGGGTCTTGATCCCGCGCAGAACGAGGAAACACCCGAACGGATCGGGGGTCGCACCGACGCTATTCTGATAGAATCCGAACCGGTCGTCGAGTGCCTGATCGTCAGTGACGAGTGCCCCACCGACGACGTCGGAGTGGCCGCCGAGATACTTCGTCAACGAGTGGGCGACGACGTCCGCACCGTGTTCGAGCGGCCGCTGAAGGTACGGCGTCGCGAAGGTGTTGTCGACGGCGAGGAGCGCGTCGGGATGGGCGATCGAGGCGAGCTGTTCGATGTCCACGACCCGCATGAGCGGGTTCGTCGGCGTCTCGATCCAGACGAGTTCTGTCTCGGGTTCGATCGCGTTCGCGACCGCGTCGGGATCAGTCGTGTCCACGAACGAGAAGGTGAGATCGCGGTCCTCGTAGACCGAAGTAAACAGGCGATGTGTGCCGCCGTAGACGTCCCGACCGACGACGACGTGATCGCCCGAGTCGAGGGAGCTCAACACGGTGTCGATCGCGGCCATGCCACTGGCGAAAGCACGTCCGTACTCCCCGCCCTCGAGACTGGCGAGGTTGTCCTCGAGAGCCGTCCGGGTCGGATTGCCCGTTCGAGAGTACTCGTAGCCCCGGTGGTCGCCGGGGGCGTCCTGGGCAAACGTCGAGGACGCGTAGATCGGCGGCATGATTGCGCCGGTGGTCGGATCAGGGTCCCACCCGCTGTGGATGGCCCGGGTTTCGAAGTCCTCGTCCGCTGGGTCGTCCTCGGTCATGGTTTCCCCTCCCACTCCGAAAACTGGCCGTATATGTTCTTCGAGAGGTACCGTTCACTCCCGTCGGGGAACACCGTCACGACGGTGTCATGGGGTGTCTCACGCTCGCCGGTCGCGATCTCCTCGGCGACCCGTCGGGCAGCGACGCTCGCCGCGCCGGAGCTCGAACCGACGAGGTGCCCCTCCTCGGTCGCGAGGCGGCTCACTTCGGCATGGGCGTCCTGATCGGTGACCGTCAGGAACTCGTCGATCTCGGACGGGCGAAGCAATTCGGTGATCGCGGGATCGTGGGTGCCGATCCCTTCGATCTTGTATGGGCCTTCCTTCCGGTCCCTGCCCAGCAATCGTCCGTACGTCGATCCGTCCGGTTCGACGGCGAGGACCTGAACGTCGGGGACCCGCTCACGGACGGCACGCGCTATTCCTGTCAGCGTGCCGCCCGACCCGACACCGACCACGATCGCCCCGATACGACCATCCAGCGTGTCCAGTATCTCGGGCCCAGTGGTCCGGGCGTGGGCCTCGACGTTCAGCGGCGTCGCGAACTGCTGTGGAACGACGGCGTTCTCGTGTTCGGCGGCGATCTCGTGGGCGCGTTCGGCCGCCACACCCATTCCGCCGTCGCCCGAAACGTGTTCGATTCGGGCACCCAGTGCGTCCATGAGCCGTTCCTTCTCGACGCTGAACCCCTCGGGAACGACGAAGACGACATCGAGGTCCAAACGGGTCGCTGCGATCGCCATCCCGATCCCGGTGTTACCGGCAGTGGGTTCGACGATCGTTCCGCCGGGTTCCACGTCTCCACGTTCGAGGAGTTTCTCGAGAATGTATTTCCCGATCCGGTCTTTCACGCTCCCACCCGGATTGAACGTCTCCAATTTCGCGTATACCGGTACGTCTTCGGGGCTCGCCGCGAGTTCGACTACCGGCGTCTCACCGATAGTGTCCAGTACTGATGGCTTTGGCGTGTCGTGAGCGGTCATGATTGTTCGGCGCGAATTTCACGTCGGTGTGCTGTGTCGGAATCTGGCGGGCTGTACGATTCGCTGATATCGGGATACTCCCCGTCGATGGGTCTGTGGTATTGACACGTTTCGTGGTGGGCGGGTCTGGGCTCTTCCCGGTGGGTTAGTCTCATTCCCTGATGATCGGGCACGCTCGATCGCGGCCGGGTCACCCTGGTCCGGTCCGGAACGGAACCCGCTCCCGGTCGTCGGTACCCGGCGATAGCTGGACGACCCGAGGCGATCCGCCGCGACGTCGATGCTGTCTCCCGCACGGGAGATCGATATCCGACTCGCCAACCTGTCCACGCTGTCCGTCCGCCGTTCCGGGGAGCGGTGATGTGGGGGTCCATCGTGGTGGTTCGCCCGTCTGGAACGGGTAGGCGACCGACGGGTCGCCCCGTTACAGCCGATCGGGGCTCTCGTGACGAGAAAGGATCAACGACACCGACAACAGTCCCGAACCGGGCCCGGAACGGAGACGGAGCGACTTGAATCGAATTCGCCACGTCGCGGCTCCGCTCGGCGACCAGTAGAGCCCGCGATCGCTCCGTCATCCGGCCCCGTGACCGCCGTTTGGCCCAGTTCGAATCGACCCATGGCGACACGTACGATACGCCAATTTATCCCGTTTTCCATTTCGAGTATCGGTCGATTGAATCGCTTTGCCTCGGTCCATCGGCTTTTTCGTTTTTCCTCGGTGAACACGCGAAGACGGTCATCCGGATATCCGATAGGACTTCAGCGGAGGCGTCCGAGGAGTTGGTAGTCGTGATCGGGCGTGTACCGCCGGAACAGCAGGCTGTTCGAGAGGACCGAGACGCTCGAGAACGCCATCGCGCCGGCGGCCAGCACCGGCTGCAGGAGGCCGAGTGACGCCAGTGGAATCATCGTCGTGTTGTACCCCAGGGCCCACACGAGGTTCTGCTTGATCTTCTGGAGGGTCGCATCCGAGATGCGGATCGCCTTCACGACGTCGACGGGGTCGTCCCGCATCAGCGTGACGTCCGCGGCTTCGATGGCGACGTCGGTTCCCGACCCGATGGCGGTCCCGACGTACGCGACGGCGAGGGCGGGCGCGTCGTTGACGCCGTCCCCGACCATCATCGCCTGCCGGCCCTCGTTCTGAATCGATTCCACGGCGTCGGACTTGTCCTCGGGGAGGACCCCAGCGCGGACGTTCTCGGGGTCGATCCCGACCTGTTCGGCGACGGCCCGGGCGGTCCGTTCGTTGTCGCCGGTGATCAGCATCACGTCGATGTCGCGTTCCCGGAGTTGGCTCACGGCCGCTTTCGCGCTCTGTTTGATCGTGTCGGCGTCGGCGACCACGCCGACCAGCTTGCCCTCGCGGGCGACCAGCATCGCCGTCTTGCCCTCGCTCTCGAGCCGTTCCATCGTCTCCTCGGCCGGCGATGGGTCGACGCCGTTCTCCCGTAGGAGCGTGCGATTGCCGACCAGCACCTCGCTGTCATCGACGGTCGCCTTGATGCCCTGACCGGGAACGTTCTCGAAGTCCTCGGGGTCGGTCACGTCGATCCCCCGCTCTTCGGCGCCGTCGACGATCGCCCGGGCGAGAGGGTGTTCGCTCCCGCTTTCGGCGGTCGCCGCGATCTGCAACACGTCGTCCTCGCTGGGGCGCTCGCGGGCAGTGAGCCGGCCGCCGTCGGCGGCGGTGTCACCGCCGTCTGTGACAGGTTGCCCATCGCCGTCGAAGGCGACCACGTCCGTGAGTTCCATCGCACCCTCGGTGAGCGTGCCGGTCTTGTCGAAGACGACCGTATCGACGTCCTTCGCCCGCTCGAGGACGTCCCCGCCCTTGAACAGCACGCCGTTCTGTGCGCCGATGGTCGTCCCGACCATCGTGGCCGCCGGGGTTGCGAGTCCGAGCGCACAGGGACAGGCGATCAGCACGGCCGAGGCGAAGACGACGACCGCGAACTCGAAGGTCGAGAGGGCAGCCGGACCGCCGCCGACCAGTCCCCACAGCGGGAGCCACTCGACGAAGCCGGCGAGCACCTCGGGGAACAGGAACC
>JBDGTI010000077.1:0-17515 GCA_042216995.1 Halodesulfurarchaeum sp.
GCCGTCGCCGGTCCGACTCCCGGCAACTCCTCGAGATCCGCATCACTTGCCATGGTCCGGGATTGTGGGGCCCGGACCATAAACCCTCGTAAACACCATGGTGAAAGTGAAACCGCCGGACGTGACTGCGACACCGTTCGCTGCCATCCGGGGGTTTACCCCCGATCGATGCGTCTCCAGGCCGCGATCGGGTCACTCCCAGGGGTGGGCGCCCGGCTGGTCGGGCCAGAGGGGATACCAGTACTGGGTGTCCGACTCGACGTCGAGTTCGTCCTCGAGGACCGACTGGAGTTTGACCTCCCGGGGCTCCTCGCGCTCCCCGGGGCCGGCGGGCGCGAAGGGGTAAAACGAGCCCCGGCGGAAGGAGTAGATCCAGTAGACCCCCTCGCCGTCCGCGGGCGATTCGAAGTAAAAGACGGCGGCGAGGAGCCGGTCGCCGTACCCCCGGTCGGCGAGGGTGTCAGCGGCCACGTAGAGGTCCGCGAGGAGTTCCTCGAAGCCATCGCGGGTCGCGACCGCCCAGGTGTAGCCGTGTTCGTCCTCCCGGACGCTCGACCAGCCGGTCCCCTCCAGGACGGCCTCGACGTCACGGAGCGCCGCCCGGAAGTCGGTCGAATCCACCGCCGAGAAGGCCAGTCCCGCGGTCTCGCCCGGCTCGTAGTCCAGGTCGGCCTGCATCGTCACCGAGGCGCCGGTCAACTGGAAGAGGTCCTCGGGGTCGGCCTTCCGGGTGGCGTCCGCTTCGGCCCGGCTCCCGAACACCTGCCTGAGGCTGTCGAGCAGACCCATATCAGGCTGTCTCGATCTCCTTTTCGAGTTCGCGGAGTCGCTCGACCCGGCTCTCGGTGCTCGGGTGGGTGCCGAACAGGCGACTGACGATCCCGGCCTCGACCGGAATGATGAAGAAGGCGTTCATCTCGGCCTGCTCCCGCAGGTCCTCCTGGGGCACCCGGTCCATCCGGTTGTCGATCTTCAGGAGCGCCGAGGCCAACTTCGAGGGCTTCCCGCTGATCATCGCGCCGCCGCGGTCCGCGGCGTACTCCCGGTACCGCGAGAGCGCCCGGATCAGCAGGAAGGAGACGATCCAGACGAGGATCGAGGCCACGATGGCGACCATCACCGATCCGCCGCCCCCTTTCCGGTCCCGACCGCCGAACAGCCATCCCCAGCGGACCACGAGGAAAGCCAGCGTCGAGAGGAAGGAGGCGATGGTCATCACGGTCATGTCGCGGTTCTTGACGTGGGCGAGTTCGTGGGCCAGCACCCCCTCGAGTTCCCCCTCCTCGAGGGTTCGCAGCATGCCCGTCGTGACCGCGACGACCGCGTTGTTCTTCGAGCGGCCGGTCGCGAAGGCGTTTGGCACCGACGAGCCGACGACCGCGACCGTCGGTTTGGGGAGGTCGGCCTGCTGGGCGAGCCGGGAGACCGTGGCGTGGAGGTGGGGGTACTCCTCGGCGGTGACCTCGCTTGCGCCCATGCTCCGGAGGGCGAGCCTGTCGCTGAAGAACCACTGGACCACCGAGAAGCCTCCGAAGAGCAGGAGCATCATGATCGCCCCGCCGCCGAGGGAGAGGGTTATCACGCCGGCGAAGACGATGTAGAGGGCAACGAGCAGGAACATCGTCACGCCCATGCGGAGTCGCAGTCCCCAGTCGGTCTTCCACTCCATACAGGCTGGCTTGCACGGCGAGGTAGAAACGCCTTCCGGGCCCGTCGCGGGCAACTTAACCGCCTCGACGGTCTATCACGACCCGATGACGACGGACGCAGGGGCCTTCTGCCCACGCTGTGGTGACCCGGTCGATCCCGACCTCGCGGGGGAGACCGATCGGGGGCTCTGTACGGACTGCTATCTCGAGGACTTCGAACTGATCGACGCGCCCGAGACGGTGGAGGTGACCGTCTGTGCCCGCTGTGGCGCGGTCAGGCGCGGCGAGAGCTGGGTCGACGTGGGCGCCCGGGACCTCACGGACGTGGCCATCGAGGAGGCCACGGCGGCGGTCGCTGCCCACCGCGAGGCCGATGATTTCTCCTGGAGGGTCGAGCCCGAACAGGTCGATCAGAACACCATCGTCCTCCACGCCACGTTCACCGCGACGGTCAGGGGCCGCGACCTCACCGAGGAGCGCCCCATCCGGGTCGCGATCGGGCGTGGAACCTGCCGGCGCTGTGGCCGCATCGCGGGCAACTCCTATGCCAGTACGGTCCAGGTCCGGGCGAGCGGCCGCACCCCCCGGGACGAGGAGGCCGATCGGGCGATCGAGCTGGCCCACCAGATCACGACCGAGTTGGAACAAAAGGGGGACCGCGAGGCCTTCGTGACCGAGGTGACCGAGACGGGGCACGGCCCGGACATAAAACTCTCGACGACCACGCTGGGCCGTCGCGTGGCCAGGAAGCTGACCGAGGAGTTCGGCGGTGACCTCTCGGACTCCGAGACGTTGATCACCGAGGACGGCGACGGCAACGAGGTGTACCGGGTCACCTACGCCGTTCGTCTCCCGCCGTTCCGCCCGGGGGACGTCATCGAGGCCCCGGCGGCCGACGGACCGGTCCTCGTCCGGAGCGTCCGTGGCAACCTGAAGGGCGTGAACCTGGCTGACGGCAAGCAGTTCGAGACCCCATTCGAGGACGGCGAGCTCCCGGCAGCCGAACTGGTGGGAACCCGGGCGGAGGCCGCCGAGACGACGGTGGTCACGGTGCTCGACGAGCACGCCGTGCAGGTGCTCGATCCGTCCACTTCCGAGGCCCGGACCGTCGCCCGACCCGACTTCTTCGACCCCGAGGCGGCGACGGCCGAGGTGCTTCGAATCGACGGCGACCTCTACCTGCTCCCGGCATGACCGACCTCGCCGCTCTCGTTCCCAAGCAGGAGACCGAGGCCGCGATCGCCTCGCTCCGGGCGGAGGGGATCCACGACGAGAGTCGCCGCCTCGTGGAGCACGGCGAGTCGGTCGCGATTCCGATCATCGAGCCGCCCACCTCGACCCGGGTCCGGGACGTGATCGAGCAGGTCGACCCCGAGCCCCGGGCGCCCGGGCTCCCGGCGCTCCTCGAGGAGCGTGGCTTCTCCCCGGCGGAGATCGAGGCCGCGCCGGGGTCCTGGGCGGTCATCGGGGACGTGATTCTGGTCCGGTTCGGGGACTGTGAGCGCCGCGAGGCCGTGGCCGATGCCCTGCTGGAACTCCACCGGGGCGCGGATACCGTCCTGGCCCGGAAGGGTATCGCGGGCGAGCACCGCGAACCGGACGTCGAAGTCGTGGCCGGATCGGGCGACACCGAGACGGTCCACACCGAGCATGGAACGGAGTACGGGCTCGACCTGGCCGAGGTGATGTTCTCCCCGGGGAACAAGGCCGAGCGCGTCCGGATGGGCGAGATCGTCGGGCCGGACGAGCAGGTACTCGACATGTTCGCCGGGATCGGCTACTTCGCCCTCCCGATGGCCCGGGCCGGGGCCCAGGTCACGGCCGTCGAGCGGAACCCCGTCGCATTCCAGTACCTCTCTGAGAACGCCCGCCGCAACGACGTCACCGATCGCGTCGCCCTCGTGCTCGGGGACTGCCGCGAGGTCGTCTCGGTCCGGGCCGACGCCGGCGTCACCTACGACCGGGTGGTGATGGGCCACTACGACGCCCACGAGTACCTGGACCAGGCCATGGCGGCGGTGGCGCCCGGAGGCATCGTTCACCTCCACGAGGCGGCCCCCGACGCCCTGCTCTGGGACCGCCCGGTAGCACATCTGGAGACCGCCGCGAGCGGGGCCGACCGGACGGTCAGTTCCATCGAGCGACGGCGGGTGAAGACCCACAGCGAGGGGGTCACCCACGTCGTCCTCGACGCGACCGTCGAGTGATCCGAACGGCTTTCCGGGACGAGCGCCAAGGGAGCCCATGGACCGCGACCAACTCCTCGCGCTGTTCCTCGTCCTCCTGATGCTCGGCTCGGTGCTGGCCTACGGCATCTCGTTTTTCTGATTCGACCGTCAGTCCGTGGCGGAACGGGCCCGTGAGAAGCGGTGCACTACTCGGTGATCTCCTTGAACTGGTCCAGGAGTTCCTCGGCGGAGTTCCCCGAGTCGAACTCCACGGAGCCGTGGTAGCCCGAGCGCGTGTCCTCCTCGGAGAGATCGACGTTCGAGTTCTTTCGCTCGCGACGCTCGTGCTCCTGCTCGTCGTACGCACCTAGTGACATGGGTCGTGTACCCACACCTTGTGTGCGTATCGGTATCAATGTGTCGGCCGTTCGGTCACGCGGAACGACGAAAGGCGTATGGGGGTCGGCCGTCCCGCCTGTCCCATGGTCTATGCGGATCTGCACGTTCACACCGACAACTCGGACGGCACCCTCTCCATCGGATCCCTGCCGGCGGCCGCCCGGGAGGCCGGCGTTGCCGTCGTGGGCGTGACGGACCACGACCGCCCACATCCGGATCTGGACGCGCCCGTCCTCGAGCGCGGGGGAATCACCATCGTGCACGGGATCGAACTCCGGGTCAGTACCCCGATCCAGCGGCTGGACCTGCTCGGCTACGCCCTGGACCCCACGCCCGAACTCCGGGCCGAGGTCGAGCGCCTGGGTGCGAACCGCCGCGAGCGGGGGCGGAAGATCGAGGCCCGTCTGGAGGAGTCCCTCGGGGTTTCACTCGATCTCGAGGTCGACGAGCACACGGGGCGTCCGCACCTCGCCCGGGCGGTCGTCGATCATCCCGACACGGCGTATGAGTCCATCGAGGGGGTGTTCGAGGAACTGCTCGGCTCGGGGCGGCCCTGTTATGTCCCCCGTTCGGTGCCGGACTTCGAGCGCGGTGTCGATCTCCTCGCCGGGGCGGCGGCCGTCGTCGGCCTGGCCCATCCGTTTCGCTATTCCGACCCCGGGATGGCCCTCGAACGCTGTCGGGACCTCGACGCGGTGGAGCGGTACTATCCCTACGGGGCGTCCGTGAACGCGGACGAGGAACTGCTCGAGTCGGTCATCGAGTCATGCGACTTGCTCAGAACAGGCGGGAGCGACGCCCACGGCTCCGAACTCGGCAGTGCGGGGCTGGATCGGTCGGCGTACGACCGGGTGGCCGATCACTTCGCCTGAGCCGTGAGGTTCAGGGTCCTCGGGCTGTACGTATCGAGTATGGAGTGTCACTACTGTGGGCGCACCGCCGACGTCACCGTCGAATCGGACGGTGTCCGGGTCGGACTCTGCGAGGCGCACTTCAAGGAGCGACTGGAGGAACTCTCCGAGTCCGCGGCCTTCGAGGACCTTCGGGACGAACTGGACATCGACCGGGCTTGATCGGGGTCACCCCTCCTCGAGGATCTCCGAGACGGCCTCGAGCGCGTCGTCAAGGGCCTCGACGTCCGGGCCGCCGCCCTGGGCGAAGTCCGCCGGCCCGCCGCCGCCACCGCCGACGCGGCTGGCCAGCTTGGAGACGACCTCCCCGGCGTCGACGGGTGCGCCCTCGGGCGCCGCGACGACGAACTGCGCCCCGTCGACGCCGCTTCCCACCACGGCGATGTCCCCCTCTTCGGCGAGTGCGTTCGCCGTGGCCCGCAACTCCTCCATGTCCACGTCGAGGCGCTTGACGACCGCCTCCCAGTCGCCGACGGTGATGCGCTCGCCCGCGGCCCCGCCGGTGGCCCGGGCCTCGGCGAGTTGCTCCTTGAGCCGTTCGATCTGCTTGCCGCGCTCCTTCCACTCCTCGAAGAACCGCTCGGCGGTCTCGGGGACCTCGCTTGGCGCCACGTCGAAGGTTTCGGCGGCCGCGAGCAGGTCCCGCTCCATCGACTCGACGTGCTCGATGGCGGCCTCGCCCGCCGCGAAGGTGAGCCGCTCGACGCCGTCCTGAACCCGCTCGGTCGAGAGGATCTTGATCGCTCCGATCTCGCCGGTCCGGGAGACGTGGGTCCCGCCACAGGCCTGGACGTCCTCACCGACGTGGATCAGGCGGATGTTCTGCCCGGCGGGGATGCCGCCCTGGTAGAGGTCGAAGCCGTAGGTCTCCTCGGCCTCGTGGCGATCCGGCCACTCCTGGTGAACGTGGAGGTCCGCCATCACGGTCTCGTTGGCTCGCCGCTCGATCTCCTCGACGGTCTCCCGGTCCAGGCGTTCGTAGTGCCGGATGTCGATCCGCGAGGAGTCGGTGCCCTTCTGGGCGCCGGCCTGGCGGACGTGCTCGCCGAGGACCCGCCTGGCGGCGTCGATCACCACGTGGGTCGCGGTGTGGTGTCGCATGAGCCGCCGCCGGCGCTCGACGTCGATCTGGCCGGTCACGAACTCGCCCTTGCCGGGGTCGCCGTCGGTGCGATGGCGGATCACGCCGTCCTCGATCTGGACGTCACGAACGTCGACGGTGGTATCGCCGGTCGAGAGCGTGCCGTGGTCCGCGGGCTGGCCACCGCCTTCGGGATAGAACATCGTCTGGTCGAGGACCACGTCATACCCCTCCTCGCGCTCGAAGACGTCGAGCACGACGGCCTCGAATTCGGTCCGGTACTGGTCGTCGTAGTAGAGCCGCTCGGTCTCGGGGAGGTCGGCCAGGCGCTCGTCCGCGGTGGACTGGGTCTCCGTCTCAGTCCCGGTGTCGTGTCGTTCTGCGACCCGGCCGTAGAAGTCATCGGGGACCTCGACGGGGACCCCGTAGTCCTCGGCGATATCCTCGACCATGTCCGGCTGGATGCCGTGGGAGTCATAGAGTTCCACCAGGGTCGACTCGGGAATCGGCGTGTCGGTCTCGGCGTGCTCGGCGGCGATCTGTCTGACCCGGCGACCGCCCCGCTCCAGGGTCTGTTCGTACTTCTCGATCTCCGCGTTCACGATGTCCCGGATCGTCTCACGGTTCTCATACTCCAGGCGCTCGGCCTGCATGTCGACCAGGTTCGCGATCGGCGTGTCGAGTGCCAGCTCGTCGACGAGGCGCTTGGTGCGCCGCAGGACCATCCGGGCGAGGTACCCCGTGCCCACGTTCGAGGGGACGACGCCGTCGCCGAACATGTACGCGAGCGTGCGGGCGTGATCCGCGACGGCGTAGATGTCCTCCAGGGGCGAGACCAGGTCGTCGAGGTACGAGACATCGACGCCGAGTTCCTCGGCGATGGTCGCCCGGGCGCTCGCGACGTCCTCGACCTCGTCGATGTCCATCCGCCCGGCGAGCTTCGAGGCGCGGTGGATCAGGTCCTCCTCCTCGTCGGTGTGTTCGATCCCCGCGGCGTCCTTGAGGTCCGCGATCATCTCGGGGTAGATCGCCTCGTAGACGGTGGGGGTACCCTGACTCACCCAGGTCCAGCGCTCCAGCCCGTAGCCGGTGTCCACGATGTAGGTGTCCATCGGGCTGTAGCGGTTGCCGTCTTTCATCTCGTACTCGCCCTCCGGATCCTGCTCCATGGACATGAACACGAGCGTGGCGAGCTCGGCCCCGCGATACAGCACCTCGAAGGCCGGGCCGGCGTTCCCGCCGCCGACCCACGGGTCCTCGATGTAGGTGATCTCCGTGGGGTCGACGCCCATATCGACGAAAAACTCATCGCAGAGTTCGACGGTCTCGTCCTTCCAGTAGACCTCGCCCTCGTAGGCGTACTCCTGATCTACGTCCTCGCGGACGTTGAACGCGTGGTGGGCCATCATCTCGAAGGCCATCGTGTGCCGTCCGGTCTTGCCCACGTTGTCGATGTCCTGCATCCGGATGCAGGGTTGACTGATGGTCAGCGGATTGGCCGGCGGGGGGGTCTGGCCGCTTGTGACCAGGGGCTGGAAGTCGTAGATGGAGGCCTGGGTCAGCAGGACGTCGTCGCGCCAGCGGTTCGCGGCCACGGGATAGGGATCGATGCGCTCGTGGCCCCGCTCCTCGAAGAAGGAGAGGAACCGCTCGCGCATCTCCTCGAGCGTGTACTCCCGGTCGAGGCTCGGGTTGTCGATGAACTCGTACTCGTCACAGGGGGGTTCCCCGCAGGTCTCCCGGTCGGGATCTCGCGTCCAGAAGAAGCTCCCACACTCCGAGCACTGCTTGCGGGTGAACCCTTCCGTCTCGAAGTACTCGAGACGGTAGGCCTCCTCGAGGTCGCTCATTGCAGGGTAGTGACCGACGCTGGGGTAAAACAGTTCCGGGACCTTACTCGCGCTCCTCGGCCGCGAGCGCCACCGACGCCAGCAGGGCCTCCAGCTGGACCTGCTCGTTCGCGCCGGCGCTGATCCGGTAGTCGGCCTCGCCCAGCCGGTCCATGAGCTGGACGGCCGCGTCGTCCTCGATGTCGAACTCCCAGACCGAGCGGTGTAACTGATCGATGATGTCCCCGCCGGCCAGCCCGCGGTCGGTCAGCAACTCGACCAGCCGCGCCCGCGCGCCCGTGAAGTCACCCTGCAGGGCCCGCTCGATCATCGTTTCGATCTCCTCGGGCCGGGCGGTGCTGGTGATGGTATAGACCGCCTCCTCGTCGACCGGCCCGCCGGCCGCGGCGGCCGCCTGGAGGGCGTTGATGGCCCGTCGCATGTCCCCGTCTGCGGCGTAGGCAAGCGCGTCCAGGCCCGCCTCGGTGTACTCGATTCCCTCCCTCGCGGCGATGTCCTCGAGCCGGTCGATGATCGCCTCGTCGTCGATCGGCGAGAAGCGGAACACGGCACACCGGGACTGGATCGGGTCGATGATCTGCGAGGAGTAGTTACAGGAGAGGATGAAGCGGGTGTTCGCCGAGAACTGCTCCATCGTGCGCCGGAGTGCCGACTGGGCATCGGAGGTGAGCGCGTCTGCCTCGTCGAGAAATATGATGCGGTAGTTGTGTCCGCCGAAGGAGGTGCGGGCGAAGTCCTTGATCCGCTCGCGAACGACGTCGATTCCCCGCTCGTCGGAGGCGTTGAGCTCCAGGAAGTTCTCACGCCAGTCCTCGCCGTACAGTTCCTTGGCGATGGCCTGGGCCGTCGCCGTCTTCCCGGTACCGGCCGGCCCCGCGAGGAGCAAGTGCGGCAGGTCGTCGCGCTCGACGTAGCTTTTCACCCGCGAGATGATCGCCTCGTGGCCGACGATCTCCTCCAGGCGCTCGGGTCGGTACTTCTCGACCCAGATCTCCTCGCGCCCGGCCGCAGACTCTGTCATGTCCCGAGCCAGGATCCTCTCGATCTTAAAGCCCCCGAGACGTGGGTTGTCCGGGACCGGCCTATGGCGGTGACCGCCGACCCGCCCCGGCCGACACGCTGATTACCGTCCCGTCGATATCCGCCGCCATGCAGGTGACCGTCGATATCCTCGGGGGCCGGACCGCGGAGGTCGATCTCGAGGGGGAGACGTATGGCGATCTGCTCGAGGCGGTCGATCTCGGCCCCCACGAGGCCAGCGTCTTCGTGGAGGGCCGCCCGAAACCGGCGGACGCCCCCGTCAGCGAATCCGAGGTGCAGGTCGTCCGGCTCGTCCGCGGCGGATGAACGTGGGACTGGCTGCCCCGGCTGCCCTCGCGGCCGTGATGAACGTACTCGACGGGGCCGACCTCGCGATCGAGGCCGCGACCGTCCGAACGGCCATCGCGAACGAGCGGGTGCTCGTGGCCCGGTCGGAGGATGATGTGGTGCTCGGTGGGGCCGTCATCGCACCGCTCGACGCCGGCGCCGAAATCGAAGCCATCGCCGTCAGGCCCGGTCGGCGGGGACGGGGCATCGGGACGGCGCTGACCGAGGCCGCAGCGGCTCGCTGGGGCCGCCTCGAGGCGGCGTTCGATCCCGCGCTGGTCCCCTTCTACCGACAGGCCGGGTTCGCGATCGAGTGCACTGGGCGTTGTCACGGCCACCGTCCCCCTGGCTGCCCGTGATCGGGCGGAATCGGGGGCGAACCCCCATGCTTTTTGCCGCTCGGTCCCCGCGGACTGTGAATGACCGAGGTCCTGCACCTGGGAAGCGAAGCGACGACCGGACTCGCGAGTCCCGCGGACTTCGTGGCCGCAGTTCGGGACGCCTACCGCCAGCGGGGACAGGGCGCCCCGGCCGAGCCCCGAACCGCGCTCCGAAACGAGTCGCCGCCGGGGCTGTTCACCACGTACGCCGCGATCCTCCCGGAGACGGGCGTGATGGGCGGATACATGTACAGCGCCGGATTCAGCGCCGAAGACGCCTGGTTCGTCTCGCCGCTGTTCGACGCCGACACGGGCGAACTCCGCGCTCTCGTCGACGGTGCCGGGATGAACCCCGAGAAGACCGGTGCGACCGGCGCCGTCGGGGTGGACGCGCTGGCCCGCGAGGACGCCAGCACGGTCGGGGTGTTCGGGAGCGGGGTGCAGGCCCGGGCCCAGCTCCGGGCGACGGCGACCGTTCGTGACCTCTCGGCCGTTCGGGTCTTCTCACCCACCCCGTCCCATCGCCGGGACTTCGCCGAGTCGATGACGTCGGAACTTGACTGTCCCGTCGAGCCCGTCGACCGGAGCGAGGCCGCCCTCGACGGGGCGGACATCGTCATCACGGCCACGAACGCCGGCGAACCGGTATTCGAGGGCTCGATGCTCGATCCGGGGACCCACGTGACCGCGATGGGGCAGTACGATCCCGAGCGATTCGAACTCGATCCGACGACGATCGAACGGGCGGTCTACGTCCCGGACCTCGAGGCGCGGACCTTCCGGGATGCGGGGTCGTTTCTCAACGCCGTGGCGGCCGGGGCCGTCGACCCGTCCCACATCCACGCGGAACTCGGCAAGGTGATCGCTGGGGACGCTCCCGGTCGGGAACGCGAGGAACAGATCACCGTCTTCGACAGCGGGGGGACCGGCCTCGAAACCACGGCCGGGGCCAACCTGATCGTCGAACGCGCCCGCGAGACGGGTCGCGGGACTGCAATCGAGTTCACGCCGGCGAGCGCGGCCTTCGGCTCGACCGATCGCTGACCGGCTAGATCCGCGGCTCGACCAGGTCACGCCCGGCGTCGAGCAGCGTCTCGACCCGCCTTTCGCTCGCGGCCTCGGCGTAGATGCGCATCTTGGGTTCGGTGCCGCTCGGGCGGATCACGAGCCAGGACCCGTCGGTCAACAGCGCCTTGACCCCGTCCGCCGGATTGACCGTCTCGACCTCCCGACCGGCGATCGTCTCGGGGAGGGACTCGGCCAGCTCCTCGATCACCCGATCTTTCGCCGCGTCGGGGCAGTCCACGCTGAGCTTGTCCTGGTGGATCTCGCCGTGTTCGTCGATCAGCGCGTCGATCCGGTCGTCGTAGGGTCGGTCGTTCGCCACGGTGCCGGCAAGTAGCGCGAGCAACACGCCGTCCTTCTCGCGGATGTGCCCCCGCATCGAGAAGCCGCCGGACTCCTCGCCGCCCATGAGCGCGTCGTGTGCCTGCATTTCCCGGGCGACCCACTTGAACCCGACCGGCGTCTCGATCACCTCCTCGCCGTGGGCCCGGGCCACCCGATCGATCAGGAAGGTCGTCGAGACCGTCCGGACGGCCGGTCCCGACCGGGTCTCCAGGAGGGCGTCGTAGGTCGCGGCGAAAAACAGGTTCTCGTCGAGATACCCCCGCTCGGGGGTGACGATCGCGACCCGGTCGGCGTCCCCGTCGTTGGCGATCCCCAGGTCGGCCCCGGTCCCGGTGACCGACTCGATGAGTCCCTGGAGGTTGGCGGCGCTCGGTTCCGGCGGCGTGCCGCCAAAATCCGGATCGAGCTCGCACCGCCGCCGGATCACCTCGGCCCCGGCGTCTTCGAGCAGGTCGTCGGTGACGCCGCGGCCGCTCCCGTGCATCGCGTCGTAGACCACCGTCAGCCCCGACAGGTCGGGCTCCAGAAGTTCCATCGCGTGTCTCGCGTGTGGGGCCTGGAAGTCGACCTCCCGGACCGCTCCCCAGTCGGCCTCCGGGGCCGACTCCGGCGGCGCGAGTCGATCCTCGATGTCCGCCGTGACCGCGGGCATCGCGGGCGCGCCGTCCGATGGGAAGAACTTGATCCCGTTGTACGATGGGGGGTTGTGCGAGGCCGATATCACCAGTCCGCCCGCAAGCTCCCGGTCGACGATCGCGTAGGCCACAAGCGGCGTCGGCACGTCCCGTTCGGGGAGCAGGACGTCGTGGCCGTTGACCGCGAGCACCCGGGCGGCCTCCTCGGCGAAGCCCCGCGAGGTTTCCCTGGCGTCGTAGCCGACCGCGACCGGCTCGCCCCCCTTCC
The DNA here is from genome assembly GCA_042216995.1 of Halodesulfurarchaeum sp. Taxonomy (GTDB): domain Archaea; phylum Halobacteriota; class Halobacteria; order Halobacteriales; family Halobacteriaceae; genus Halodesulfurarchaeum. Next base: position 12,120 of record JBDGTI010000077.1, read on the forward strand.
CCTCGGCGGCGAGGTGGTCGGCCGTGGCCTGGGCGACCAGTCGAACCCGGCGGTCCGTGAACTCATCCAGGGTCGCCCGCCACCCCGAGGTGCCAAAGGAAATCTGTTCCATACCCGACCGATGGTCGGGGGTGGAAAAAACGGCTCCGGTCATCGGACAGTCGTCCTCGCCCGTTCAGCCGGCCGTTTCCGGATCTCTCCCCGGATCGAATCCGCCGCCGAATATCCCGATTTCTCAGTCGTGTACAGCTCTATCTGCCGTTTTGGAGAATCGAAATTTCCCGGAATGGCGTGTACGACCGGCGCATTTGCGGTGTACGTACGGTTCGGGCCCTATCGCGCTTGATTTGAGAACGTTTATTACGGTCCCTCGGGAAAACTGACCCGTATGGCAGACCTGATCGTCAAAGCCGCCGTGAAGGAAGCACTCGACGACAAGAACGTATCCTCTGACTTCTACGACGCGCTCGACGAGCGCGTCGAGGACCTCCTCGCCGACGCCGCGCGTCGGGCCGAGGAGAACGGTCGCAAGACGGTTCAGCCCCGGGACCTGTAAGGGGCTTTCACTCCGTCGGCTCGACCCGCACCGTGCCGGGTTCGCCGACGACGATTTCGTCCGCGAGATCCACGAACAGCCCGTGTTCGACCACCCCGGGGATCGCGGCGAGTTCATCGGCCATCTCCGCCGGCCGGTCGATCCGGCCGAACTCGCAGTCGAGCAGGAGGTTCCCGTGCTGGGTGATGACCGGCCCGTCCTTTCGGCCGGCGATCCGGAGCGTGGGATCCCCGCCCAGCTCCCGAAGGGCGTCCATCGCCGTCGGGCGCCCCTCGGGAACGACCTCGACCGGGATCGGGTGAGTGAGTTCCTCGGCCAGTTTTCCGTCGTCGACGACCACCACGAACCGGTCGGCCGCCGCGTCGACGATCTTCTCTTGGGTGTGGGCGCCGCCGCCGCCCTTGATCAGCTGGCCGTCGACGACCTGGTCCGCCCCGTCGATGGCGACGTCGAGGCCGTCGACCGCATCGAGGGCGGTCAGCGGAACGCCAGCCTCGAGGGCCAACTGGCGGGACTGATAGGAGGTCGGGACGCCGCTGACCTCGAGGCCCGACTCGATCGCGTCGCCGAGGGCCTCGATCGCGTAGGCCGCCGTGCTGCCGGTTCCCAGGCCCACGACGTCGCCGTCTCCGACCATCCGTGCCGCTCGCTCGCCGGCCCGACGCTTCTTCGCTTCCGTGTCGTCCCCGTCGCTCATGTGTCGGTGACCGATCCCGATCGACAAAAAGCCGCGGATCGACCGCCTACCCCGGATCGACGGCGAGAACGGTCTCGCCGGCCCGGACCGTCTCGCCCGGCTCGACGGCGAGGTCGGTCTCCTCGAACCGCTCGGGCAGGAGCACGTCCGCTCTGCTGCCGAAGGAGACGTGTCCGATTCGCTCGCCGCGATCGACACCCATTCCGGGTTCGACGTGGGGGTGGATCCGCCGGGCGACCGTTCCGGCGATGAGGGTCACCCGGGTCGACCCCAGGTCGACGTGAAGCCGCTCGTTCCGTTCGGCGTCCTTCGCGAAGGCGGGCCAGTGACCGCCAGGGACGTGTTCGACCCCGGTGACGGGGCCGTCGACGGGGGACCGGTTCACGTGCACGTCGGTCACGTTCATGAACACGCCCACCCGGACCCGATCGGTCCCGCCGTGGGTCTCGGACCGGCATACGGTCACGGTGCCGTCGGCGGGGGAGAGCACCCCCGTGTCCGGCGGTCGTCGCTCCGGATCGCGGTGGAACCAGACGACCAGACCGGCGATGATCACCCCCAGCGCCCCCCAGAGCGGCGAAACCAGCGTCCCGATCGCTGCCGCCGCCAGTGGCAGCGAGGCGAGCCGCCAGGTCCCCGGGGCGAAACGCATACTCGCCACTCGAACGGCCCGCGAGTAGGCTCTTTCGGCTGGGTCCCCTGGTGGGACGGACTGGCCCACCGATCAGCCACCGCCACCGCGGGCCCACAACCGGTGTCAGGGCCGTTCACGGTTCCCGACCGCGATACGCTCCCGTCGGGTCGGCGAGGGCTTTATCGGCTTCGAGTGGGAACTCCCGCCGATGGACGCATACCACGCCCGCTATCCGTTCCTCCGAGAGGCCCGTGAGGCCGTCGAGGAGGCTGGCGTGGACCTCGAGGACCTCGTCCGGTCCGAGGAGGCAATCGTCGACCGGGCTCGCGAACGCGTCGAACGGGCGCTCACGGACCGCGAGATCGGCCCCCCGGCCCGCTCGACGCGGGTCGAGTTGCTCTCCTATCCCGTCGCCCGGGTGCTCGCCTCGCTCGTCGACGCGAACGTCCTCAGACAGCGCTACGCCGCGGCCGAGGCGAGCGCGGCCCGCGAGCGCTTTCGCGAAGACGTGGCCGAGGACGCGGAGATCAACTCCGTCGGCGCCCCGTCGCTGGATCGGGAGACGCTCCTCCGAGAGTTCGACCTCGGCGCGGCGGTCCGTGAGCGAGCCGAAGGATTCGAGATGGCCGTGAGCGCCTACCTCACCTACGCGGCCTCGCTGCGCCCGAGCAAGTGGCGGCTCTCGACGCGGGTGCTCGACGAGGGGTGGGTGCGGATCAGCCCGGAGGAGTTGGATCGCCTGCTCGAACGGGCCATCGAGGAGCGGGTCGCGGCGGGCCTCCCGCTCTCGGTGCCCGACTCGATCGCGGCGGAACTGGCGGATGTGGTGGCCTCGATCGAGTCGACCCTGGCGGAACTGGACCTCACCCGGGATATCGACACCGTCGTGCCCGAGCTGTTCCCGCCCTGCATGCAGCACCTGCTCGATCGGGTGCAGTCCGGCGAGCACCTGGCCCATCACTCCCGATTCGCGATCACCTCCTTTCTCACGAACGTCGGCCTGACGACCGACGAGATCGTCGACATCTACCGGACGAACCCCGGCTTCGGCGAGGAGATGACCCGCTATCAGACCGACCACATCCGCGGGGACACCAGCCCGACGGAGTACACCGCGCCGTCGTGTGATACCATGAAAGCCTACGGGGATTGTGTGAACCCCGACGACCTCTGTGATGCGATTTCACACCCGCTTTCCTACTACGAGGTCAAACTTGACGACGAGGAGGCCGAGGAGCACACCGACTGGCGCGAGCGGGCGGAGGACTAGCCGTCGAGAAAGAGCAGTCCCAGCCCGCCCATGACGACGATGAACGCGACGATGCCGCCGACCATGACGAACGTGCCCATCGGCTCGCCCTCGCCGGCGCCCATCACGCTCCCGGCGATCAGAAAGCCGACGAAGACGGCGACCCCGATCGCGGCGAGCCCCGCCTCGCGGAGGGCCTGGCCTTCGGATTCCATGCCTTCCGGTTCCGGGCCGGCAGCAAAAAAACCCGTCGAAGGGCCGCCTGGCCGGTGAACGGACCGACGGCAGCCGTTCATCCAGACAACCCTCGACATTGCGGACCGCAAGTCGTGGAAATGTCCAACCGCTAGCGGTCTTTTTCCCCACGTTTTTGCGAGTGGGTGCAGCGCACCCGCTCGGAAAAAGTGGGAGTGCGAGGGATGGGATTCGAACCCACGGACTCCTTCGAGAGCGGGTCTTAAGCCCGCCGCCGTTGGCCACTTGGCTACCCTCGCGGGCGGTCCTAGACGGAGAGCGGGTAAAACTTTACTCCTCGATCGTGACCGACTCGAGCAGGATGTCCGACTCGGGGTAGTCCTGCCGATCGGTCTTGGCGCCGCCGATCTCGCGGACCACGTCCATTCCCTCCGTCACCGTCCCGAAGACCGCGTGCTGGTCGTCCAGGTGGGGCTGGGGGGCCAGCGTGATGAAGAACTGCGAGCCGTTCGTGTCCGGGCCGCGGTTGGCCATCGAGACGGTTCCGGCCTCGTCGTGGCGCAGGTCCTCGTGAAACTCGTCGTCGAAGGTGTACCCCGGGCCGCCCCGGCCGGTCCCGGTCGGGTCCCCGGTCTGGATCATGAAGTCCCCGATGATCCGGTGGAATGGCACGTCATCGTAGAGCGGCTCGCCCTCGACCTCCCTCTCGGTTTCGGGGTCGATCCAGGTCTTCTCGCCGGTCGCCAACCCGACGAAGTTCTCGACGGTCCGGGGTGCCCGATCCTCAAAGAGGTCGATCTCGATGTCGCCTTTCGTGGTGTGCAACACCGCACTCAGGTCTCCCATGGGTGGAAAAGTCCGTGCCCGGTGAAAACTCTGCTGCTCACTCGAGGAGTTCGAGCACCGTCTCGGGGTCGTGGGCCAGGCTGAGCGAGCGCGAGCGACCCCGTCCCTCCAGACTCTCGTAGGTGGCCTCGATGAGCGCCAGATCGTCGAGCTTGTTCACGATCTCGGTGTAGCGGGTGTAGCCCAGATCGGTCTCCTCGTGAAAGGCCTCGTAGACGGCCCCGGCCTGTTCGGCGTCGGTCTCCGCGACGACCGCGAGCAGCGCCTGTTCGGGCTCCGAGAGGCCCCGGAGGTGACGCTCCAGGTGGACGTGCCGGGCCGACTCGAAGGCCTGCTCGACGTCCTGGATCTCGATCGTCTTGCTGGCCCGCCCCTCCGCGTTGAGCCCGGCCCGCCGGAGCAGGTCGATGCCGACCCGGAGGTCCCCCATCTGGTCTGTCAGGTCGGCGACTTCGTCGAGGACCGGTGGGGGCACCACGTCCGGGCGGAAACCGACCTCGATGCGGTCCCGGAGGATGTCGAGGATCTCCGGCGTGTCGTAGACCGGGAAGTACGCCTCCTCGGGTCTGAACACGCTCTGGACCCGGCTGTCCAGGTCCTCGACGATGTCGAGTTCCAGGTCGGAGGAGACCAGGATGACCCCGATCTTCGTTCCGGGGTGGGCCTCGTGGGCCCGCAACAGCGAGTAGAGGGTCTCTGAGGCCTCGTTCTCGTAGAAGAGATAATTCACGTCGTCCAGGGCCACGACGAGGACGGTTTCCTCCTCGGTGAGTTTCTCGGCGATCTCCTCGAAGAGCTTCTTGAAGGAGATGCCCGAGGCCGGGGGCTCGTAGTCGAAAAGCGCCCGGAAGATCCGGGAGAAGACCGCATATCTGGTCGAGTCGACCTGACAGTTCACCCGGACCGCTCGTACGCCCGGCTGCGCGTCGAGTTCGCCGAAGACCTTCTGGATGGCCGTGGTCTTGCCCGTGCCCGGCGGTCCCGTGGCCAGCACGTTGAGCGGTCTGGCTCCCCTGGTGGCCGGCCGGAGGGCGTGAGTGAGCGTCTGGAGCTGCGTATCGCGGTGCTCGAAGACCTCCGGCACGTAATCGATCTCGAAGACGTGCTCGTCCCGGAAGATCGACTCGTCCCAGGAGAGCATGTCCTCGTCCGCCATGGTGTCAACCGAGTCACCACTCCCACTTAACCCTTCCCGCCGAAAATCGAGTCCAGAGCCGAC
>JBDGTI010000054.1:0-9266 GCA_042216995.1 Halodesulfurarchaeum sp.
ACTTGTCGTCCTTCAGCCGGACGTTGTACCGGGGCTGGTGGCGCTTGATGAGGTTTGCCTCGAGCAGGAGCGCCTGGGTCTCGGTGTCCGTGACTGCCGTCTCGATCGACTCGGCCCGCCTGACCATCTCCCGGACGCGCTCGCTGCGCGGGTCGGCGTAGCTCCGGACCCGATCACGGAGGTCCACTGCCTTCCCGACGTAGAGCACCCGGTCGTCGGACAGAAACTGATAGACACCGGGCTCCCGCGGGAGTTCGTCCGCCAGGTCCCGGACGGCCCCGGTTTCCATGTTCCCGCCTAGTCGCTTGTCGGGTTTGAATCGTCCGTTACCGGCGGTTCGATCGCCCGCTGCAGTCGGGTCACCCCCTCCTCGGAGAACCCGGCCCCCGGCAGCTCCAGGTCCGGACCGCCGGCCACGTGAATCGCCACGATCTCGCGACGGGTCTGCCAGTACCATCCCAGCAGTGCCAGCCCGCCCAGAACGGCGGCCCCGCCCCCGAGGAGAAGCACGTCGTCGAGGAGCGAGAAGCCGGTCCGGAACAGCGAAAACAGGCCGCCGATCCAGCTCACGCCGATCTGACCCGGGGTCTGGTCGAGGGTCCCCATCAGCCCCCCGAAGTCGAGTCCGAATCCGGCCACGGCAAGCGCGACGCCGACGATCAGCCACTTCCCGCCCGCGAGGAACCACCTCTCGTCGCCCGTCGCCCCCTTCGAGAGTCCGGTCGCGTTCGGCCGCTCGACGGTTCGCAGGTTCGCGCCCGCCGACTCGGGGGTGAACGCGAGGACGCGGTGGCTGGTCACGGCCACGCCGGCCGACCGCCCCCTCACGCTCTCGAGGAGTCCTTCCCCGCCGTAGCAGAGCTGCTCGACGTGTGCCTGCCAGCCCGTTCCGCTCGATTCGGCCGTCATCGGCGCGCATCAACCTCCACGCCCCGCTCGGCGAGCAGGTCGAAGAAGGGCCCGGGATCGATCACCTCGACGTCGTGGTCCGCGGCGTCCGCTTGCTTTGACTGTCCCGGGTTCGCTCCCGCCACGAGGTAGTCGGTGTTCCCCGAGACGCTCTCGGTGGCCGACCCGCCGTGGGTCTCGACGAGTTCCTGGAGTTCGTCGCGGGTGAAGCCCTCGATGCTGCCCGTGAACACCACGGTCAGGCCCTCGAGTTCCCCGCCGCCCTCCGTCTCTACAGTCTGGGGGTCGACGCCCCGCTCGCGCAATCGCTCGATGACCCGTCGGTTGCCCTCGTTCTCGAAGAACTCGACCACCCGCCGGGCGACCGTCTCGCCGACGCCGTCGACGGCCTGTAACTCCTCGGCCGAGGCGTCGATCACCGCATCGAGCGTCCCGAAGTGACGGGCGAGGTCCCGGGCGAGGGTGGGGCCGACTTCGGGAATGCCAAGCGCCGCGAGGAAGTCCGCAAGCGGGGGATGCTTCGAGGCCTCGAGTTCCGACAGCAGGTTCCGGGCCGACTGCTCGCCCCAGCCGGGGCGTGAGGCCAGCTCCGAGGCGGTGAGGTCATAGAGGTCGGCGACGTCCTGCTCGATCAGGCCCGCCTCGACGAACTCCCGGGCGGTCTCCTCGCCCAGGCCATCGATGTCCAGGCCGTCCTCGCTCCCGAAGTAGGCCACGCGCTGGACCAGCTGGGCCGGGCAGGTGAGCCCGCCGGTGCAGTAATGCAACGGCCCCTCGCGCTCGACGGGACTCCCACACGCCGGACACTCCTCGGGGAACTCGAAGTGCCCCTCCGTGGCGGCGTCGATTACTTCCTCCACGTAGGGAATCACGTCCCCGGCCCGCTCGATCCGGACCGTATCGCCCACGTCGACGCCCATCTCCTCGATCTCCGACTGGTTGTGCAGGCTGGCCCGGGAGACGGTCACGCCGCTCACTTCGACCGGCTCGAGGAGCGCGACGGGGGTGAGCCGCCCGGTCCGTCCCACCTGGATCACGATGTCGGTGATCCGGGTCTCCTCCGAGCGGGCCGGGAACTTGTAGGCGAACGCCCAGCGATAGTGACTGGCGGTCGAACCAAGCTCGGCACAGGCGGCCCGGTCGTTGACCTTGAACACCGCGCCGTCGATCTCGTAATCCAGGTCCTCGCGAGCCGCGAGGAGTTCGTCCCGGTAGTCGATGGCGTCCTCGGCCGAGGAGACGACGGCGAAGCGGTCGTTGACCGGGACCCCCCACTCCTCGAGGGCGACGTGCTCCTCCCGGTGGGACTGCAGGGCGGTCTCGGCCATCGGGCCGCTCGAGGCGTCCGCGGCCGCGGCGGCTTCCTCGCTCGGACCGGCCGCGAGCACGTCGTAGGCGAACCACGCGAGGGGTCGGTCGGCCGTCACCGAGGGATCGAGCTGTCGGAGCGTCCCTGCCGCCGCGTTTCGCGGGTTCGCGAAGGGGTCCTCGCCGCGCTCAACGCGCTCCCGGTTGAGCTCCTGGAAGGCCGACCGGGGCATGTAGATCTCGCCCCTGATCGCGAGGAACGAGGGCGGGTCCCCCCGCAGACGGAAGGGCACCGACGCGATCGTCGCGACGTTCTCGGTGACCTCCTCGCCGGTCTGTCCGTCCCCGCGGGTCGCCGCCCGTTCGTAGATCCCGTCCTCGTAGACGATCTCGATGGAGAGGCCGTCGAACTTCGGCTCGCAGACGTACTCGGGGTCCTCGACGGTCTGTCGAACCCGGCGGTCGAACTCCCTGAGGTCCGCCGCCTCGCCCCCCGAATCGATCGAGAGCATGGGGACGACGTGCTCGACGGTCCCGAGCTCGTCCAGGGGATCCCCGCCGACCCGCTGGGTGGGGCTGTCCGCGGTCTGGAGGCCGAAGGATTCCTCGAGTTCCTGGAGGCGATCGAAGAGCCGATCGTAGGTTCGATCGGCGATGATCGGATCGGCCTCGACGTAATAGCGCGTGTCGTGGTACCGGATCGCCTCCCGGAGGGTCTCGGCCTGTTCTTCGGCCTCGGCCGCGCTCATCTCCTCGACCGGTTCGAAGTCCAGGTCGGGATCGGAGATGTAGGGGTTGTCCGCGGGCGGGTCCCGTGCTGGCATACGGCTCGTTTCGTCGCCCAGTAGTTTAACCCTCGGGGCGTGGCCGGCCCGAATAGCAACACTTACAAGCGATGGATTACGTAACAGTAATATAGACAGTCAGTAATATGCACGAGAAACATGCCAGGTGAAGATCAACGCGGCGGCCCGATAGTCGAGCCGACGAACCGGGTGAACGTGGGCTCCTTCGCGTTCGAGCGGGGCGGTCAGGTGGACCTGGACGTGGCCTATGAGACCTTCGGGGACGCCTCCGACCCGTCGGTGCTCGTGGCCCACGCCCTGACCGGCAGCCAGTACGTCACCGATTCGGGCCCCGCGGGGATCGACGGCCAGGCCGCCGGCTGGTGGAGCGACGTGGTCGGCCCGGGGCGGGCAATCGACACCGAACAGTTCCACGTGATCGTCGCGAACGTCCCGGGGTCCTGTTATGGGACGAGTGGCCCCCCCTCGATCGGACCGGACGGCGAGCCCTACGGGCCGGACTTCCCGGCGGTCACGGTCACCGACTGGGTGCGCGCCCAGGCCCGCCTGCTCGACGAACTCGGAGTCGAGACCCTCCATGCCGTGATCGGCGGGAGCGTCGGCGGGATGAACGCCCTGGAGTGGGCCAAGATCTACCCGGAGCGGGTCGAGCGGATCGCGGCGATCGCGGCTGCGCCCCGGGTCGACGCGCAGAACCTGGCGCTTGACACGGTGGCCCGTCGGGCGATCACCCAGGATCCGAACTACGAGGGCGGCGAGTACTACGGCGGCCCCGGTCCCGCGGACGGCCTGGGGCTGGCCCGCCGCATCGGGCACATCCAGTACCTCTCGAAGGACTCCATGGCGAACCGGTTCGGCCGGCGGGTCGCCGACCGGGTGTTCGCCAGCCTCGAGGATCCGACCGCCGAGGCCTTCCCCTACCGGGACGTCGCCTCCTACCTGGACTACAACGCGAGCACCTTCACCGACCGCTTCGACGCCAACAGCTACCTCTATCTCCTGCGGGCGATGGACGAGTACGACCTGGCCGAGGGCCACGCCTCGGCGGCCGAGGCCCTGGCGGGCTTCGAGGGATCGGTGCTCGTCCTGAGCTACACCGGCGACTGGCAGTTCACGGTCGAACAGGGCCGGAAGCTCGCCGACGCCTTCGAGGCCGTCGGCGCCGAGGTCACCTTCGAGCGGGTCGTCAACGACTACGGCCACGACGCCTTCCTCGCTCAGCCGGAGACCGTGATCGGCCCGCTCGCCGACTTCTTCGGCACGGAACAGGCGGTTCGGGATTCCGGGGAAGTGCGTGTGTCCCCCTAGTCGCCCGCCGCGTCGAGAACCGCCTCGACGGAGTTCGCCACGGTTCGCGGATCGGAACCTGCCTCGGCAGCCGCGTCCGGGTCCTTGAGCAGGTGGCCGGTGGTGAGACAGGCGACCTGTTCGTCGGGGCGAATTTCGCCCGCCTCGCGGAGCTTGTAAAGCCCCGCGACGGAGGCCGCGCTGGCCGGCTCGACGCCGATACCGTCCCGTGCCAGCTCGCGCTGGGCGGCGGTGATCTCCTCGTCCTCGACGGCGACGGCGGTCCCGCCGGTCTGTCTGATGGCCGGGATGGCCTTCGGGGCGTTTACCGGTTCGCCGATGCGGATGGCCGTCGCCCGGGTCTCGACCTCCTCCCAGCGCGTGACTGACTCGTTCCCCGCCTGGATCGCCTCGACCATCGGGGCGGCCCCGGCGGCCTGCACGCCGGTGAGGGTCGGCACCTCGCTCTCCGCGATCGCGCCCGCCTCGACCAGTTCCCGGAAGGCCTTGTGGAGCGCGGCGGTGTTGCCGGCGTTGCCGACCGGAAGGACGATCCGGTCCGGGAGGGCCCCGGTCTGATCGCGGAACTGTTCGAGCATCTCCAGGCCGATGGTCTTCTGGCCCTCCAGGCGGAACGGGTTGAGCGAGTTGAGGAGGTAGACCTCGCCGCGGTCGGCGAGTTCCGAGACGATGTCCAGACAGTCATCGAAGTTCCCCTCGACCTCGAGCATGGTCGCGCCGTGGAGGCTCGCCTGGGCGAGTTTCCCGGCGGCGACCTTGCCCTCGGGGAGCAGGACGAGGGTCTCCCTGTCCGCCCGGGCGCCGTAGGCCGAGAGCGCGGCGCTCGTGTTGCCCGTGCTGGCACACGCCAGGCGCCCGACGCCGATGCGTTCGGCCACCCGGACGCCCACCGTCATGCCCCGGTCCTTGAAGCTCCCGGTGGGGTTCATCCCCTCGTGTTTGATCCGGAGGTCGGCGACCCCGACCGACTCCTCGATCGTGGGGGCCGCATAGAGCGGGGTGTTTCCCTCATCGATGGAGACGCCGTCGTCGACGGGCAGGGCCTCGGCGTAGCGCCAGACGCCGGATCCGGCAAAGTCCTCGAAGCCGTGATACTCCGCATAGCGGACTTCGAGCAGCGAGCCACAGGATCCACACTCGTAGATCGGCTCCTCGAAGGGGGCATACGTCTCCCCACACTCGATACACGCGAGCCAGACGCCGTCCTCGGCTTCCTCGGGGACGGGGCCCGACAGTGATCGGTCTCCCATCGTCCCAGCACAGGCGGGCCCGGTACAAATAGCACCCGAACCGAACCCGAAAAGCACCCGAACCGGTCCCTAGATCGCGGTCTCGACGTGGTCGTTTTCCGCGTTCGCGGCCCGCTCCTCCAGCCAGTCGACGACCGCGCCGACGATGTCGATCTCGACGGCGTCGGCCAGGGCCTTGTACTCGACGGTGTGGTTGATCTCGTGGATCGTGTACCCGTCCGCGGTCTCCATGAGGTCGACGCCGAGAAGCCCGCCGCCGACCGCGTCGCTGGCCCGCCGGACCAACTCCTCGATCTCGGGGGTGATCTCCAGGACGTCGGTCTCGGCCCCGCGATGGGCGTTCGTGATCCAGTGGTCGGCCGACCGGACCATCCCGGCGACCGGCTCGCCGTCCAGGGAGAGCACCCGGAGGTCCCGGCCCGGCTTCTCGACGAACTCCTGGATGTAGAAGATCTTGTGCTCGTAGTGACCGAGGGTCTCCTTGTGCTCCAGGATCGCCTCGGCGGCGTGTTCGTCCTCGATGCGGGCCATCAGGCGACCCCACGACCCCACGACGGGCTTGAGGACCACGGGGTAGCCGAAGTCCTCGATGGCTTCCATGGCCGACTCGCGGGTGAACGCCACCCGGGTGTCGGGGGTGGGGATCCCGGCCTCCTTGAGGGCCAGACTGGTCTTGACCTTGTCCGAGCAGGTGCTCGCCACGTCCGGCGGGTTCACGATCGGGACCCCGTAGGACTCGAAGAACTCCGTGACGTACATCGAGCGGCTGGTGGCCACACACCGGTCGACGACGATGTCCAGTTCCTCGGCGTCGACACTCGACCCGGAGAGCCCGAACTGCTGGTCCCGAACGTCGATCTTCACGACGTCGTGGCCGCGCTCGCGGAGCTCCTCCAGCAGGAGCTTCTCGTCCGTGCGGATCCGCGAGTAGAGGAGGCCGACTTTCACGCTCACTCCCCCCAGTCCTCGTCGAGCTCGGGGGCCCGCTCGAGGACCGGCGGGTCGACGTCCACGACCTCGAGTTCGGTCCCGCAGGTCGAGCAGTCGACGATCTCTCCGACTTCGATCGAGTCGTGCAGGGACACCTCGGCCCCGCATTCAGGACAGGCTGTCATGGCGTCCGCTGGTAGGTGCCTGGATCCCTTAAGCGTTCCGAACCTATCAAAGATATAATATTACGCGCAGATGGGTCTACGCGGGTGTACCCCGCTTCAGGTCGGCCCAATCGACACGGGTCTCGATTTTTCGATATGATAGCGATGGGCGGGGGTGAACGGGTTATCCCCCGTCTCGGTTATCGGTAGTCATCGATCGCCTCCATGCGTGCCTGCTCGGCGGCGTCGAGGGCCGCCTGGTAGTTCTCTCCCCGCGTCCGGTCCGCCTCGAGGGCCGTGCGGGCCGCATCGAGGGCGGACTCGACCTGGGACGGCGCGGGACCACCGCGTGAGTCCCGGGCCGCCACGCTCGCCTCGGGGGCGAGCAGCGACTCGATCTCGGTGACGTCCACGAGGGACTGGAGGGACGACCCGGTCGTGGCCTCGGTGGCCGCCGACAGGGCCTCGATCGTGGCGTCCACGTCCGGCGCGCCCGCTTCGAGTTCCCCGGCCGATTCGAGGGTTTCGGCCGTCGTCGCGACGATCTCGTGGGCCGTGCGGAACGGCAGCCCGGCCATCGCCAACCGGTCCGCGATGCCGGTGGCCGTCGAGAAGCCCTCGCCGGCCGCGTCCTCGAGAACCGCTTCGTTCCAGTCGAGGGTCCCGACCGCGCCGGCCGCGACCTCGGTGGCCTCCGTGACCGCGTCGACGGGCTCCCAGACGTGGGGGGTCGCCCGCTGGAGGTCGCGATTGTACGCCCGGGGGAGCCCCGATATCGTCGTCAAGAGACCCTGAAGCGCCCCGGCGGCGTCGCCGGCGGTCGCCCGGACCAGCTCCAGGGAGTCGGGGTTTTTCTTCTGGGGCATGATCGAGGAGGTCGAGGCGTACTCGTCCGCGAGCGAGACGAACTCGCGGTTCGCAAAGAGGACCAGGTCCTCCGCGAGCCCCGAGAGGGTCACCGAGAGCCCGGCGACGGCGCTCAGCGCCTCCGCGAGGAAGTCACGCCCGGCGACCGCGTCCATGCTGTTCGCCACGAGCCCGTCGAAGCCAAGCAGTTCGGCGGTGCGCTCCCGGTCCACGTCGAAGGGCGTTCCGGCCAGGGCCGCAGCGCCCAGCGGCGAGCGGTCGGTCCGATCGTAGGCGCCGAAGAGCCGCTCGGTGTCCCGGGCGGCCGCCCCGACGTAGGACAGCAGGTAGTGGGCCACGGTCGTGGGCTGGGCCGGCTGGAGGTGCGTGTAAGCCGGCATCACCGTCTCGACGTGCTCGGCCGCGACCGAGCAAAGCGTCTCGCGGAAGGCCAGCACGGCGTCGATGAGTTGGAGCAACTCGATCCGGAGCTGGAAGCGCAGACAGGTCGCGACCTCGTCGTTGCGCGACCGGGCGGTGTGCATCTTCCCGCCCTCGGGGCCGACCCGGTCGATGACGGCCGTCTCGATGGCCTCGTGGACGTCCTCGCCCTCGGGCAGGGCCCCGTGGCCCGCCGCCGCCACGTCATCGAGGGCCGCGATGATCTGGCCCGCGGTGTCCGCGGTGATGATCTCCTGTTCGGCCAGCATCACCACGTGGGCGCGGTCCACCGCCAGGTCGGCCCCGAAGATGCGTTCGTCCGCGGCCATCGAGGAGAGGAAGTCCCGGGCGGGGCCGCCGCTGTAGCGATCCCGCCGCACGACGGTCCCCTGGTCGCTGTCCTCGCCCTCCGTGGAATCCCCGGTCATCAGGTATCGGTGTCCGCGGCGAAGTCACTCACGTCGGTCGTGGCCTGGATCGAGGCCGCCAGGCGGTCCTGGAACCCGTGGTACTTCGCGAATCCGGTGGCGTCGCCCTGCTCGATGTCGCCCATGACGCCCTCGGTGTTGAACGAGGCCGCCGACTCGGAGTAGACGGCCTCCTCGCTCTCGCGGGCGACCGGGCGGGCCTGCCCGCCCTCGAACTTGATCGTGACCGTCCCGGTGACCGCCTCCTGGGTCTGGTCGATGAACGCCTCGAGGCTGTCGACCAGCGGCGAGGCCAGGAGGCCCTGGTAGGCCTTCCGGGCCCAGGCGTCGTCGACGGTGGTCTTGAACTGGCGGGTCTCGGCGGTGAGTACGAGCCCTTCGAGGGCCTCGTGGGCCGCGAGCAGCGTCGTCGCCGCCGGGTGCTCGTAGTTCTCCCGGACCTTCAGGCCGAGGATGCGGTCCTCCATGAGGTCGGTCCGACCCACGCCGTGGGCCCCGGCGACCTCGTTGAGCGTACTGATCAACTCGACCGGGTCCATCGCCTCGCCGTCGAGGGCGACCGGGACGCCCGATTCGAACTCGATCTCGATCAGCTCGGTCCCCTCGCCGGGATCCTGGGTCCAGTCATAGATCTCCGACGGCGGGACGGCGCCCGGGTCCTCCAGGTTGCCCCCCTCGATCGACCGACTCCAGAGGTTGGTGTCGATGGACCAGGTCCCCTCGTTGCCGCTGTCGACGGGCAGCCCCTTCTCGTCGGCGTACTCGATCTCCCACTCGCGGGTCAGGTCGAGTTCCCGAACCGGGGCGATGACCGCCATGTCCGACTGGCGCCAGACCGCCTCGAAGCGGAGCTGGTCGTTGCCCTTGCCGGTGCAG
>JBDGTI010000054.1:9333-16670 GCA_042216995.1 Halodesulfurarchaeum sp.
TCCCAGGGGATAGCCCTCGTAGGTGGCGTTGGCCTTGACGGCGTCCATGAGCAGGTCGGCGAAGGCCTCGGTGGCGTCGACGACGTGATGGTCGACGCCGAGGACCGCGGCGGTCTCCGCGGCCTCCTCGAACTCCGACTCGGGCTGCCCGACGTCGACGGTGACCCCGACGACCTCGTCGTAGCCGTACTCTTCTTGCAGCAGCGGGACGGTGACGGTCGTATCGAGCCCGCCGGAGAAGGCGAGCACGACGGTGTTCTGTGACATCGTGTGTGGTGGATTCGGTTGAGCGGTTTTGCAGTGTTGCGGTTCGATGGTCGTTCGTCGCTTCGATGGACGACCCAACGAGCGGCGTGCGAGACGAAGTCGGTGATGTGGATGACTGGGGTCAGAGAGACCCCGCTCGTCGTCGCGAGAGGAGAAGCGTCCCCCAGCTGTGGACCGACGGCCGGCGCGAACGTGGGGGGTGCATCGTACGTTCCCCTATCGAGTCGGGCTATTTGAATCCTTCCTTTCGGCCGGGCGCTCGGGCCCGATCCGGTCGGGGAGCCTGCGGCCGCCCGGAGCCGAGGATCTTTTGTTCGAACCGCCGCTATCGCCCCCGTGTACAGCCTCAACGTCCCAGTTCCGCCCGAGGTACGGTCCCTCGCGAGGGAGCTCCGGCCGGCGCTCACGCCCTTCGACCGGATCCGGCCCGACCGGAGCCGGACGCTGGTCCTCAAGCGGCTGCCGGCCGAGGACCGCCGGGCGCTCCTCGAGGACGCGCGCCGCGCTCGCCGCGCACTGGCCGGCACCCCGGTCTTCGAGGCCCGGGTGACCGGTGTCGACGTCTTCCGGGAGCCGCCGACCGGGACTGCGCCAGTCGCCTACCTCGCGGTCGAGGGCCGCGGGCTTCGGGAAACCCACGCGGCACTCCTCGAGGAGTTCGACGCCGTCGAGGGCCTGGAGGGGGCGGACTACACGCCACACGTCACGCTGGCCCGCGGCGGCCCCCCGGAGGCCATCGAGCCGTTCCTCGACCGGGAGATCGAACCGGTCACCTTCACGGTCGACACCCTGGAGTTCTACGACAGCGTCCACCGCGAGCGCGTCGAGTCGGTTCCGCTGCCCGCCTGAGCAATGGGGCTCAGGGCGTCGGCGGCTCGCCGTCCCAGGCGTCCTGCTCGGTGAAGAAGTTGAGCATCGCGTACTTCAGCTTCTGTGGCTGGACGTCGATCAGCTCCGCCCGCTCCTCCGGGGGGAACTCGGGGTTGACCGAGTACTCGGGCATCCGGCTCCGCGAGTCCGACGTGTAGCGCCGGTCGATCAGCGCCCGCACGCCGATGTCCTCCGGCGAGCGAATCACCCGGCCAAGCGCCTGGCGGGTCTTCCGGACGGTGGGGATCTCGACGGCGTACCGCCAGCCCGCCCCGTCCTCGCGGTCGCCGAACACCTCGTCGTAGGCCGCCTGAATCGCCTCGAAGCGCTCGTCCAGTCGCGGGTAGGGGACGCCGACCACCGCCACCGACCGGGCGTCCTCGCCGTCGAAACTGACTCCCTCCGCGAGAGTCCCCCACAGCGAGGTGAACATGGCCCCGTCGGTGCGGTCCACGAAGGCCCGTCGGCGATCCTCGACGGCGACCCCCGGCTCGTCGAGGAAAAGCGTCGCGTCGAGTTGCCCCTCGAGCCGGTCGTGGTAGCGTCCGGCCTCCGAATAGCTCGGGAAGAAAAGCAGCGTGTTCCCCGGCGTGAACCGGATCACGTCGGCCACGGTCTCCCCGAGCAACTCCTGGATGTTCGGGTCATCGCGGCGACTGGCGAAAAGCGGCGGCGCGTCGACCGCGAAGGTCCGTCGGTTCTCCTCGGGGAAGGTGAGTCCGAAGGCCAACTCCGCCGGATCGTCCAGGCCAAGCACCTCGCTCGTCACGTCGAAGGGGCGGAGAGTTGCGCTCATCAGGACCGACGCGTGGACCTCCTCGAAGAGCTCTTCGGTGACCTCCCGGGGGATGCAGTTGAAAAGCTCCGCCCGGCCGTAGACCTCCCCGGTGGCCTCGTCCCGGCGAACCCCCAGCGTGGGGTACCGGCCGGTCGACTCGCCCTCCTCCAGGTAGCGCTTGATGAAGTCCGCGGCCGCGAGGGTCTGGGACTCCCGGTGGGTCTCGGCCTCGCCCTCCCGGTAGGCCGTCTCGTACTCCTCCTCGAGGGCCGTCCCCAGCTTCAGCGCGGCCTCGAGGTCCGCGTCGATGCCCGGGCCGGTGTACTTCTCGAGGAAGGCCCGGGTCAGGTCGTCCCGCCCGGTCTCGTTCTCGACGGGGACGTCCTCCCAGGACGAGCCGACCGCTTCCCGCTCGCCGAACGCGAAATGGGACTCGTAGGTTTCGACCAGGGCCTCCCGGAAGGGCTCGACGACCCGTCTGGCCGGCTCGGCCCGCGAGTCCTCGACGTCTTCGGCCTCGTTCGCGGCCCCCTCGAGGGTGTTCTCGGTCAGCGTCCGGGTGGCGTGATCCCGGGCGGCGTCCTCGACGTTGTGGGCCTCATCGAAGACCGCGATGACCTCCTCGGGGTCCCGGTCCAGCCAGCGGAAGAACTGGGTGCGGATCATCGGGTCCAGCAGGTGGTGGTAGTTGGCCACGACCAGCTCGACCCCGTCGAGCCCCTCCTTCAGTCGCTCGTAGCCACAGATCCCCTGCTGTTCGGCATAGCCATAGACCTCCTCGGGGGTACGAACGTCGTCGAACAGCCAGGAGACGAAGGCGTCCCCGGGCCGGGTCAAATTCGACCGGTAGTGCTCACAGGTGTTTGACTCCTCGAGTTCCGCCCGCCGCTCCTCGAGGGATTCGATCTCCTCGAGGACCGACTGGCGCCGCGTGGCGGCGTCATCGGACCCGGACTGGGCCTGCTCCAGGAGTCGGCGCTCCGTGTCCTTGAGTTCGTCCAGTTCCGACTCCAGTTCCACGAGGTCCCGGGTCGTATCCCGGAGCACTTGACACTCCTCGTAGCCCACGTCGATGTGGCACATCGAGGCCTTGCCCTTGAACACGGCGCTGCGGATCGACGTCTCCGCGTGGATCTCCCGGGCCTCCTCGACGAACTGGCGCATCTGCTGGTGGACGTTCGTCGTGATGACGACGGTCTTGTCATGGGCCCGTGCGTGGGCGAGTGCCGGCGCGAGCGAAGCGAGCGTCTTCCCGGTGCCCGGCGCGCCCTCGAAGAGGACGTCCCGCCCGACCTCGAGGGCGTCGGCGATGGCGTCCATCGCCTCGACCTGATTCGGGTAGGGCTCGGGCTTCGGAAAGAACTGGTCGTACTCGGTTCCCACGTCTTCCAGTTGCTGGTTTCCCAGGGATAAACCCACGCCTCGCCGTCGCGTCAGTCTTCCGTGTGGATCCCCTTCCCGGCATATGATCGTGGTCGTTTCCGACACCCACCGAACCGACGGTCCCGACCTCTCGGCCCCGCTCCGCGAGACGATCCAGTCGGCCAAACGAGTGGCTCACGCGGGCGATTTCACCACCGAGGCCGTGCTGGAGGGGTTCCAGTCGCTCGCTGACACCGTTCATGGCGTCGCCGGCAACCGCGATCGTCCCGCCGTCGCCGATCGGCTGCCCGCGGCCCGAACGTTCGCCGTCGGGCCGTACACGGTCGCGATGACCCACCGACAGGCGGGCGGCCGGACCGGCCTCTCACACTTCGGGGCCGAGCGGGACGCGGACCTGGTGATCTCCGGGCACACCCACCAGCCCCACGTGGTGACCGGATCGGGCCCGGCGCTGCTCAATCCGGGGAGTCACGCCGACCCCCGCGGGGGCGATCCCACCTACGCGACCCTCGAACTCGCGGGGGACACGCTGTGCGGTCGGGTCCTGACAGTCGAGGGGCGGGAGCGAGAGTCGTTTCAGGTGGAGGGCCGAAACGGGCCGGGGGGCGGGGCCTGAACCCGGGCGGGCGGGTCCGGCCCACCCCTCCCTTCCGGGGCCTGGATACTGAAGCCGGCGGAGGCACAAACGCTCGTTTGAGCCCCCGTCGAAACGTCTTTGTCCCTGCCTCACTCACGTCCGCCCATGTTCGACATGGGACCGATGTTCTACCTGCTGCTGGGTGGGTTGCTCGTCTTTTTCTTCTTCATCTATCTGCTGATCCGCCGGACGATCCTTGGTTTCAGGGAGGGCGTCGAACGGAGTCGGGAGCGCTGATCAGTCGAATACCGACCGGACGGCCTCGATCGCGTCTTCGACGTCGCCCCTCGGGACGTCCCTGTGCGTGACGAACCGGGCGGTGGTGGGACCGAACTCGGAGGCCTGGACGCCCGCTCCCTCGATCCGTTCGAGGAACTCCGATGCGGTGTGATCCAGTCCCGACGTGTCGGCCATGACGATGTTCGTCTCCGGCTCGGCGACCGCGAGCCCCTCGATCGTGGATAGACCGGCGGCCAGTCGGGTGGCGTTCTCGTGATCGATGGCGAGGTGATCCCGGTTCTCCAGGGCCAGCAGCCCCGGCGCAGCGACCATCCCGGCCTGGCGCATGCCGCCGCCGAGGAGCTTCCGGATGCCGTTTGCCGCCTCGATGAACGCCGCGGAGCCGGCGAGCACCGATCCGATCGGCGCCCCGAGTCCCTTCGAGAGACAGACCATCACCGAATCCACCGGCTCCGTGTAGGCGGTGACGTCGACGTCGTTGGCGACGGCGGCGTTGAACACCCGCGCCCCATCGAGGTGGACCGGCACGCCGCGGTCCCGGGCCGCTGCCACCGTCTCGGCGAATGGCTCCGGTTCGAGGGCCAGCCCGCCACGGGCGTTGTGGGTGTTCTCGAGACTGAGCAGCCCCGTCGCGGGCCGATGGAGTCCACCCTCGAGGAACGCCTCCTCGATCGCTTCGGGAGTGGGGAGGCCCCGCTCGGCGTCGATAGTCCGGACCTGGAGTGCGGAGTGCTGGGCGAACCCGCTTCGCTCGTAGCGCACGACGTGGCTCTCGCGGTCGGTGATGGCCTCCTGTCCCCGATCGGTGTGGACCCGGGCCGCGATCTGGTTGCCCATGGTCCCCGAGGGGACAAAGAGCGCGGCCTCGGTGCCGGTGATATCGGCGGCCCGGGCCTCCAGTTCGTCGACGGTGGGGTCGTCGCCGTGAACGTCGTCACCGACCTCGGCCTCGGCGGCGGCCTGGCGCATCGCTTCGGTCGGACGCGTGACGGTATCGCTTCGCAGGTCGATCATGGGGGGTTCTGCGTGGCGGGCCGATAAACCGGTGGCGGTCCCCTTGGTTGGTGATGAGAGGCATCTGGGACCCGACCAACGCGACGACGATGTATAACAGACAGGTATAAAAGAGCCGAGAAATATTACTGAGTATGGCACGAGACCAAACGACCACCGCGGACGCAGCGAACGCGACGGAGACCTCCGCCGTCACCGCCGAGAGCCGGACCGCCACTCACACCGTCGTCGAGGTCAGGGACTTCGAGTTCTCCGTCGACGAACCCACGGACGTGGGTGGGACGAACGCCGGCCCGAACCCGGTCGAGTACCTGCTCGGGGCACTCGCCGGCTGCCTGAACGTCGTCGGCCATCAGGTCGCCGAGGAGCGGGACCTCACGGTCAGGAACATCGCCATCGAGATCGAGGGGGACCTGGACCCGCGGAAGTTCCTGGGCGAAAGCGAGGACCCCCGCGCGGGCTATCAGGACCTGCGGGCCGACGTGACCGTCGATTCGCCGGCCGAGGAGGCCGAACTGGCGGACTGGCTCGAGGCCGTCGAGGAGCGCTGTCCGGTCGCGGACACCCTCGCGAACCCGACGCCGATCGCCCTGTCCGTCGAGACCGATTGACCTCCTCACCCCTAAAGGGGTTGGATTCCCCGAAGGGGATCTTGGAATATCGAGCGGGGCGATACCCGTGGGTAACTCGCCCACCATCATTTACGGACCTGCAGCCCTTACTGAAGCGCGTGCCCGACATCGATTGTCCGGAGTGCGAGGCGGAGATAGCGATGCACGAACTCGAAACCAAGACCATCGCGCAATCCGAGGGCTTCGAGACGAACTACGTCTGTCCGTACTGCGGGGCGGTGTTCGAAGACGTCTCGGGGCTCCTGTGAGCCCCGTGTTCTGGACAGGCGGGGCGACAATCATTAAATGGATTTACGAGTAACCACGGATATCGATGGTGGACAGTCATCCACATCACGCGCACCCCGCAGGACAGGTTCGGCACGCGAACCCGTCTCCCGCCCGATCGCCGGACAGCGTCCGGCGGAAAACCGGGAATCGCGCATCCCGGGTGGCAACCAACGGCCGTTTCTCCGGGGTTTCATGATGGATCGACGGAAATTCCTGGCCGCCGGTGGCGCGGCTCTGGCGGGCTCGATCGCGGGGTGTTCCACCCCGTCCGGTCGCAAGTCGGTGGCGGGGATCGCCGCCCCGGCCGTTCCGACCTCGCTCCTGCAACAGGAGGGGTGGGAGAAGGTCGACGAACTCTCTCAAAAGGTGTTCTCGACCGAGATTCTGGGGCTCTATTCGGTCACCGGGTACTCCCATACCCTCATCTACGAGGACGCGAGGCTCCGTCGCAAACTCCACCAGGGCACGCTGGGAGCGTTCGACGCCACGGTCATGTCGTTTTTCGCGACCCACGTCGAGATGAACCCCGACATCGACGAGCTCCCCATCGGTCGGGCAAAGGTCATCTCCCAAACGAAAAAACAGGCCACGGATCGATTGGTGCAGCGGATGAACGCACAGGGCCTGAGGAACGTCCACAGGGTCGGTACCCGAACGCTCACCGTCGATACCGGACAGCAAGCCGACGTCACCGAATACCTGGCCCAGTATCACTTTCCCTCGATGACCGTTCCCCTCAGGGACGGGCGGAGCATCACGATCGAGAGCGGCACGATCGACGTGAGGGGGATGCTCGCCATCTGGCAGAACGATCGGTTCATCGTGGTTTCCGGGGGCGCCTATCCGGCGGAGAACTTCAGAGAGCAGATCCGCAAGAAGCTCACCGATCTGGTCTCGGTCTCGATCACCATCGATCTCGAACTGGAGCCCCGGAATTACAAACAGGAACTCGAAAATTTGGTCACCGCCGTCAAGTGAACCCCCTCGTCGATCCCCATACCGGACACCGATCGCTGCACGGGCACGGTGGGATTCGAACCGAAGGAAGACGATCGCCTCGCTCCCCTCGGCGCTGGGTCTTCCAGGATTCGAATCCCACACCGGTTCGCTCGCAGAAGGGATCGCTGCACGGGCACGGTGGGATTCGAACCCACGACCGTCGGATGTCTTCCCCACACAGCCACGCTGCCCGGGTTAGAAGTCCGACGCTCTATCCGGACTGAGCTACGTGCCCTCGCGTACGGGT
>JBDGTI010000055.1:0-15812 GCA_042216995.1 Halodesulfurarchaeum sp.
ATGCGCGGAGCCACGTACGTGGACTACTAAGCCCCCGCCGAGCGCCCGATTCCCTTCGAGACGTCTTGGGGTCTCGTTACTCACGGCATCCACACGCCAGACGGACGGCGATCCCAACACTACCAGAACGAACCCCCGAACATAAATTCTCACCCCCGTACCAACGAGGTAATGACTCTCACCAAGCGCGTCATTCCCTGCATCGACGTCGACACCGACGAGGACGGAAACGCGGCGGTCTACACCGGGGTCCAGTTCGAGGACCTCACGTACACCGGCGACCCGGTGGAGATGGCAAAGGAGTACAACGAGGCCGGGGCCGACGAATTCGTCTTCCTCGACATCACCGCCTCCGCGGAGGGCCGGGAGACGATGCTCGACGTGGTCGAGCAGGTCGCAGACGAGGTGTTCATCCCGCTCACCGTCGGCGGCGGCATCCGGACCGTGGATGACATCCGGGAGACCCTGCGGGCCGGTGCGGACAAGGTCTCGATCAACACCGGAGCCATCGAACGCCCCGAACTCATCACCGAGGGCGCGACGGCCTTCGGGAATCAGTGTATCCTGCTCAGCGTCGATGCGCGGCGTCGCTTCGATGGGGGCGGCGAGCACTACGTCCGGATCGACGGCGAGTCGGCCTGGTTCGAGGCCACGATCCACGGCGGCCGGGAGGGGACCGGGAGGGACGTCCTGGAGTGGGTGCAGGAGGCCGAATCGCGGGGGGCCGGCGAGATGTTCATCAACTCCATCGACAAGGACGGCACCAGGGCGGGATACGATCTCCCGCTCATGGAGGCCGTAAGCGAGGTGGTTTCGACGCCGGTGATCGCCTCATCGGGCTGTGGCAGTCCCCAGCACATGCTCGAGGTCTTCGAGGCGGGGGCGGATGCGGCGCTCGCGGCCTCGATCTTCCACTTCGATGAGTACTCGATACGGGAAACCAAGGAGTACCTGGACGACCACGGCCTGCCGGTCCGGCTCTAGCTGGCGGCGTCGAAGGCGTCCTGGAAGTCCGTGAGTTTCCGCTTGATGCGACCGGCGGCGGCCTCAAGCGCGTCGAGGGGCTCGGTCCCCTCCTCGGTCTTGAGCGAGAGGACCGGTTCGGTCTGGCCACCGGACTGCTCGGGGTTGACGTCGTAGGTCGCGGCCGCGACCGACTCGTCCTCGAGGAGCGCGCCCTTGAGGACGTTCATGAAGGTGTGGTCCTCGCCGGCGATCTCGATGACGAGCTCCGATTCCCCGCGCTCGATGACCCGAAGATCCATGTCAACGGGTACTCCAGTGAGTCGTTTGAACGTTTCGACCCCGGTCGGAGCCATTTAGGGGCCTCAGAGCGGTGGGTGAGGTATGGACCCGCTGTCGGGAGTGACCCGGCTGGCCGTGGTGCTCGCCGCCCTGCTCGCGGGGGGACTCGTCTACTCGATGCGTCCCGAGCCGGGTGAGGCGGTCACCCGGCTGCGACGGCGGCTGCTCTTCGGACTGCCGATCGGCACGCTGCTCACGCTTGGAATCGTCGCGTCGGTCTTTCTCTTCGTCCAGGGCGGCCTCCGCCACGACCGGCTGTTGACCCTTCCGTTCATCTCCTGGTCGTTGCGCTACCCGCTCGGGATGGTGACCGCGCCGCTTGCCCACCAGAGCCTGTCCCACCTGATCGGCAACCTGTCCGGATTTCTGATCTTCGGATCGCTCTGTGAGTACGCGGTCGGTCACTACCCCCGCGAACGCGGGCGGGCAGCCTTCGATTCGATCCGGACCACCCCGTACGCACGGGTGCTGGTCGTCCCGGGGATCGCGCTCGCGGTCGCGCCCGTCACCAGCCTGTTCGCCTGGGGACCGATCATCGGGTTCTCCGGGGTGGTCTACGCGGCGGTCGGGTTCTCCCTCATCCAGTTCCCGGTGCTCGCCGTCATCGGGCTCGTCAGCCACGAGTTCGTCCGGACCGCCTTCTGGGCACTCCGGGAGCCGATCGTGACGGAATCGGCCGGGACCTCCTATGGAATCCCCTGGTGGGCCAACGTGGCCGTCCAGACCCACCTCCTCGGACTCCTGCTCGGCGTCTCCCTGGGACTCGCGTTCTGGCGGCTTCGCGGCTCGCGCCCGCGACGCGATCCCTGGACGGTGTTCACCGCGAGCCTGCTCGTGGGGAGTTCGCTCACGCTGTGGGCCGTGTGGTGGTACAGCGGGCCGGGGAGCTATCGCCTGTTCCGGGGGCCGGGATTCGTCCTCATGCTGGGGATCGCCGTGTTAGTTACTATCGCAGCATGCCTCCGGGAGTCGCCACTCGAGGAGGTCTCAACCCGGCAGGTCTCGATTGGACTGATCCTCCTTCCGGTCCTGTTGCTGGGGGCGATTGCGCTCCCGATCAACCTGACCGATCCCGGCGAGTTCGGCGTGTCCGGACGGACAGTCACCGTCAAGAACTACGAGATCGGCTACGCGGAGGGAGTGCCCTATCCCCGGATCGAGTCCGTGGACGTCCCGGTACTGAACGAGTCCGAGACCATCGCGCCCACGATCAGCGGCGTGATCGTGGCCAACGAGCAGCGACACCTCTTCACGGAGGCGGTCTCGGCCGGCCGGCTGGCCACCACCGGAGAAGCCACGGTCGTCCTCGGGGGGCTGGGGTGGCGCGAGACGGTCGTCATCGAGCGAGTCGGCTGGCGGGCGATCGGTGGCGCCAGGACCTACCTCGTCCGGGCCCGAACCGACTCGGGTGTCCGCCCGCTCTACGGGAGCGAACCGGCGACCGCCGAGGCGGTCGTCGCGGGGCGCACTGTCACGGTCGCGCCCGCGAACGGAACCTTCCTGCTGCGGGTGCGGACCGCGAACGCGACGGCCGCGAGCCCTCCCCCCGGCTGGGTCCCCCTCCCGGATCGGGGCCGCCAGATCACGGTCGAGGGGCTGAGGATCACCCACACGAACGGGACGCTCGTCGTCTCGCGAAACGACACCCGGGTCCCGGTCTTCGTGGCGACGAATCGCGGTTATAGATCCCGGTCCCAGACGACCCGGTAGAGTTCGGCCCGGATCGTCCGTCGCGCCGACTCGTGGTGGCGGAACTGCTTCGGAACGGGGAACTCGACCCCGTAGGCGTGGGTGATCCGGCCGCCGTTGTCCGCCGTGTACGCCTCCATGAACTCCCGGCTCCCCTCGTTGTGGATCGTGTAGGAAACCCCGGCTCCGTCCGCGATCGTCTCCAGGAAGTCCCGGTCGGCGTGGACGTTGTCCGTATGGGCCCCGAACGGCGGATTGGCGAGGACGGTCGCCCCGGCGAGGTCCAACGGCGGATCGGCGGCGTCGCCCTCGATCCACTCGACTGCGGTCCCGGGGGCGAGTCGGGTCTCGTTCTCCCGGGCGAGGTCGATAGCACTCGAATCGATCTCCAGGCCGATCACGCGTCGCGGCGCCCGAAGTGTGGCACCCAGCGCCAGCATCCCCGTGCCGCTTCCGAGATCGACCACCGTCGCGCCCGCGAGGTCCCCCTGCAGGTCGGCCAGCGTGATCAGGTGGGCGGCGACCGAGGCGGGCGTGCGATACTGTTCCAGGTCCCGTCTCGGATTCTCGAAGTCCGAGACGGCCGACAGTTCGGATTCGAGTTGCGATTTCAGTCCCATCGGGTGCCGCGGTTACCACGCGCCCTCGAAGGTGTCGAACTCGAGTGCGTCCATCGGTTCCTCGCCGATGGCGATGCGGTACTCCTGTGGGGTCAAAAGCGGCTGGTCGAACTGCGGGCCGTCGTCGGTGGTGATGCGCGGGCAGGCGGTGTTGACGTAGGCATCCAGCCCGAAGTTCGTGAGGTGAGCGGGCGTGATCTCATCGAGGGTGATGAGGTGGGCGTCCTCGTTCCCGGCGGCGAGCTCTTCGGCGAGGCCGTGACGGCGTTGCCCGATCTTCGTGCCCGCGATGATGCCCCAGGTCTCGGCGTCCATCGCCCGGTGGATCGCGGCGTAGCGCTGCTTGCGGAACGTCTCCGCGGAAGCGGGCTTGACCACGTTGTTTACCGGGTCCGCGATGATGATCTCCGTCTCCGGGTTGTCCATCGCGAGCCCCGAGGGATGGAAGCTGCCGCCACCGACGTAGAGCACCTGATCGGCCGGGACCGCGGCGCTCGCGTAGTTGCAGCCGAGCACCTGTCCCTCGTGGGTCAGCCGCTCGTCCCCGCGGCGGGTCTGCACCGTGTAGCCCCGATCCTCGAGGAACGCTTTCATCGCGTCGAACTTGTTCATGTGCTGGGCGGTGGTCACCAGTCCCACCTCGCCGGGCGTCAGGTGATCCACGGCCTCGGCCATGATCGGTTCGACGTCGACGTTCGAGAACAGCGGGACGTAGATCACGCCATCGGATTCGACCATCGGGGAGTGCCCGAAGTGGACGAATACGTCCGTGCGGCGCATGAGGTCCATGTCCAGGTCACAGGCCCCGAAGTTGGCCTCCCCCGAGATGTAGATCCGGACCCCGTCCGGGAGCCGCTCCCCGAGGTCGTCGGCGACGCTCGGGGCCCGACGCTTGACGCCCTCGGGGAACTGGAGACCCACGGTCTCCGCGTCCCGCTCCTGGACGGCCTCGGCCACCCGATCGAGTTCGTAATCCCACTCCCGGTCGTGTTTCAGGGCGAGCCCCGTATCCCGGAGATCTCCCGCCCATCCGTCCGAATCGCTCATTACACCGGTCTATCGGATACAGCGGGATAACCCGACCGGTCGGGACGGACCCGAAGCGGCTTAGGATCCCCCCGCCCAGGCCCCGATATGGAGATTCACAGCGACTGGGGCGACTGGCTCCCGCGAGCGGTCGCCGAGGCCGACCCGGACGGGCTCGCCCTGTGGTATCTGGGCTGTAACGGGTTCATCCTCAAGGCCGGCGACGGCACGACCCTGTTCATCGACCCCTACCTGGGCACCGGCGATCCACCACGGACGGTCCGGATGATCCCCGTTCCCTTCGACCCGGTCGACGTCCAGGCGGCCGATGCAGTTCTGGCAACTCACGAGCACACGGATCACGTCCACGGGCCGAGCCAGGCGCCGATCCTCACGGGGACGGGAGCGGCCTTCCTCGGCCCGGACCCGAGCGTCGAGAAGGCCCGGACGGAGAACTGGACGGAGACCTACGGGGTGAACGAGGACCAGTACGACGTGGTCGCGGCGGGCGATACGCGGGAGATCGGGGACGTGACGATTCGGGTCGAGTCGGCCCACGATCCCGACGCGGACGAGCCCGTGAGCTATCTGGTCGAGTACGGGGGGAAGACGGTGTTCCACGGGGGCGATACGAAGCCCGACGAGACGCTGTCGGAGATCGGCTCGGCATACGACATCGATCTGGGGATCCTGGCCTTCGGGAGCACGGGTACGATTCCGGAGAAGGTGTCCCGGGAACCCGAGCGGACGACGTGGTACAGCGACGAGACCCAGATCATCGACGCGGCCGAGCAGCTGAACCTCGACCGGCTTCTCCCGACCCACTGGGACATGTGGAAGGGACTGACCGCCGACCCGACCGCGCTCTTCGAACATCAGCGCTCGCGGCCGGCACCGAACCGGATCGACCTCCTCGAGATCGGCGACCGGATCGATCTGGAGTAACCGCGGGTTTATTGACCCGTTCGACCGTTATCTCCGTGCCCACATGTCACGAGGAGGGACACGATGACGAAAGAACGGACAGTGCGTTCGGAGGGCATCACCGTCGAGAAATCCTTCGACGCGGAGGGGTTTCCGGTCCCGGTGGTCAGACTCGAGATCACCTCCGAGCGCGAGGAACCGGTCTCGATCCGCCTGACCGAGACGGTGCCCGCGCAGTTCGACATCGACCAGATCGGGTTCCACCCGGACTACGGCAGCGAGTACTGGAGCGCACGGAGCGACGGCACGCTCCGGTTCGATCGTGATATCGGACCCCGAGAGTCGATCACGACCGTCTACGGGATCCGAATGGAGGACTCCGCGAACCCGGATCCGCTCCTGAATCAGCCGACCCTCGAGGTCGATCCGACCCCGATCGACCCGGCGGGCGAGGACGTCACCGACGACCGGGACGCGATCGACGAGGAGGGGGCCACGGCGGGCGAGTCGTTCCCGAACGACGACGCCGAGATCCTCGGCAGTTCGACGGCGGAAACGACGAGCGACCGGGAACGGCGATCCGCGACCCGGGTTTCGACCGACGAACGCGTGGCGGACGAACCGGCCGAATCGACGCCCGGGAACGGGGATGACGGGAAGGCCGAGACGGGCCGACCGTCCGGGCGGGTCGGGAAGCCGACGGCGGACGCCGGCAGTGGCTCGGGCGCGGATCCGCCCGGTGCCGAGGACGCCACAGCCGAATCGGGGTCCGATGCAGCCGGCCCGGCGGCGGAGACAGAGGGGAGTGACGGAGTGGAAGGGAACGGCCCCGAGGGAAGGACAGAAGCAGCGGAAGAGGGAGGTGTGGACGAGAACGGGGGCTTTGATACCATCGTCGAGGCGCTGCTCGCGGAACTGGAATCCGACGCGGTCTCCGAGTCCGAGCAGGCGGCTCTCGCTTCGGCCCTCTCCGATACCGCACGGAGTCAAGAGGTCCAGATCGAGCACCTCCAGTCGCGGGTCGCGGAGCTCGAGGCCTACACCGACGCGCTCGAGGAGTTCATCGACACCGCCGGGACGAGCGAGGACATAACGGAGGTACTCGCCCCCGATCTGGCCGCACTCGAATCCCGCATCGAGGACCTCGAGGAGGAGTTCGAGGGGCTCGAGGACGGACAGGATGACCTCGAATCCGGACAGGAGGACCTGGAAGAGGAGCAAACGGAGTTGGCCGAGGAAGTCGAGGACCTCGAGAGGGAGTTCGAGGAGTTCGAAGACGAACAGGACGAACTCGAGGACGGCCAGGAGGACCTCAAAGACGAGCAATCCGCGCTGCGATCCACCGTCGAATCCACCGAATCGACAGTTCGGACCGTCGAGTCGGAACTCGAGGAGCTCCGGGCCGAACACGAGGCGATGAGCGAGGAGGTAGACTCGCTCCAGGGCACCCTCCGGGAGATCGAGGCCGACCAGGAAGAGCAGGTCGCCTGGCTGCAGGACCTCCAGACCGAACAGAACGACCTCGACGCGGAACAGCAAGCGATCAAGTCCGAGCAGGAGACACTCGCGGAGGACCTGGTGTCAGTTCAGGAATCCGTCGAGGACCTCTCCGAAAGCGTCGGAGCGGCCGAGTCGACCATCGAGGACATCGAGACGGCACTCGACTCGCTCGAATCGGACCTCGCCGAGGAGGCGGCCCGACGGGAGTCCCTGAGCGATCGCGTCGAATCCGTCGCTGCGGAGACTGGCTCCCTGGCGGAGGAACTCGATCAGGTCGAACGACTCCGCGGGGACCTCGAGGCCCTCGACGAACGGGTAGCCGACGTCGAGGACACTCAGTACTCCATCCAGGAACTCGAATCGAAGTTCGAGGAACTCGAAGACGACGTCGAGCGGATCCGGCAGGTGAGCGATCAGCTCTCCGAGGTCTTCTGAGAGCTCTCCCCGTCGTCAGTCTCTGTGCCCGATTCGTCCGTCTCGACTCGATGGGCCGTGTAGCGCTCCCCCTCCGGGAAGAGGTTCTCCAGGGATTCGGGATCCTCGCCGGGGTCGAGGGTGACGGGCTCGATCGTGGCCACGCCCTTGATGTCCCGCGCACCGTCGGTCTCCGGCGTGACGAATCGGTTCGCGTACTCATTGTGGGCGCCGATCGCGACGTCGTCTTTCAGGTACGCCAGAACGCCGCCCAGGGCCTCGCGGATCGGAATCACGACGCGGTACTCGTCCGTGGACTCGACGACCAGGTGGGTCGTCTCCGCCGCCGCGTCGGCGGCCTCGAGGAGCGAGCCGACCGTCGGACCGGTCCAGGCGGCGGTGTGGCTGCTGCCCGTCGAACAGACGATCTCGACCCGTTCGGTCGTGATCTCGACGTCCGGGAGGCGATCGGCCGTCACCGACACGGGTGTCGGGCCGTCGACGGTGACCGGCGGGCCGTACGAGAGCGAGTCGGCGAGGGACGTCTGATTTTCCATGCGTGTCGGTTTGGTGGACGGGCTTCCGACCCGCTCGATACGATGAAGCGGGAAAAGCGCCTAACGCCCGTCTTATTTCTTTGTGCGGATGGGGGGTGTATCCCCTCGGTGTGCTATACTACGAAATCAGCGTTACTTAACGTCTTGGGAGTCGGTGTACCGCCCTCCGCGAGGGGACCACCGTACCGGACCGAGGCTTACTCCTTGCTGCCGAAGTCGAACTCCTCGGCACCCTTCAGGTCCCGGACTTCCCGGTTGACCGACTGGAGGTCCTGTTGCATGTCCGAGAGCCGATCGTCAAGTACCGACACGATGTCGCTTTTGACGTGCTCGGTGTCGTAGGTCTCGCCGAGTTCCTCGCTCATGGCCCCGGCGAGTGTGTGATAGAGCGCCCACGCCTTGCCCACCCGCCAGACGATCACGCCGAGCAGCGCGGGAACCACGCCGAGGACGGCCCGGGTCGTCAGATGGGGAACCGGGACGCCGTAGAACGATCCGGGCCCGAAAACGAGGCCGCTGTACGCCAGGTAGCCCCCCAGGGCCACCAGCGCGAGGCCCAGGAGTGCCAGGCCAGTGGTATAGAGGAAGTACCGTCCAGCGAAGCGGAGGGACCGTGTCCTGTCCATGCTGGTGAGAGACATGCGGGCGGGCATAAATCCACCGTCACGATCGTGGGGCGCCGCAACCTTCATGGGCGCGCTCCGGGTGCCTTCCCGTATGGCCGTACGCTGGCTGGAAGACATCCGCGCCGACGACATCGGGAGCGTCGGCGGCAAAGGGGCCTCGCTCGGGGAGATGACACAGGCCGGGCTCCCCGTCCCACCCGGGTTCGTCGTCACCGCGGACACGTACCGCTCGTTCATCGAGGACACCGGGATCGACGAGGAGTTGTTCGCGGCGGTGGACGTCGACGCGGAGGACTCCACGGCGCTCGCCGAAGCCGAGTCCCGCGCGAAAGACCTCATCCTCGGGACCGGCCTCCCCGAGCACATCCGGGAGGAAGTGCTCGCCGCGTACGACGACCTCGACGAGGGGGAGGCGTTCGTCGCCGTCCGTTCGTCGGCGACTGCGGAGGACCTTCCGAGCATCGCCGCGAGCGACACCGCACTTGTCCGGGTTGATGGGACACCGCGATTCGGTCGGATGGACGAGATCGCACCGCTCGACTGCGCGCGACACACGGTCGAGGTCCCCTCGCTGACCGAGGACGGCATCGAGTGGAACGTCGTCGACCGACTCTACGAACACGAGGCGGAGAGCGACGAACTCTTCCGGGTCACGACGGCGAGCGGACGGCAGATTACGGTCTCGCCGGACCACTCCCTCGTCGTTCTCGACCCGGACACGCTCGAACCAACGACGACGACGGTCGCGGACCTCGACGGGGACGAGCGCGTCCCGGTCGTCCAGAATCTGCCGAGACACGGCGACGGATCCCGCGAAATCGACGTCACGAAGTACGTTCGCGGCGGCGACGTCCCTATCGGCGACGGCGGCGTGAAGGTCGAGAACGAGTCCAATGACTGGTCGATACAGCAGGGTCTCCCCGAGACCCTGCGCGCGGACGAGGAGTTCGCGTACTTCCTCGGCCTGTACCTCGCGGAGGGAAGTACCGACGGGGCGAACGAGATCTCGATACCGAACACGGACGAGGCCGTCCTCGAACGCGCCCTCCGATTCCCGAAACGAATCGGGTTGTGGAACGACCAGACCACGAACAACGACTCGTATCGGTTCTACTGTAAGTCGCTCGTCCGCTTCCTGCACGCGACAGCCGGCGCCCCGTCCGAGAAACGCGGGAAGGGACGGCTCGCCGGGAACAAGCGGGTTCCCGAGTTCGTGTTCGGCTGGGATGCCGACCGTCTCGGGGCGTTCCTCCGCGGCTGTTTCGACGGCGACGGCTGGGTGACACAGGGGGCGGGTATCGGATACGCGACGTCGTCCGAAGCCCTCTCGGCGGGGTTACTCCGCGTGCTCGAACTGCTCGGTCTCGACTACACGGTTCGCGAGAAAGAGGGCGAGGAGTGGAGCGATTCCTACGAGATCCGGATTCCGGGCCGGGAAGCCGCCATGTTCTGGGAGCGGGTCGGTTTCGAATCCGAGCAGAAGCGAGACGCCCTGGACGACCTCGTCACCCATCAGTCAGGGGAGGACGTCAGCCCCGAGTTCAGGCGCGGGATTCCCGTCAATGAATCGCTCGCGGACGAGATTCAGGAGGCGTACCGGGACCAACTTCCGACGGAGAACGTCTCCCGAGCCGTCTGCCCGGACTGCGGGTCG
This sequence comes from Halodesulfurarchaeum sp., assembly GCA_042216995.1. Classification (GTDB taxonomy): domain Archaea; phylum Halobacteriota; class Halobacteria; order Halobacteriales; family Halobacteriaceae; genus Halodesulfurarchaeum. The sequence goes on from JBDGTI010000055.1 coordinate 10,316, forward strand.
GTCATCAACGAGTCGAGTCCCTCCGATGGACGGGACCGATGGTACTGTCCGAACTGTGAGTCGGCGTACTACGAGGAGGACGTGACGTTCACAACTGTCGAACGTGAGCACGGTCGCAATGCCGCGGGACAGTTCGAGTCGGATAGTTCACCCTGGAACGAGGGACGGCTCAGCGGAACGTACAGTCAGCGACGGTTCAATCAGGCCGTCGAAGACCTGGGCCTGTCCGAATACCGACTAGACGAGTCAGTCGGATGGGAGGGGATTCGGTCGGTCGAACGGGTCGATTACGACGGGACGGTCTACGACTTCTGCGTCCCCGAGGCCGAGAACTTCGCCGCGGGACATGGAAGTGTCATCACGCATAATACCGCCTCGTTCGCGGGCCAGCAGGAGACGTTCCTGAACGTCACGGGCGAGGACCTCATCGACCGCGTGAAGCGCTGCTGGGCCTCGCTTTTCACCCAGCGGGCGATCTACTACCGCGAGCAGAAGGGGTTCGCCCACGACGCGGTCGACATCGCGGTGGTCGTCCAGCAGATGATCGACGCGGAGAAAAGCGGCGTGCTGTTCACCAGTCATCCCTCCACCGGCGCCCCGCAGTCGATCATCGAGGCCGCCTGGGGCCTCGGCGAGGCGGTCGTCTCGGGGTCGGTCTCCCCGGACAACTACCACGTCGACCGCCAGACCGGGGAACTCGAGGAGGTCACGGTCGCCGAGAAGAAGATCCGGATGGTCAGGGACCCCGAAACGGGCGAGACCGTCACGGAGTCGATCGAGGGGGACCGCCGGACCGAACGGGTACTCAGCGACGCCGAGATCGAGGAGCTAGTCGAGATGGGCGAGCGGGTCGAGGACCACTACGATTCCCCCCAGGACGTGGAGTGGGCGATCGCCGACGGCACGGTCTACATGCTCCAGTCACGGCCGATCACGACCATCGACGATGAGGCCGCGGCCGCCGCCGAGACCGCGGGCGAAAGCGGCGAGGACCTGCTCTCGGGCCTGGGAGCGAGCCCCGGGGTCGCTGCGGGACCGGTCCGGATCGTCCGCAAACTCGACGAACTCGACAAGGTCAGCGAGGGGGACATCATCGTCACGCCGATGACGACTCCCGACATGGTCCCCGCGATGAAGCGCGCCTCGGGCATCATCACCGAGGAGGGCGGCATGACCAGCCACGCCGCCATCGTCTCCCGGGAACTTGGCGTCCCGGCGGTCGTGGGGACCGGTGGCGCGACCGAGATTCTCGAGGACGGCCAGGTCGTCACCATCGAGGGCGATCGGGGGGCCGTCCGCGAGGGGCGGGACGCGACCGAGGAAGAGGAACGCGAACCCATCGAGGAGGCGCGGCCGAAGGCGCCGGTCAAGCCCATGACCGCGACCGAGGTGAAAGTCAACATCTCCATCCCCGGCGCGGCCGAGCGGGCCGCCGCGACCGGCGCGGACGGGGTCGGACTCCTCCGGATGGAGCACATGATCATGGGCACGAACAAGACCCCGGAACGCTACGTCGCCGACCACGGCCCCAAAGCCTACCGGGAGGAGATCATCGACGGCGTGCGGGAGGTCGCCGAGGAGTTCTACCCCCGTCCGGTCCGGGTCAGAACCCTCGATGCGCCCACCGACGAGTTCCGCCAGCTGGAGGGGGGCAACGACGAGCCGAGCGAGCACAACCCGATGCTTGGCTACCGGGGAATCAGGCGCAGTCTCGCGGAGCCGGACCTCTTCGAGCACGAACTCCGCGCCCTCAAGCGACTCCACGAGATGGGATATGACAACGTCGAGATCATGTTCCCGCTCGTGAACGACGCCGATGACGTGCATCGGGCCCGCGAGCGTCTCGAGTCCGTCGGGATCGACACGGAGAAACACGCCTGGGGCGTGATGATCGAGACCCCCTCGAGCGCCATGACCATCGAGGAGCTGGTGGCGGCGGGCATCGACTTCGCCTCCTTTGGCACCAACGACCTCACCCAGTACACCCTCGCGGTCGACCGGAACAACGAGCAGGTCTCGGATCGCTTCGACGAACTCCACCCCGCCGTGCTCAAGCTCATCAGCCGGACCATCGAGGTCTGTCGGGAACACGACGTCGACACGAGCATCTGTGGCCAGGCCGGCTCCCGTCCGGAGATGGTTGAGTTCCTGGTCGAGGAGGGGATCTCCTCCATCTCGGCGAACATCGACGCCGTCCGGGACGTCCAGCACGAGGTCAAGCGCACCGAGCAGCGCCTGCTCCTGGACTCGGTCCGGTGATCCCAGGCCCCACTCACAAACGCCAGGCGTTTCTTCGGCCTGGCCCTACTGGCGGGCATGCTCGTATATCACGCCGTCTTTCTTACCCTCGTGGCCGGTTCCACGGCGTTCTTCGCCGGGCTCGGGGTGCTCAACGTCCGGCACGCCGACCGCACGGTTCGGGACCGGGCCGAGTGGCTACACGAGACACTCGACCTGGACGAGCCGGGGGAGCTCCTGGCCTATCACCGGCTCTCGACCGGGCTCGACCAGCTCCAGTCCGTCCTCGAACTGGCGGTCCTCCTGCTCGTGCTCTACACGGGCCTCTACGGGGAGGTGGTCGCCGCGCTCTCCGGAATCGTCGAGAACGACCTGCTCGCGGGCGTGGTGCTGTTCGTCGGCGCGGCCATCGGAAGCCAGGCGCTCGCGTTCCCCTTCACAGTCTATGACACCTTCGGGATCGAAACGGCCTACGGATTCAACGAGCAGTCGCCTCGGCTCTTTCTCCGGGATACGCTGGTGAGCACGGCCCTCCTGGTGGCCCTGGTTGGGCTCCTCGGTGGCGCGGTGCTCCTCGTCCTGGAGTGGGTCCCGGACTGGTGGTGGCTCGCGGCGACGGGCGTGGTGGCGCTTTTCGCCCTCGGAGCGCAGGTCCTCCTCCCCCGAGTCGTCATGCCGCTTTTCTATGACTTCGAGCCGATCGAGTCCGGGGACCTGCGGGCGGCCGTCGAGACGGTCTTCGACCGGGCCGGGTTCACCTGCGAGGACGTCTATGAGATGAACGCGAGTTCCCGCTCCGGGCACTCGAACGCCTTCTTCACCGGGTTCGGGGCCACGAAGCGGGTCGTGCTCTTCGATACGCTGATCGACCAGCTCGAGGAGCCGGAGATACAGAGCGTGCTGGCTCACGAACTCGCCCACTGGAAGAAGGGGCACGTCTGGCAGCGCATGGCCGTCTCGGTCTTCGAATCCGGCGTGTTGCTCCTTCTCGCCGCGATCCTCCTGGAGCGGCCCTGGCTGTACGCCATGTTCGGGGTCCCCCAGGTTCCGGCGGCCGGGCTGCTGCTCACGGGGGTCTGGCTCGAACCGGTGAGCCGGTTCACGACGCCGCTATCGAACCGACTCTGGCTGAAAAGCGAGCGCGAGGCCGACCAGTTCGCGGTCGAAGTGATGGGCGACGGGCAGCCACTCGCGAACGCGCTGGCCGAGATGACCGGCGAGAACCTCTCGAACCCGTTCCCCCATCCCTGGTACGAGGCCTTTCACTACCAGCACCCGCCGGTGCCCGAGCGGATTCGCTCGCTCACCGATCGCTTTCCCAATCGGTAAGCCCTTCCCTCGGCACCGGAGAGGCATGGAGCGAGCGACGTCACGGCAGCCCCAGTCCTTCGACCGGGTGCTCTCCTCGATGTGTACCGAGCCCGCGCCGGCCGCGAGGCGGGCCGCCGAGCAGTACCTCGCGTCGAATCCCGGCGACCCGGCAACGTTCCGGGCGGTCGCGGAACTGGAGCGGGAGGCCGTCGACCTGCTGGGGGAGGTGGTCGGGCTCGAGACGCCCCACGGCTACGTGACCGGAGGCGGAACCGAGGCCAACATCCAGGCGGTCAGGGCCGCACGCAACCGATCCGGGGCCGCCGAGCCGAACGTCGTCGCCCCCACGAGTGCCCACTTCTCGCTGTCGAAGGCCGCTTCCCTGCTCGACGTCGACCTCCGACTCGTGGAGACCGGCCCCGATGAACGAGCGGATCCGGCGGCCATGGCCCGGGCCGCGGACGACGAGACGGCTCTGGTCTTCGGCGTCGCCGGCTCGACCGAGTACGGCCGCGTCGATCCGATTCCGTCGCTTTCGGACCTCGCCGAATCCGTGGGCGCCGCCCTCCACGTCGACGCCGCCTACGGCGGCTTCCTGCTCCCCTTCACCGACCGCGAGTGGAACTTCGAGCACGCCCGGATCGACACGATGACCATCGATCCGCACAAGGCCGGTCGGGCCGCGATCCCCGCCGGCGGATTGCTGGCCCGCGAGCGGGCGACCCTCGACGCCCTGGCCGTCGAGACGCCATACCTGGAGTCCGAGTCACAGGTCTCACTGGGTGGAACTCGCAGCGGTGCCGGGGTCGCAAGCGCGCACGCGGCACTACAATCCCTCTGGCCGGACGGCTACCGGGCCGCCTTCGAACGGACGACCGAACTGGCCCGCCGGCTCGTCGGGGCACTCGAAACACGCGGCTTTGCCGTCGCCGAGCCGACCCTCCCGCTGGTCACCTGGGAGGCCGAGCCGGGACTCCTCGAGGCGCTGAGCGAGGCGGGCTGGCGGCTGGCCCGAACCGGGTCCGGTGCGGTCCGGATCGTGCTCATGCCCCACGTGACCGAGCCGATGCTCGACTCCTTCCTCGCAGATATCGACCGATACCGCGGGTGATCGGCACAGTTTTGAGACGCCCGGACGGAGCGGCAGGCATGTTCGATGCGCTCCTGAATCTCGGACTCTCCGGCCTGGAAGCCGCCGTCGAGGCGGCCTCGGGCTGGTCCGGGCTGGGGATCATTTTCGTCTACTCTGCGCTCATCGCCTTCCTGCTCCCTCTCCCGAGCGAGATCGTACTCTATCCGGTCGGCGTCGGTCCGACGGCGAACACGCTGGCGCTCGCCCCCATTCCACACTGGGGCCAGGTGGCCCTGGTCGTGATCGTCAGCGGCCTGGGCAAGGCCCTGGGGAGTATCGTCGCGCTCACGGTGGGGCACAACGCGAGCCACTCGGGGATCGTCATCAGGGGGCTCAGGCGGCTGGGATTCCAGCCCCTCGAGTGGTCACAGCGCCGGATGGTCGAACTCGGGCGGCGCTGGGGCCACGTCGGCATGGCAGTCGGCCTGAGCGTGCCCTTCTTTCCGGACACGGCCTCGATCTACGCCTTCTCGGTCATCGAGGGGAGCTACCGGCGCTTCGCGGCGGCGGCCTTCGCGGGGAGCGTGGGGCGGCTCCTGATCACCATCGGGCTGGTCGAGATGGTTGGACTGGTCGTCTTCTGAAGCGGGGCGAAACGGGGGACTTTAACCCACCGGGCCGGCATCCATACCCATGAGCCACGAGCCCTTCCCCACCGAGAACCCGGCCGTGGTGACCTGTGGACTGCCCTACGCCAACGGGGACCTCCACATCGGTCACCTGCGCACCTACGTGAGCGGCGACGTCCTCACGCGGGCGCTCCGGACGATCGGCCAGCAGACCGCCTTCGTCTCGGGGTCGGACATGCACGGCACC
>JBDGTI010000055.1:15876-16518 GCA_042216995.1 Halodesulfurarchaeum sp.
TCGACAACTACGGACACACCCACCAGCCCGAGAACGTCGAGTTGACCACCGAGATCGTCCGGACCCTCGACGAGGCGGGCCACGTCTACGAGAAGGAGATCGAGGTGGCCTGGGACCCGATCGAGGACCAGCCCCTGCCCGACCGCTACGTCGAGGGGACCTGTCCCTACTGCGGGGCGACCGCCCGGGGCGACGAGTGTGATGAGGGCTGTGGCCGGCACCTCGAACCCGGCGAGATCGAGGAGCCCACGAGCATCCTGACGGGGAACCCCGCCGAATACCGCGCCCGCACCCACAAGTTCTTCCGGGTTTCGGAGTTCCAGGCGTATCTCTCTGAGTTTCTCGACCGGCTGGAGGGGACCAAAAACGCCCAAAACCAGCCCCGGGAGTGGATCGAGGGGGAGCTTCAGGACTGGTGTATCACCCGGGATCTCGACTGGGGCATCGACTACCCCGAGGCGGAGACCGACCTGGTCCTGTATGTCTGGGTGGACGCGCCGATCGAGTACATCGCCTCCACCAGACAGTACAGCGAGCGCGTAGGGACGGACACCTACGACTGGGAGGAGGTCTGGCGTGAGGGCGATAGCGAGATCGTCCACGTCATCGGTCGGGACATCATCCAGCACCACACCGTCTTCT
>JBDGTI010000050.1:0-16155 GCA_042216995.1 Halodesulfurarchaeum sp.
CCGCGACCCCTTGGTCCGAAGCCAAGTGCTCTGTCCAAGCTGAGCTAAGCGCCCGCATTTGGTGGTAATTCGAGGGAGGAGTTAAACCTCCCGATGCGTCGACGGGTCCTCCCGGATGTCCACCGGCCGGTGTTTCACTCGATACTCACCGACACGAGTCGGCCCCTTTATCCCGTCCCGACCGGACAGCGCTCCTATGGGCGGTCCGGTGAAGAGCTACGTCGAACTCACTCGCCCGGTGAACAGCGTCGCAGCCGGTTTTCTGACGCTGATCGGCGGCTTCGTCGCGGACGGACTGAGCGCGAACCGATGGGGGCTGGCGGCCGCCATCCTGGCGACCGTTCTCGCGACCGCGGCCGGCAACGCCATCAACGACTACTTCGATCGCGATATCGACCGAATCAACAATCCCGAGCGACCGATCCCACGCGGTGATGTCTCCGCCCGGGGGGCGTTGGGGTTCAGTGGGGGGCTCTTCGCGGTCGCCATCGCGCTGGCGGTGACTCTGCGGCCAGTGGCGGTCGCCATCGCGATCGTGAACTTCCTGGGACTGGTGGCATACACGACGCTGTTCAAGGGGCGTCCGGGGGCTGGAAACGCCCTCGTCGCATACCTCGGCGGGAGTACCTTCCTGTTCGGTGCCGCGGCGGTCGGCCACGCCAGGGACGGACTGGTCCTCTTCGCGCTGGCTGGGCTCTCGACCTTCGCCAGGGAGATGATCAAGGACGTCGAAGACGTCGCGGGCGATCGGAGTGAAGGACTCAACACGCTCCCCATCGCGTTCGGCGAACGGATCGCGCTCGGAATCGCTGCCGTCGCGCTCGGCATCGCCGTGCTGGCGAGTCCGGTCCCCTATCTCAGGGCGCTCTTCGGAATGCCGTACCTCATCGTCGTCCTTCCCGCCGATCTGGTCATGATCGCGGCCCTGCTCCGGAGTCGCACAGATCCCGCGACGGGTCAGCGGTGGCTCAAACTCGGCATGTTCCTCGCCGCGGCGGCGTTCGTCGTCGGCCGGGTGAGCGTGGTGATGGGATAGGATCGGTCACAGGACCTACTCGCTCGATTCGGTGACCGCTTCGACGTCGATCCCCTCCTCTTCCGCGATCGCCTCCAGAACCGACCGTTGTCGTTGGAGTTCGTCCTCGAGAGAGGCGACCCGGTCGTTTGTCTCCTCGATGGAGTCGTGAAGCGTCGTGAGCTCCGTCGTCAGATCGTTGAGTTTCTCGTAGAGTTCGTCCGCGATGTCCACGACCCGCTGGAGCTTCTTTGCCGTGCTTCCCAGTCCCATATCCGTTCATGGGAGAGCGGACCCTTTGGCTCCTTCGGCGTGTCGGTCCCGACCCGAAAGGCCCTTAATGCGAAACCGAGTAACAATAGCTGGACTAGGCCGGGCGGTTTGGCCCCGCCCCTCGCCCGCACCATGGTCATCAGCGGGGGCCGAACGCCGAGGGCGTCCGGACAGACCGACCCGGACCCCGGAAGCCGACGGCGAAGCCTCGTCCTTCGGGGACACCGGTTCGCGGGCCGCGCCTGCAGGGGCGTCGGTTCCGCGATTCGTCGGCGGCACCCCGTCAGGCACGGAAGTGAGCAGCGGACCGCCGAACGGGCGTCGCTCGAAGGGTCACGGGGTGGAGGAGGCGACCGGGACTATCCGGGCCGGAACGCCGGGCTACCTCGGCCCGTCCACCATTCATCGCGCATTTCGTGAGACCTCAGTCCTGCTGGCCAGCGTCGCGCATACCGATGTCCCCGTGAACGACCCGCTGGGGGTAGGGGATGTCGATGCCGGCCTCGTCAAGCGCCTCCTTCGTCGACTGGACGAACTCGGACTGAATCCTGACGAAGTCCGCCCGATCCGGCTCCTCGATCCAGATTCGGGCCTGCAGGCCGACCGCGGAGTCACCGAGCGTGGTAACCCGCACGGAGGGGCCGGGATCGTCCATGATCTCGTCGTGGTCCCGCGCCTCCCGGAGGATGATATCGGTCGCCGCCTCGATGTCGTCGTCGTAGCCGATCCCGAAGACGAAGGTCCGGCGGAGTTTGTCGCCATCGACGGGGTTCTTGATGACGCCGTCGGTCAGCTGGGAGTTCGGCACCGTCAGCAGTTCGTTGTCGAAGGTCCGGACCCGAGAGACCCGGAGCGAGATGTCCTCGACGACCCCCGAGTTGCCGTCCCACTCGATCCAGTCGCCGATCCGGAACGGCCGGTCGGTGTAGATGAACACGCCGGCGACGAAGTTCTTGATGACGTCCTGGAGGGCGAACCCGATGGCGAGCGTGCCGGCCGCGGCGATGGTCGTCAGGGAGCGGAGAAAGCCGGTGAACCCGGCCGCACCGAAGGCTCCCGCCACCGCGACGAAGAGGATCGCGGCGCTCGTGAGCCGTCGGATCGGCGTGCGAGCATGCTCGTCGAGATTCCGACGGTCCATCCCGCGTCCGACCAGCGGAGTGATCAGCCCTTTGCCACCGTAATAGAGGACGAGAAACACCGCGACGAACGTGATCGCCGAGCCGACCGCGCCTGCGTAGGGAACACCGAGTCCCGCGAGGGCATCTCCCACCGGGCCGCCAGTCTGTGCCAGCATCATTTGTGGTAGACTGCCGTGTTCCCCCGGGTCTCGATGAGTTCCGCCTCGACCATCGATCCGAGCTCGGCGGCCAGTTCCTCCGTGTCGGTCCCGCCCCTGGCGGAGCGGAGGAACTTGACTTTCACCAGTTCCCGGTCGGCGAGTTGGTCGGCCAACTCCTCGCGAACGGATTCGATGCCCGCCTTGCCGACCCAGACGGTCACGTCGATGTCCTGGGCCTCGGCGCGGTACCGTTCAGTCGACATATGTTCATTCACTGGAGGTGCGCACGTCAATGTTTGTACTCAGATCCCGTTCTCGGGAGGCGTCGTGTCATAGGGGTACCGCTTTTGTGCCCCACACGCGCAGGTCATCACCACGTGTCCGTCCTGTGTCCTGGACCGGGCGTTCTTGCCGGGGATCAGGTAGGCATCACAGGCCGGGCAGGTGAACCGATCGAGTCGGGTGGGGACCGACAGGCGATTGCGCTCGGCGATCCGGCGGGCCAGCCTGACGTATCGTCGGGCCCGATCCAGCTGGTCGGCCTTCGCAGCGGCGTGAGCGAGGTCGGTCAGCCGCTCGATGCGCTCTGCCGGAATCGACATGGTGGGACCTCGGGGTGATCGGGCATGAACGTGTCGGGGACAGCCGGAGTGGTGGATATTTATTGGAGGCGCCCTTCGTGGCCGTAGCCGCCGCGATGAGGGTAAGTCACTACTTCGAATGGGAGTCGTACATCACGGGGGGGCACGCCCAATCAGTCAAGAACCAGCGCAAGATCCTGGACCGGGCCGGCATCGAGTATACGACCGCCCCCGACCTGGGGGCGGACCTGCTCCATCTCAACAACATGGGCCCCCGTTCGCTCCTGGCCGCAAAGCGCGCACAGCGAGCCGACGTCCCGGTCCTCGTCCACGCCCATCAGACCGCCGAGGACTTCGAGGGGAGCTTTGCCCTCTCTGACCTGCTGGCAAAACCCCTCCGTCCCTATCTGGCGTACGCCTACGATCAGGGCGACCACCTCGTCTGCCCGTCCGCGTACAACAGGCGGACGATCCGGACCTACACCGACACGCCGGCGACGGTCATCTCGAACGGATACGATCCGGCCAAGATCGAGGGCTACGAGTCGCTTCGGGGGACCTATCTGGAGCGCTACGATCTGTCCCCCCCGGTGGTCTTCAACGTCGGGCACGTGATCCCCCGCAAGGGGCTCTCGACGTTCGTCGAGACGGCCGAACGGATGCCGGAACTCGACTTCGTCTGGTTCGGCTTTCTCAATCCCACCGGCGGGTCCCTCGACCGGTTCCTGCGGAGTACGGAGACCGAACGGCTGGTCGATTCCGCACCCGAGAACGTCACGTTCACCGGGTACATCGAGGACATCCGGGGCGCGTACGCGGCGGGGGACGTCTTCTTCTTTCCGACCCACAACGAGAACGAGGGGATGGCCCTCCTCGAGGCGATGGCCACGGGGGCCGCGCCGGTCGTCCGGGACATTCCGACCTTCGAGTGGCTCGAGGACGGGCGGGACTGCCTGAAAGCCGAGCGGGACTTCGTGCCGGTCATCGAGGAACTCCTGCAGGACTCCCGTCGCGAGGCGATCGGTGCCAGGGCCAAGGAACGCAGCCGGGCGTTCACGCTGGAGGCGGTCCAGGATGACCTGGTGCCCCTCTACGAGCGACTGGTCGCCGAGTGAGCAGGCTCTTATTGGACGGCCCCCAATCCGGCCGTAATGGCACCTGCGGTCGCCGCCTTCACGGACACGTATCTCCCGACCGTGAACGGCGTCACCTACACCATCTCGGCCTGGCGGGACCGCTACGCCGAGCGGGGCGGACGCATGGACGTGGTCTATCCCGCCTCCTCGTACGATCCGGACCCGGGCGAACACCCCGTCTCCAGTCTGCCCTTCCCCTTCTACGAGGGATACCGTCTCGGGCTCCCGAGTGTCCCCGCGGCGCTCCCCGAGGTCGATCTGGTCCACGCCCACTCGCCGTTTTCGGTCGGGGTCGCCGGGTACCGGCTGGCTCGCCGCGAGTCTCTTCCCCTCGTCGTCTCGTATCACACGCCGACGGGGGAGTATGCCTCCTACGTGGCCCCTGACCTCCTCGCCAGCCCCGTCGCGGCCGTGAGCAGTCGGTGGGAGCGGTGGTTCCTCGAGCAGGCCGATCTGGTGTTGGCGCCGAGCGAGCGCACGGCCGAGTCGCTGCGGGACTTCCTCACGGATCCCACCCCGATCGAGGCGCTCCCAAACGGCGTCGACGTCACCCGGTTCGAACCCCGGGAGACGGCGGAGTTCAAGCGCCGATACGACCTCCCGACCGATCGCCCCCTGATCGGATACACGGGACGGCACGGGCACGAGAAGAACCTCGAGGCGATCATCGAGGCCGCCGCCGCGCTCGACGTGTCGGTCCTCTTCGGCGGGGAGGGACCGGCCACGGACTCGCTCAAAGCGGCTGCCCGCCGTCACGACGTGGACGTACGGTTCCTCGGATTCCTCGATCGCGAGGAGTTGCCCGCGTTCTACAGTGCCCTCGACGTCTTTGCCTTTCCGAGTCCGGTCGAGACCCAGGGTATCGTCGCCCTGGAGGCGACGGCCTGTGGCACCCCGGTCGTCGGCGTCGACGCCGGGGCCCTCAGCGAGACGATCGTCGACGGGGCGAACGGCTTCCGCTACGAACAGGGGGACATCGACGGGTTTCGGGCCAAACTCGAACGGGCCCTCGACGAGCGTGATGGCCTCTCCGAGTCGTGTCTCGACCGCCGCTCGGAGATCAGCCTCGCCCGGGCGATCGATCGACTCGAAGCGGTATACGAGCGGGTGGTGTGATCGCCCGGGGATCGAGTGACCGGCCCTGTCCCGCGTGATCGCCACGGAGCGTGCCGAGCCGAGCGATCCGGCGATGCGGGCGAGCTGAACGCTGAACGAAAACCGGCGGATTTCAGCCTTATTCGTCGTCTTCGAGCGCGTCGGCGATCCGCTCGAGCTGGTCGGTCGCCGCCGAAACCTCGTCCCGAAGCGCCTCCAGTTCGCGGGCGAGCCGGACGTTGTCACCGCCCTCGCTGGCGCCGCCGCCCATCCCGCCCATGCCGCCGCCACCCATCATGCCGCCCATCATCTGGGCGAACGGGTTGCCGCCGCCCATGCCGCCGGACTCGCCACCCATCATCTCCTCCATGCGCTCGCGGCGGTCGTCCTCGGATTCGCCCTCTTCGGCGCGCTCCTCTCGAATCTTCTCGACGCGCTCCCGGAAGGACTGTTCCTCTTCGCTCTCGTCGGTGGATTCCTCGTCTGCCATGGGCCGGGGTTCGGCAGGACGACTGAAAAACTATCCGCTCCCGGACGCCGGTCCGAAGGCGCGCAGGCTGACCTGACGCTGTGCGGTCGGGCCCCCCTCGACCACCTCGTGACCCACGAGGTCCCGCAGGTCGACCCCGTAGGTGCTTTCACCGCGTTCGAGGACCAGGATTCGCCCGCGGGACCCGCGAACGGTCCCGGCGGCCATCGTGGCGGGGATGGGCTGGCTGGCGAGGTCGAGGCCGTAGTCGAATCGCAACTCCGGCCCTCCGTCGAACTCGGTGAGCAGCGACTCCCAGGCGGATTCGTCCACCGCCCGGGCCACGCCCTCGATCTTGCGAGCCACGGCCACCCGATCGGGGATCTCAGTCGCCAGGTCGGCTTCGATCCGTCTGGCGATCCGACCGTTCTCGACCGTCCGAATCTTCGCCCCCCGGGCTGCGCCCTGTTCGCCGAGCCGGCGTTCGAGACGCCACGAGCGGGTGACACCGACCTTGAACGTCGCCGGTTCGAAGGCGGCGAGGTAGACGACGTGCTCCTCGTGACAGGCCTCGAGGGGCATCGCGCAGTCGCCCCGACAGACTGCACACGGCCAGGTCGAGGTGTGGGCCGTACAGTACGGCGCCTCGGTGTTCGAACAGGCCGCGTGGTTCTCGCCGTCGACCTCCCCCGCACAGTGACGTGGCCCCAGCCCATAGTCGAGGTCCGTCCCGGGGAGGAGGGGTCGGCTCCGGACGGACCCGTCGGCGGCGAGCCGCAGGGCCGCAGGTTCGTTCGGCGTGCCGGGCTCGTACCCCACTATCTGCACGTGTTCGGGTCGGGCACGAGCCGGTAAATTCCCACCGCTCCGACCGACGGGGCCGACATGCTTTTTGGGATCCTCGCTGATCGGTACTCCATGGCACCGATGGAACCGCTCGAGAGCCTGCGAGCGCAGGTTCGCCGGGCAGCCGACGGACTCGATCTCTCCCCGGGGCGACGTGACGTGCTCCAGTCCCCCGAACGGGTGTTCGAAGCCACCCTGGCGGTGGAGATGGACGACGGTCGCGTCGAAACGTTTCCGGCCTACCGGTCCCAGTACGACGGGTCCCGGGGGCCGTACAAGGGGGGAATCCGATACCACCCCTCGGTGAGCCGCGGGGAAGTCATCGCGCTGTCGGGCTGGATGAGCTTCAAGACGGCCGTCGTGTCCCTGCCGTTGGGCGGAGCCAAAGGCGGGATCGCCCTCGACCCGCGGGAGTACTCGGCGGGCGAACTGGAGCGGATCACCCGCGCATACGCGACCGAGATCCGCCCGCTCATCGGCGAGGATCGGGACATCCCCGCGCCGGACGTCAACACGGGCCAACGGGAGATGAACTGGATCCGGGACACCTACGAGACCCTCGAACGGACGACCGCCCCGGGGATCGTGACCGGCAAGCCGATCGACAGCGGGGGGAGTGCCGGGCGGGTCGAGGCCACGGGACGCTCGATCGCCATCGCGGCCCGCGAGGCGTTCAAGTATCTCGACCGGGACCTGTCCGGGGCGACCGTCGCAGTGCAGGGATTCGGCAACGTCGGCCAGCACGCGGCGCGATTCCTGCACGCGGCGGGGGCGACGATCGTGGCCATAAGTGACTCCTCGGGTGCCATCCACGATGCCGGCGGGCTGGATCCCGACGCGGTTCTGGACCGCAAGCGCGAGGCCGGATCCGTCGTCGACTTCGAGGCCGGAACCGAGGTGACAAACGAGGACCTCCTCACCCTCGACGTGGACCTGTTGATTCCCGCCGCGCTGAGTGGCGCGATCACGGCCGATCTGGCTCCCGACGTCGCGGCCGACGTGATCGTCGAGGGGGCCAACGGGCCGATCACCGACGAGGCCGATCAGCAACTTTCCGAACGGGGCGTGGAGATCGTCCCGGACATCCTCGCGAACGCCGGCGGCGTGATCGTCTCGTACCTCGAGTGGGTGCAGAATCGTCAGCGCCACCACTGGGACACGGAGACGGTGAACACGAAACTGGAGGAGCGAATGGTCTCGGCCTTCGAGACCCTGACCGAAACGGCCGCCGATCCCGAGATCCCGGACCTGCGAACGGCGGCGTACACGGTCGCGATCGAGCGGCTCGACGCGGCCGCGGAGGAGCGTGGCGTCTGGCCCTAGTCGAGATACCCCGCCTCGGCGAGACGCCTGATGCCCTCCGCCAGGCGGGACTGATCGGCCGCGTAGGAGAGGCGGGCGTATCCCGGGGTTCCGAACGCGCTCCCCGGAACGGTCGCGACGTGGGCGTCCTCAAGCGCGTCGGTACACCAGCTCTGGTCGTCCGCCTCGACGGGCAGCATGAGGTAGAACGCCCCCGCCGGGGCGGGGACGTCGATCCCGTGATCCGCGACGGCCTCGACCAGCATGTCCCGCCGGGACTCGAAGGCCGCGACCATCTCCTCGGTCGGCTCGGACGGGCCGGTCAGGGCCTCCAGGCCGGCGTGCTGAACGAAGGTCGCCGCGGAGGAAACCGAATGAGACTGGATCTTCCCCGCCTGCTCGATCAACCCCGCAGGGGCCGCGAAGTAGCCAAGCCGCCACCCGGTCATCGCGTAGGCCTTCGAGAATCCGTTGACGGTCACGGTTCGCTCGGCCATCCCGTCCAGCGTGGCCAGGCTGACGTGCTCGCCCGCGTAGCGGATCTGTTCGTAGATCTCATCGGAGATGACCGTGATGTCGTGCTCGACCGCCAGGTCACGCACCCCCTCCATGGCCGCCCGCGAGTAGACGGCGCCGCTGGGGTTGTTGGGCGAGTTGACGATGAGGAGTTCGGTCGCATCCGAGACCGCCTCGGCCAGCTCGTCGAGTGCCGGTTCGAGCCGGAAGGCAGACTCGGAGAGGTCGACCCGCGTGAGGTCGGCCCCGGCGATTTCGGCCATCGCGGCGTAGGAGACCCAGGACGGGTCCAGAAGCACGACCTCGTCGCCGTCCTCGACGAGCGCGTGGACGACCTCGAAGAGGGCCTGTTTCGCCCCGGGGGTCACCATGACGTTCTCCGACCCGTAGGGCATTCCCTGGGAGGCGAGCCGCTCGGCGATGGCCTCCCGGAGCTCCGGGATCCCCGTGGAGGGGGAGTACTGTGTCGCGCCGCGGGTGATCGCCTCCCGACCGGCGGCCTTGATGTGCTCGGGGGTGTCGAAGTCGGGCTCGCCGACCGAGAGGTCGACGACGTCCGCCCCCTGGTCCTCGAGCTCGGCGGCGAGGGAACTCACCGCGAGGGTGGCACTCGGCTCGACGCGGGTGACCCGGTCGGTGTAGTTCATCGTGCCTCCGCGAGCGCGATCGCGCTCTCGACGGTGTCGGCCCCCTTGTCGACCCGGTCACGGGCCTCCTCGGCAGTCATCCCCGGCCCCGTGACGCCGAAGGTGACGGGTGTATCCCGCTCCAGACTGACCTCGGTGAGCCCCTGGGCACACGCGTTCGCGATCACCTGATCGTGGTCGGTGTCCCCGGTGACGATCGCCCCCAGGACCCCGACCGCGTCGATCTCCGCCCGGCGGGCCAGTCGATCGGCGGCCAGCGGGGAGTCATAGGCCCCCGGCACGTGAATCGTCTCCCGGATCTCCGCCCCGGCCGCTTCGGCCGTTTCCCGGGCGACCGCCTCCATCTGTTCGGTTATGTGTCGGTTGAATTCGGACACAACCAACCCAAGAACCACCATGTCCGGGTGCTCGGGCGGGGAGCCCAAAACGGTACCGTTCCCCCGTCCCGACCCGTCACTCCGAGTAGCCTTCCCGAATGAACGCCCCCTCGGTTTCGTACATCGAGACGAGTTCCTCGATGAACTCCTCGACTGTTTCGTCCTCCTCGCAGTGATCCGCGAGTCGGCCGTACAGGTCCTCGTCGATCTCGATTGCTATCGTCTCCATCACGTCCCGCTTCGGGCGGCGGCCCTGTAGGTGCTTCGTCGAGACCCGCTTACTTTTGAGGGGAGGGGAAGAAGAGGGGGTATGTTCGATCGCGGGGTCGACCGCCGGCGGCTCCTCGCCGCCCTGAGTGCCATTGCCGTGGTCGCGCTTCTCGCCCGGTTCGTCGCGCTCGGCGAGCGGGTCTTCCACTGGGACGAGGCCCGGGTCGGGTACTGGACGCTTCGCTACCTCGAAACCGGCGTGTGGGAGTACCGTCCCATCGTTCACGGACCCCTCCTCTTCCACGTGAACAAGTACCTCTTCGGGATAGTTGGGGCGTCTGACGCCGTGGCACGTTCGTTCGTCGCCCTGGTCGGTGGGCTCTTGCCCCTGGGAGCGTGGCTGTTCCGGAATCGGCTCGAAGATCTGGAGGTGATCGCGCTCGCGCTGTGGCTGGCCGCCAATCCGGTCCTCCTCTACTACAGTCGATTCATGCGCAACGACGTGCTCGTCGCCGGATTCGCGCTCCTCGCAGTCGGGTTCGTCGTTCGGTACCTGGATGCGCATCACGAGTGGTCACTCTACGCGGCCGCCTTCGCCCTGGCGCTGGCCTTCGGGACCAAGGAAATCGCGCTCGTCTTCGTGGGGGTCTGGATCGGGGCCCTCGGGTTGCTCCTCGACCGGCGCCTCCTCGTTGCCGGCGAAGTGGGCGCCGACCGACTGAGCCTCGTGTCTACACTAGTTCGTCGCGTCGCCCGGGGGATCTGGTCCGCCCGCCGGACGCTCGCAGTGGCCGGGTTCGAATTCCTCCTCGTCATCGTGTTTCTCTACGCGCCGCGCCCGGATCTCTACAGGATCGTCGCCAATCCGGGGATGGTGCCGGATGTGGTCTACGCCGCCACTGTCGGGAGCGCCAGGGACCTCTTCGGCGTGTGGATCAAAGGCGGTCACGAACACTCCTACGTCGCCTACCTCCTTGATGCAGTCCGTACCACCGGTGTCACCAGTTTGCCACTCGTGGCGTTCGCGGTCTTCGGATTCCTGACCGAGCGATATAGCGGGGATCCCCCCCGAGACGTCGTCTTCTTCGCGTTCTACTGGGGCGGGGCCATCTTCCTCATCTATCCGGCGATCACCGACATCTCGGCGCCGTGGGGAATCGTCCACGCGCTGGTGCCCCTCGCGATTCCGGCCGCAGTCGGGATCGGGGTCATCCTCGACTGGGGCTTCGAGGCCCGGGAACACGGCGATTCGATCAGCGTCGGCCTCGCGGCGATGATCGTGCTCCTGGTCGCCGGGCAGGTCGCAGTCACCGGGTACGTTACCGCCTATCGGGAGCCACAGGACGATGACAACCCCCTCGTCCAGTACGGACAGCCGGCGGGTCACCTCCGACCGACGCTCTCTGACATCCGAACGCTCTCGCGGGAAAACGCGGGGACGGACGTGGTGTTCTACGGCGAGCACTTCGCCGTCGAGAGCGAGTCGGTGGCCATGCGATATCCGGCGAGTTCGGACTGGCTCAATCGGTTGCCCCTCGCCTGGTACCTGGAGCGGGCCGACGCCCGGACGGCGAGCGCGATGAGCCCGGAACAGATCGACGGAAACCCTCCGGTCGTGATCGCCCGCGTCAAACACTACGGCGAACTGGATGACCGGCTGCCGGGGTACGTCGCCCGGACCTACGAGCTCACCGCCTCGGGAACCGAGACCGTCTTCTTCCTCGACCGGTCGGCGTTGAATAATACACGTACGTGAATATTTTTCGGGATGGTCGGCAACGTTTATCCACTTCCGTTTCCAACAGTCGCGCAGAATGCGTGACTCGCTTCCCGGGACGACCCTCGGAATCGTGGGCGGCGGCCAGCTCGGGCGGATGCTGGGGGAGGCGGCCAGCCCGCTCGGGGTCGAGACCGTCGTGCTCGATCCCACTCCGGACTGTCCGGCCGCGCCGCCGGCAGCCGACCAGATCGAGGCCGACTTCGACGATCAGGCGGCAATCCGAACCCTGGCGGACCGCGTCGACGTGCTCACCCTGGAGATCGAACTCGCGGATCCGGACGCTCTGGAAACGGTGCAGGAAGCGACGGGGACGCCCGTTCATCCGGCGCCCGAGGATCTCCGGGTGACCCGAGACAAACTCCGGGAGAGCGACCAGCTCGACGCGGCGGGCATTCCCGTCGCGAGCTATCGGGGCGTCGAGTCGGACTCCGACCTGGAGGCGGCCTTCGAGGAGCTGGGATCGCCCCTGATGCTCAAGGCCCGAACCGGCGGCTACGACGGTCGGGGCAACGCCGTCGTCGAGAGCGTGGCCGAGGCGGAGTCGAACTTCGAGTCCCTCTCCGGGCTCGTCGCCGAGGCGCTGGTCGACTTCGAGCGGGAGCTCAGCGTCATCGGCGTCCGGGGCGACGGCGAGACGGGGACCTACCCGGTCGGCGAGAACATACACGAGGCGGAGATCCTGCGGGAGACCCTCGTGCCGGCTCGCACCACCGACGACCGGATGGAGCGGGCGACCGAGGTCGCGGAGTCGGCACTCTCGGTCTTCGACGGGCGGGGGGTCTTCGGCATCGAGTTATTCGAGACGGAAGCGGGCGATATCCTCCTCAACGAGGTCGCCCCACGGCCGCACAACTCCGGCCACTACACGATCGAGGGGACGGTGACCTCGCAGTTCGAACAGCACGTGCGGGCCGTCCTGGGACTGCCACTCGGCTCGACCGATCTGCTCGCGCCGACCGCGATGGCAAATCTCCTCGGTGACGAGGGGGACCCCCGCGAGGTCGTACTCTCGGGCACCGACTCGGTTTTGGCGATGGACGGGATCCACCTCCACTGGTACGGAAAACGCGAGGTTCGGCCGCTCCGAAAGCTCGGACACGTCACGACGACCGGACCGGACCTGTCGGTCATCCACGACCAGGTGAGGGAGGCGAGGGACACGCTCAGATTCGCCGGGGGAGGTGACTGATCGATGCCCGACGTCGCCGCCCTGCGGGAACTGTTCGAGACCGAGGCCGAACGCGACCGCCCCGAGGGCGACCGGCCGGACGTGGGGATCATCATGGGAAGCGATTCGGATCTGGAGGTGATGTCCGGGGCCTCGGAGGTTCTCGAAGCCCTCGGGTTCGAGGAGCTCACCGACTACGAGGACCCGCCGGAATCGCCCTACAGCTACGAGACCTGGGTGGTTTCCGCCCATCGGACCCCGGACCTGCTGTACGCCTACGGGGAGACCGCCGAGGCCCGCGGGGTGGACGTGATTCTCGCGGGGGCCGGGGGGAAATCAGCGGACCTCCCGAACATGACTGCCTCCCTCGCCTATCCGCTCCCCGTCATCGGCATTCCCGTCCAGGAGAAGTCCGTCGATTCGGTTCTCGGGATGCCCGCGGGAGCCCCGATCACGGCCGTCGACGCGGGGAAG
This sequence comes from Halodesulfurarchaeum sp., assembly GCA_042216995.1. Classification (GTDB taxonomy): domain Archaea; phylum Halobacteriota; class Halobacteria; order Halobacteriales; family Halobacteriaceae; genus Halodesulfurarchaeum. The sequence goes on from JBDGTI010000050.1 coordinate 13,172, forward strand.
TCCGGTAACGCCGCGCTGTCGGCCGTCCAGATCCTCGCTCGGGACGACGAAACGCTCCGGAACCGCCTGGTCGAACGCCACGAGGAACAGGCCACGGAGGTCGCGACGGTCTCGGAATCGTTGCACAGCCAGGGGACCCGGGCCTTCCGCGAGTCGCGCTGAACCCGGCCCGATCAGTTCCGCAGTGACCGCCGCGGGCCATACCGCTGTTTCAGGTCCTGGACGAGGAGCTTGACACCGAGTCCAGCCAGCGCGAGCCCGTTTCGGAACCCGTTGCTCGGCCACCAGAGTTCGTCCTCGCCGGCGATGCTGTGTTCCCCGAAGTCGACGAATGCCGAATACTCGTCGAAGAAGTCCTTGAGGGCTCCTCGCGGGCCTCACCGCTCGTGTCCTCGTACACCGCATCGACCCGTTCGACGAGTTCCGCCGAGGTCTCCAATCGGTCCATCATGGTCTCGTAGGTCTCTTCCTCGAGCAGCCCGTGTTCGTACTTCAGCGTGTTCATGCCGCGGGCCGCCTCGTAGGTCGCCGCCGCGATGTCCTCCCGGCTGAGGTGTTCGGTCTCGTAGCTCAGCATGCGTTTCCAGCTCGGCTCCAGGAGCAGCTGCCGGTACTCCTCGAGGTCCTCCGCGTGAAGCGTATATCCGTATTCGTCGGGGCGTTCGAAGGCCGGACTCCCCGGGTCGAGGAAGGGGGCGTAGGGCGCGACGAAGGGGATGATCCGCTCGTCGTCGATGTCCTCGAGGAGATGCTCGGCGTACTCGACACAGCCCACGGCGTCCTCGTAGGTCTGATCGGGAAGGCCGATCATGTAGAACAGATCGATGTTCTGACAGCCGTTGTCCAGCGCGGCCCGCATCGTGTTCTCGATGGCCGCATTCGGGACGGCGAACTTGCCCATCTCCTCTCGGATCTCGGGAACGTGAGATTCGGGACTGAGTTCGAGGCTGTAGCTGGCGACCGCCTCGTCGATCATCTCGAAGTAGTCCACACCGGCCGGCCCGAAGAGTTCGAAGATGAACTCGTTGGGAACGGTCTCGGCCGCGAGTCGGTCGAAGAACTCCTGGGCGTAGTCCCAACCCCCCATCCGAAGATCGTGGACGACGAAGATGGGGCCCTCCGAGAACGACCGGATGGTCCGAATGTCATCGATCAACCGCGCCGGCGACCGGAAGGCCGGTTCCTCGCGGCCGTGAACCGCCGAGTAGGAGTCGGCACCGCCACAGAACGAGCAGGCGTGGCGGCAGCCCCGGGACGTGAGCAACATCGTGATGGGCTTCTCGAGCCACCCCCGGTGGGGGATCACCTTGCGGACGCTTCCGTACTTGAAGACGGACTTGACGGCGTAGGTGTAGGAGGGAATGGACGACTCGTCGAGCTGGTCCGGCAGGGAGGTGAGCTCGTTGACGACCGTCTCGCCGTCGGATTGGTAGGTCAGGTTGGGGACCGTCGAGAGGTCGCCGCCCCGATCGATAGTCTCGACGAGTTGCGCGACCGGTTTCTCGGTCGAATCCCCCCGAATGACGTAATCGACGGCGGGGTACTCGATGAGGTCCTCGTGGAAGTACGTGGCGCTGAGCCCCCCGAAGACCACCGGGGCGTCGGGGTGGTGGTTCTTGACGAGGCGGGCGATCTCGATGGCCCCGTGTGCGTGTGGAAGCCAGTGGAGGTCGATGCCGAACAGCCAGGCCGCCGAGTCCGCGATTTCCTGTTCGGGGTCGAACTCCGGATCGACGAGCATCTCGTGGGCGAGATTGACGATCTGGGCATTGTACCCGTTCCGTTCGAGGGTGTCGGCGATGCTCGTCAGCCCGATCGGGTACATCTCGAATACGGGCGAGGACGGAATGACGTCGCTGATCGGCCCGATCACTTCCGGCCGCTCGCGGAAGTCATAGATGCTGGGCGGGTGGTAGAAAGTCACGTCCGGATCGGAGACGAAGAGGTCCGTCACCCCATCAAGACCGAGCGTCTTCATTCCCATACCATACCTATCGATTCAAGTACCAAGGCGTTGGTGATTTCACATCGGGAGTGGTGCTTCCGTAAGCGGGATACAGCTGCCTGTATTCGATGGATAGCTTCGTGTTCCGTCTCCAGCGAAGAGCGTTTCCCTCGTTCATATCATGAGAAGGGTAGATGTGAGAGCGGTCCATTCGAACGCTGAGCCCCGTTCGATCCATGCCGTACCCCCACGTGTGTGAGCAATCGACACATTGAAAATCGCTGAAACACCCAAACATACGGGATACACGGGAACTACCGGAAGAATCAATGTTTATAGTGGGGGCAGTACAACCCCCAGGTGTTACGAATCCACTTATGAACCCATGGATCGCTATCGGCATGTTGGCCGTCGTTGCGATTGGGATAATCGCAGCGATGATGAGCACTTCGCGGCTGTTGCGCCCCAGCGTGCCGGAACCAAGCAAACGATCGACCTACGAAAGTGGGGAAGTACCGACCGGAACCATTCACGTCCGGTTCAACATCCAGTACTACATGGTCGCGCTGTTGTTCCTCGTGTTCGACATCGAGACCGTGCTGATATTCCCGTGGACGGCTGTCTACCGGGACATCGCCAGCACGGAGGGGCTCCTCTGGGCGCTCGGCCCGATGGTCCTGTTCATCGGCGTCCTGCTCGTCGCCCTGGCCTGGGCCTGGCGCAGCGGCGTGCTCGGCTGGGTGCGGAATCCACGCTACGAACGGAGGATGTCCAGACATGAGTAGCGATCAGCCACGAGACGACATCGTCGAACCCGACGCCCCGTCGACGGCCACCCGGGACGCCCGGATGGACGAGGGGGTGGACAACCGGTTCAACTCGAAGCTCCGGGAGGCGCTGGGATCGACCCCGGCCATCCTGACGAAACTCGATAAGTTCATGAACTGGGCCCGGGGCTCCTCGATGTTCATGCTGCAGTTCGGAATCGCCTGCTGCAGCATCGAGATGATGCACACGTACTCGGTGAAACACGACCTGG
>JBDGTI010000022.1:0-15613 GCA_042216995.1 Halodesulfurarchaeum sp.
TCTGCAAAGCGCGTCGTGGAAGCAGGAAGCCCCTGCCTCAAGGAGCCGCCGAAGACGGCGAGTAGGCAGGGGTAGTTCACGTGTGGCCGTGATCGCCCCGATCCGGACGTGAATCCAGTATTACGATAATCGGGAAAAGTATTATTGTCTCGTCGACCCCTGTTTTGGCAGGTATGCACATACCAGACGGGTTTTTGGACCCGTGGGTGGCCGGACTCCTCTGGATCGGGTCCGGCCTCTCGATCGGCCTGGCCATCAGGCGCGCCCGGGGCGAACTCGGCGACGAACGGACGCCGCTTCTCGGCGTCGTCGCGGCGGGCATTTTCGCCGCACAGATGTTGAACTGGCCGATCCCGGGCGGGACGAGCGCACACTTCGTCGGGGGTGCATTCGCCGGGATTCTGCTTGGCCCCTCGCTTGGAATGCTCGCGATGACCGCCGTCGTGACGATTCAGGCCCTCGTGTTCGGGGATGGGGGCATCATCGCGCTCGGCGCAAACCTCTTCTCGATGGCGGTGGTCGACGTTCTGGTCGGCTATGTGCTGTACCGGCTCCTGCGGGACGTCCACGAGTCGGGGGCGGCCTTCGTCGCCGGGTGGGGAGCGATCACCGTCTCGGCTCTGATCGTGGGAGTCGCGCTCGGCCTCTCCTCGGCGTTTGCCTATGAGCTGGGGGTGACGGTGCGGATACTGGTGATCGGGCACGCGCTCCTCGGGATCCTCGAGGGGGCGATCACGGCCGCGGTGTACCGATACGTCGCGAGTGCCCGACCGGACCTGGTTCTCGGCCGGTCGGATGAGTCCGCCCCGGGGGTGAGCGCGTGACCGTCCTCGCCGGGGAGCCCTGGATTCGAACGGCCATTCTGGGGATACTCCTCCTGGTCGTCCTCGCCCCGATGTTCGGCTGGGCCGCCGATGCCGTCGGGTACGAGGAACCCCTCGAGAACGCCGCCGAAGCGACCGGTGCCACCGACGAGGCAACCCGACACCTGGCTGGACTCCTCCCCGGGTACGCCGTGCCCGGGATCCGCCCACCCGTCGAGCCGATCCTCGCCGCGGCGCTCGGATCGTTCCTCACGTTCACGGCCGCCGGTGGAATCGGGCGCCTCCACGAACGGTGACCGGGACTGTCGGGCGATCAGTCGAGACGATCACGGGGGCTCTCAGGGCCGTCTTCACGGCCGAACAGGTCGCGAGGAGGGAGGGGTTCCTCCAGCAACGGGATCCACGTGTCACTCTCTGTTCGATCGCCGCCCTCGCACTGGCCGTGATGATCACCCGCTCGCTCGCGCTGACGGTGTTCTTTGCGGCGCTCACGCTGCTGTTCGCGCGCCTGTCGGCCGTCCCGCTGCGACGCCTCGCAGCCCGCAGTGGTGCCCTCACGCTCGCGTCCGCGATCGTCGTTCTCCCCCAGGTCGTGTTGCACCCGGGAACGCCGATCGCACACGTCTTCGGGCTGGCCGTCACCGACGCGGGGCTGGTCTACGTGGTGCGGTTCACCGTCCGCGTCGGCACGGGGGTCGCCCTGCTGTCGGTACTGGTCATGACGACGACCGTTTCCTCCCTCGTCGGCGCGATGCGGGATCTCGGGGTCCCCGTCACCGTCGTGTGGGTCATCGCGATCACCTACCGGTTCCTGTTTCTCTTCTTCGACGAACTGTGGCGACTGGTCGTTGCGCGCAACAGTCGGCGGACGGGACCGACCGGCGTCCGGGAGGGATGGCGGGATGCCGCCCACCTCGCAGGCAGCTTTCTGCTGCGGACACTCGATCGGGGGCAGCGGGTCGGCCGAGGGATGCGGGCCCGCGGGGGCGCCCAGCCGCCATCGCCGTACAGCCGATCACAGCGTCTCGATAGGGGCGATTACGCGCTCCTGGGGGTCGCCGTCGCCGCCCTCGTGGGCTCGGGGGTGCTCCAATGGGGACTATGATCGAGGCGAGCGGGGTGTCATACGAATACCCGGACGGCACCACCTCGATTCGTGACGTCGATCTCTCTATCGAGGCGGGGGAACGCGTCGCAGTCATCGGGGCGAACGGATCCGGGAAGAGCACGCTTCAGCTCGTGCTCGGGGGCCTCCTCGAACCGACGAGCGGGACGATCCGGTATTTCGGCGAGACGACCGATGCCGAGGCCGTCCGGGAACGGCTGGGAGTGCTCCTGCAGGACCCCGAGGATTACCTGTTCAACACGACGGTGAGAGCGGACATCGAGTACGGACCGGCCCAGCTCGGCCACCCCCGCGAGGTGGCCGCTCGACGCGTGGAGTCACTCGCGACCGACCTCGGGCTCCGTGAGGTCCTCGATCAGCCGCCGTTTCGACTTTCGGGGGGTGAGAAACAGCGAGCGGCAGTGGCGAGCGTGTTCGCCTTCGACCCCGAGGTCCTCCTCCTCGACGAGCCACTTGGGACCGTCGACGCCCGCTTCCGGGAGCGCATTCTCGACCTCCTGGCCGAGCACGACGGGACCCACGTGGTGTTTACCCCCGCACTCGAGGCGGTGCCTGCCCTCGCGGATCGGGTCGTGCTCCTCTCCCGGGCGGGCACAATCGCGGCAGACGGGTCAGTCAGAGAGATTCTGACCGATCGCTCGCTTCTCGAGAGCCACGGGCTGCGGCCGCCAGCGCCGGTTCGAGTATTCGAGGGGCTCCTTCCGGCGGCGGATCTTCCCGTGTCGGTCGCGGAGGCCCGACTGCTGCTCCGGACCGACGATCGGGTCCCGGAGCCGGGATCGGACAGCTGAGGCGGGGTCGGTCCGGCTTGCCGGCCACGGTCGGCTCGAACACGCCCCGAAACCATCGCGGGCCGACTGGCTACACCCGGTCCAGAATGGCGTTCGTGACTGCCTCGGTCGTTCCCTCGCCCCCGAGATCGGGTGTCCGTGGCCCCTCGGCGAGCGTGGTTTCGACGGCGTCCCGGACCCGGGTTGCGGCCCCGGTCTCCCCCAGGTAGTCGAGCAACAGTGCCGCGCTCAGGATCATCGCACTCGGATTGGCGATCCCCTCCCCCGCGATGTCGGGGGCCGAGCCGTGCACCGGTTCGAACAGGCCCCGCTCGGGCCCGATGTTCGCACTGGGCAGGAGGCCGAGTCCGCCAACCAGGCCCGCCGCCAGATCGGAGAGGACGTCCCCGGCCAGGTTCGGCGTGACGATCACGTCGTAGTCCTCGGGGTGCATGACCAGGTGCATCGCCAGCGCATCGATCAGGACCTCGTCGGTTTCGACGCCGTCGGCCTCGGCCACCCGAATCACGGCGTCGCGAAACCGGCCGTCGGTCTCGCGCATGACGTTTGCCTTGTGCGCGACGGTGAACCCGTCCGGGGCGTAGTCACAGGCGAACTTCGCCAGCCGCTCTGTGGCCTCGTCGGTGATCACGCGGGTCAACGTGCTGAGGTCCTCGGACAGGCGGTCCTCGTGGCCCGCGTACACGCCCTCGGTGTTCTCCCGGAGGAAGACCAGGTCGGTCTCGGGCTGGACCGCCTCGACCCCCGGATAGGTCCGGGCCGGCCGGACGTTCACGAAGGAGTCGACCGCCGCCCGGAGCGGGATGATGACCTCGGCCGCCGTCTCGCCCGCTGCGCCGAACAGCGTCGCGTCGGCGCTCGCGGCGAGGTCCCGGGTCTCCGCAGGCAGGGGGTCTCCCCCCGCCGCAGCCACGTGGTCGCCGGCCTCGGCCTCGGTGAACGCGAAATCCACGTCGAGGGCCTCGAGGATCTCGATCGCCGCGGGGGTGACCTCGCCCCCGATGCCGTCCCCGGGGATCACGGCGATCTCGTGGGTCATCGTGCCTCCGGAATCTCCCCCTCCTCGATGTACGGGAGGCGTTTCGCCCGCTCGCGGACCCCCTCGAAGTTCGCCCGCATGACTGCGGTGGTGTCCCAGGTCCCCGCCGTGAGGGCCCGCTGCTGGGACTCATCGATCCCGACGTCGATCGTCTCTCCCCCGTAGGTCACGGTGGCGGCCTCGACGTCGATCTCGATCTCGCCCGCCGGGTTCTCCTCGATCCAGTCCTGGATCGCGCTCACCGTCTCGTGGTCCGCGGTGACCGTCGGCAGGCCGAGCGAGAGGCAGTTCCCCCGGAAGATCTCCGCGAATGACTCGCCGATCAGCCCGTCGATGCCCCAGCGCATGAGCGCCTGCGGGGCGTGTTCGCGGGAGGACCCGGAGCCGAAGTTCTTGTTGACCGCCATGATCGAGGCGTCCCGGAACCGGTCGTCCTCCAGGGGGTGGGTCCCCTCGCTTTCGACCCGCTGGTCGTAGAAGGCAAACTGCCCCAGCCCCTCGAAGGTCACGACCTTCATGAAGCGGGCCGGCAGGATCTGGTCGGTGTCGATGTCGTTGCCGCGAATCGGAACCCCGGAGCCGCTGACGGCGGTGATCCGGGGTGCAGGTGGCTCCTCGCTCATTGGCCGTCCTCCAGCGTGCGCACGTCGGTCACTTCGCCCTCGATCGCCGCCGCGGCGACCATCTCGGGGCTCATCAGGATCGTCCGGCCGTCCTTGCTGCCCTGTCGGCCGATGAAGTTGCGGTTCGTCGAGGAGGCGGAGACCTGCCCGTCCTCCAGGCGGTCGCCGTTCATGCCCAGGCACATCGAACAGCCCGCGTCCCGCCACTCGAATCCGGCCTCGCGGAAGACCGCATCGAGGCCCGCTTCCTCGGCGGCGGCCTTCACGCGCTGGCTGCCTGGCACGGCCAGGGCCTGGACGTCCGGGTCGACCTCGTGGCCCGCGAGGACCTCGGCGGCCGCCTCGAGATCGGGCAGTCGACCGTTCGTACACGAGCCCAGGAAGGCCACGTCGATGTCGTAGCCGGCCATGGTCTCGCCCGGGGAGACCTGCATGTGGTCGTAGGCCCGCTCGGCGGCGTCGCGCTCGCCCTCGGGCAGGTCCTCGGGCGCCGGAATCGGCTCGGTGACCCCGACGACCTGTCCGGGTGTGATCCCCCAGGTGACCGAGGGCTCGATCCGGGAGGCGTCGACGGTCACGACGTCGTCGTAGATCGCGTCCGGGTTCGACTTGACGGACTCCCAGTAGGCCTTGCGCTCCTCGAAGGCCTCGCCTTCGGGGACCGCGTCCCGGCCCTTCAGGTACTCGTAGGTGGTCTCGTCCGGGTTGATGTACCCCGCGGTGGCGCCGCCCTCGATGGACATGTTGGCGAGGGTCATGCGTTCGGTCATCGACATGTTCTCGACGACGGGGCCGCCGTACTCGTAGACGTATCCCACGCCGCCGTCGGTGCCCAGCTCGCGGATCAGACCGAGCACGAGGTCCTTGACGGTGGCGTCCTCGCTCAGCTCGCCGGTGATCTCGATGCGCCGCACGTCGTGTTTCTCGGCGGCCACGGAGCCGGTCGCCAGCACGTCCCGGATCTGGCTCGTCCCGATCCCGAAGGCCAGCGCGCCGAAGGCGCCGTGGGTGGCAGTGTGGCTGTCCCCGCAGACGATGGTCATGCCGGGCTGAGTGACCCCCTGCTCCGGTCCGATGACGTGGGCGATGCCCTGATCGCCCGTTTCCGGGCCGGAGAAGGTGATACCGGTCTCGTCGGTGTTCCGCTCGAGCGCCGAGAGCATCTGTTCGGCGTCATCGTCCTCGAGCGGACGGGACCGGTCTTCGGTCGGGATGACGTGATCCACCGTCGCGTGGGTGCGCTCGGGGAAGGCGACCTCGAGGTCCCGCTCCCGGAGCATGCCAAACGCCTGGGGGCTCGTGACCTCGTGGATGAGGTGGAGGCCGACGAACAGCTGGTCCTGGCCGGTCGGCAGGGTCTCGATGAGGTGCTGGTCCCAGACGTGATCGTACAGGGTCCCCTCACTCATCGTCGGCCCACGCGAACATCGATCGCAGCCGTTCGCCGACGTCCTCGATCTCCCGCTCGCTCTCGGCGTTCCGCAGCTGCGTGTAGGACGGGCGACCGGCCTGGTTCTCCGCGATCCACTCGCGGGCGAACTCGCCGTCCTGAATCTCTTCCAGGATCTCCTCCATGTTCTCTTTCACCCCCTCGTCGACGACCACGTCGCCGCGAGTCAGCCCGCCGTACTCGGCGGTGTCCGAAACCGAGTCCCACATCCCGCCGAGGCCGTCCTCGTACATCAGGTCCACGATGAGCTTGAGCTCGTTGAGGACCTCGAAGTAGGCCATCTCGGGGCTGTACCCGTTCTCGACCAGGGTCTCGTAGCCGGTCTTCACCAGGCTCGTGACCCCGCCACAGAGCACGGCCTGCTCGCCGAAGAGGTCCGACTCGGTCTCCTCCTGGAAGCTCGTCTCGATGACCCCGGCGCGGGCACAGCCGATCCCCTGGGCGTAGGCCAGGGCCTCCTCGCGGGCCTCGCCCGTGGCGTCCCGGTAGATCGCGACCAGGGCGGGCGTGCCCTCGCCGGCCTCGTAGTTCCGACGGACGAGGTGGCCCGGGCTCTTGGGCGCGACCATCGTCACGTCCACGTCCTCGGGGGGTTCGATCTGGTTGTAGTGGATGTTGAACCCGTGGGCGAACTGGAGGGTGTCCCCCGGTTCGAGTTCGGGTTCGATGGCCTCGTAGACGTCGGGCTGGACCGTATCCGGGACCAGCATCGAGACCACGTCGGCCTCGGCGGCCGCCCGGGTCGGGGTGGCGACCCGGAGGCCGTCGGCCTGGGCGGCGTCCCGGGAGGTGGAGTCCTCCCGGAGGCCGACGACCACGTCGACCCCGCTGTCCGCGAGGTTCTGGGCGTGGGCGTGACCCTGGCTGCCGTAGCCGAGGACGGCCACGGTCTTCTCCGCGATGTGCGAACTGTCCGCGTCGTCGTCGTAGTATACCGGTCGGGTGAATTCCTCGGTCATGCTGTGGATCGGGTGCCGCTGGCGAGGGCGGCGGTGCCCGTACGGGCGACTTCGTGTACGCCGAACTGTTCGAACGCCGCGATGGCGGCGTCGATCGTTGCCTCTCTGCCGGTCAACTCGACCGTGATGACCTCGTCGTCGGCCCGCACGGCCTGACCGCCGTACATCTCCGCGACGGCGGCCACGCCGGCGGGGTCGGTTCCGTCGACCTTGATCAGCGCGAGTTCGCGTTCGATGGCCTCCTCGATCTCCCGGACCGACCAGGTGTGCACCTGCTTGCGGAGCTGTCGCTTGACCTGCTCGATGCCCGGTTCGGGCTCCTCGACGACGATGGTCATGCGGGCCATCGACTCGTCGACGGTGGGACCCACGGTCAGGCTCTCGATGTTGAACTGCCGGCGGGCGAACAGGCCCGAGACCTTCGCGAGGACCCCGGGCTTGTGGTCGACCAGCGCCGAGAGCACGGTCCGCCGGGGCTCGGGTTCGGACTCCGTCTCGGGGTCGATGCGGATCCCCTGAGCGTTCCGTCGGCCGCGTGGCTTCTCGCGTTCCTCGGGTGCCGGTCCGGACATCCCCTCGCCGCTCATAGGTGATCGGCCTCCAGGGCGAACTCCGCGTTGTTTCCGCCGCTCGGGACCATCGGGAAGACGTCCGCGATCGGATCGACGTGGAAGTCGATCACGGAGGGGCCGTCGTAGGCGAAGGCCTCCTCGATCACGTCCGGGACCTCGTCGTAGGCCATCGCCCGCAGGCCCTGGGCCCCGTAGGCCTCCGCCAGCGTGGCGAAGTCCGGGCCCCAGTCCCACTCGCTCTCGTAGCGCCGCTCGTCATAGAAGGCGTCCTGCCACTGCCGGATCATCCCGACGTAGCTGTTGTTGAGGACGGCCACGGTGATGTCCAGCTCTTCGCGCACCGCCGGGGCGATGGCCTGGCTGGTCATCAGGAAGGAACCGTCACCCTCGAAGGAGACGACCTGTCGATCCGGGGCCGCGAGCTTCGCCCCGACGGCGGCTGGCGCGCCGTACCCCATCGTCCCCAGGCCGTTCGAGGAGATCCAGGTCCGGGGCTCGGTGAAGGTCCAGTACTGGGCGGCCCACATCTGGTGCTGACCGACCCCGGTCGTGACGATGGCGTCGTCGGCTGCGGCCTCGTCCATGGCCTCCACGATGAACTGGGGTCGCATGGGTTCGTCCTGTGGGGTCTCATACCCCATCGCGTACTCGGCCTTCCAGGTCTGGGTCGTCTCGCGCCAGTCCTCGGCGTCCGGTTCGGCCGGCATGGCCCCCTGGAGCTGTTCGAGCACCGCTTTCGCGTCCCCGATCAGCGGGTAGTCCGCGTGGATGTTCTTCGATATCTCCGCGGGGTCGATGTCGACGTGGATGACCTCGGCCTCCGGCGCGAAGGTCTCGATGCCGCCGGTGAGCCGGTCGTCGAACCGGGTGCCGACGCCCAGGAGCACGTCACAGTTGCTCAGCGCCAGGTTGGCATAGCCCGTGCCATGCATCCCGCCCATCTCCAGCGAGAGCGGGTTGTCCTCGGGGAACGAACCCAGACCCGGCATGGTGGTGACCACCGGGATGCCGTACTCCACGGCGAACTCCCGGAGCCGATCGCTGGCCCCGCTTTTGATCACGCCGCCGCCGGAGAGGATCACCGGGCGCTCGGCGTCGGCGAGCGCCGCCGCGGCCGCCTCGACGCTCCGGGAGTCGGCCTCGTCGGACGGCACCTGGTAGGACTCCGGCACGGTCGGCTCGGACGGTTCGACCTCCGTCGGACTGGTGGTCACGTTCTTGGGCAGGTCCACGAGGGTGGGTCCCTGACGCCCCGTACCGGCCAGGGCCAGGGCCGTCCCCACGTCGTCGCCGACGGAGTCGGGGCTGGTCGCGAAGATGTTTGCCTTCGTCACCGGCGAGGTGATGCCCATCGTGTTCGTCTCCTGGAAGGCGTCGTTGCCCACCATGTCCTGGGGGACCTGGCCGGTGAGCGAGACCACCGGGTCCGAGTCCAGGTTGGCGTCGGCGATGCCCGTGACCAGGTTCGTCGCGCCGGGGCCGGAGGTCGTGATCGTGACGCCCGGTTTCCCGGCGACGATGCCGTAGGCGTCGGCCGCGTGGGCGGCCCCCTGCTCGTGGGCCATCGACACGTGGCGGATCGAGGAGTCCGCGAGCGCGTCGTAGACGGGCATGATCGCCCCGCCCTGGATGCCGAAGGTGATCTCGACGTCCGCCTTCTCGAGGGCCCTGACCACCGAGTTGGCCCCCGTGATCGATTCCTCGCTCTCTGTCTCTTCCTCGGTCGATTCCTCCGATCGGTCGCCGGTTTCGGTCGTGGCGTCCGTTCGCTCGCTGGACTGTGGTTTACTCATGGTTGCCGTGGATGTCCGCTCGGTTTCGGGACGGTACTCGCTGTCGAATCGAACGGGCTCGACTCGGACAGTCGGGAGAAATGTGTATGATGGGGCCTCAGGCCCCTACGATGCCGATTTCGGCCGGGCACGCGAACTGCTGTCGGGTGGCGTCGGCCATCGTGATTGGACCATGGGCGAGCGCCCACTATAGGCGTTCCGGTGGGCCCGCCCGGCCTGGTCCCGCTCATGCCCGCGCCTCCGTCGAGTCGGCCCGATCGACGCCCACGGCGGCGGCGATGCGGTGAAGGTCCTCGACGGTGATCGTATGCTTCTCCGCGGCCCGGTTTTTCACCCGTTCGGTCACCTCACGGACCTCCTCCTCGGTCGGCGCGTAGCCCGCCTCCTCGAGGTGGTCCCGCACGGCGCGGCTCCCGGTGTGTTTCCCCAGGACGATCGCGCGCTGGGCGCCGACCATCTCCGGGGTCATGATCCCGGGCTCGAAGGTGTCCGCGTTCTCGATCACGCCGGCGGCGTGGATGCCGCTCTCGTGGGAGAAGGCGTTCTCCCCCACGACGGGCTTGTTCGGCGGGATCGGAACGCCGGACTTCTCCTCGATGATGGCCGCGATCTCCGAGATCCGGGTCGTATCGATGCCGGTCTCGGCGCCGTAGATCGATTCGGCGGCCATCACGACCTCCTCGTAGGCGGCGTTGCCGGCCCGCTCGCCGATGCCGTTGACCGAGACCTGGGCCTGGTCGGCCCCGGCCTCGATGCCGGCGATGGCGTTTGCCGTCGCCATCCCGAAGTCGTCGTGGGTGTGCACGTCGATCCGGGCGTCGGTGTGCTCGCCCACGAAGCCGATCAGGTCGGCGAACCGGGAGGGACTGGCAACCCCGGTGGTGTCGGGGATGTTCACCCAGTCCACGTCGGCCCCGTCGACGGCCTCGAGCACCTCGGCCAGGTAGTCCCGGTCCGTCCGGGTGGCGTCCATCGGCGAGAACATGACCTCGGCGTCGCTTTCCGTGACCTGCTCGACCGCCCGGACCGAGCGCTCCTTGACCTCCTCCCGGTTGGAGTGCATGGAGTCCTCGATCTGGACGTCACTGGTGCTGGCGAAGACGTGGATCATGTCGACCTCGGCCTCGATCGCCGCCTCGATGTCCGACTCGACCACGCGTGCCAGTCCCGCCACTGTCGTCTCCGTCGACCGGGCGATGTCACGAACCGCCTCGAGTTCGGCGTCGCTGTTCGCCGGGAACCCCGCCTCGATGACGTGGGTTCCCATCTGGTCCAGTACCCTGGCTATCTCCCGCTTGTCCGCCTCGGAGAAGGAGGTACGCGGGGTCTGTTCGCCGTCACGTAGTGTCGTATCGAAGATCCGGACCGTTTCGAACTCGCTACGTGTCGCTAACGTGCCCTGGAAGAACTCGATCGCCCGAGCTTGCGCCGAGCGACTCCTCACTCTGAGTCATCGTACCCGAGGAAAGTGCCCTCCGGTAGTTAAACCTTCCTTTCGCGGGAGCATACTGGTATCGCGGCACACGTCGGTCAATCGGGGCGGCAGTTGCTGTGCCTGATCGGTCAATCAGTACGGCTTTGAGCGGCCCTGTCCTCTCCCCGCACATGTCCGCGGAGCGCTTGCCACGGTACCTCGCGCCGTTGCCCCGGTCCATCGAGGACCTCGCCCTGCGACTGGCGGTGCCGATCGCGCTGGTCAACCTCATCGGGACTGCCTTTGGCTTCTGGTACTACCGCTTCCAGCTCGCGGTCACGGCCCCGGTCGCCTGGCCGCTGGTGCCGGACAGCCCGCTTGCCACCCTGTTCGTCGGTCTCTCGCTCCTTGCCTCCCGCTTCGAGGTCGAGGCCGACTGGCTCCACGCACTCGCCTTCCTCGGCGCGATCAAACTCGGGCTCTGGACGCCGTTCGTCCAGGTGGTGCTCAACGGCCCCGGCGGGATCGCGACCTGGCTCTACCTGTTCCTGATCGGAAGCCACCTGGCAATGGCCGCCGAGGCCTTCGTTCTCCACCGATATGCCACCTTCTCGGTCGGGGCAGTCGCGGTGGCGGCGGGGTGGTATGCGTTCAACGACCTGGTGGATTACTTCCTCCCGGTCGCGGGCCGGCTCCATCACACCTGGCTCCGCGCCGAGCGGGTCACAGGCGGCTTCAGCCACGACCTCCCGGCTCACGACCTGGCCGCGGCCGCGGCGGTCCTCCTGACCCTCCTTGGGACGTTTCTGGCTCTTTCGACCCGGATCGCCGAACTTCGCCGACGGTCGGAGAGAAGGATTTGAGGGGCTGTCGCCCCAAGGTCTGGTGAGCCATGCCGGCCCGATCACGGGCCGGTTCCTCGAGTGATCACCCAATGCCCGAAATCGACGAACCGAGCACGTGGCTGTTCGACGGGAGCGATCCCCGTCGGGATCTCCCGCCCGCGGAGGCCGAGCAGGTCGCCGCGATGACGATCGAGTACGGCGACCCGATCTACGCCCCTCTGCCGGAGACCGCCGTCGAGGCCGTCACGGAACTCCTTCGGGGGTTCTATGCCCACACCCCGTACCGTCGGATCGCGGGCGTCGAGCGGACGGACGAGCGGACGGTCCGGGTCCTCGCGGAGAAGCGATCGAGCAGCCGGGAGGACACGGCGTGGCGGCCGGCGGTCCACTCGGCCCACGTCAGGGACATCCAGGCGGAGCTGACGGAGTACTTCGGCCCGCTGTGGCGGGCCCGGACGGCCGAGGAGGCGGGGACGGTCCTCGTCGGGCGCGTGATCGGCCGGGAATTTCACTATTCCGAATGAGCACGTTTCACTGTTCCAGATGAGCACGTTTCACTATACCAACTCATGAGTGAACTCGACGGATCCCAACAGACGGATGCGTACCACACGGTGAACGGCGTCCGGATCGACGCCGATCCGGAGCGGCTGCTCGCGGGTGCCCCCACGGGCCGAACCCGACACGGACTCCGGGAACTCGAGGCGGGGCACCCGGCGATTCCCGAGACCGAGGTGCCTTACTTC
Organism: Halodesulfurarchaeum sp.; assembly: GCA_042216995.1. Classification (GTDB taxonomy): domain Archaea; phylum Halobacteriota; class Halobacteria; order Halobacteriales; family Halobacteriaceae; genus Halodesulfurarchaeum. Next base: position 12,183 of record JBDGTI010000022.1, read on the forward strand.
CCGGCTTCGCCGGAGGGGGTCAGTCGGGATACGGAGGAGATGTTCTACCGGTCGCTGGCGCTCGACAAGCCGGTGATCCTGGAGGGCGAGGCCGGCACGGGGAAGAATCACCTGATCCGGACGGTGGCCGCCGCGGTACATCTCCCCGTCTATCGCCAGGAGTTCGGGGCCGACACCGCGGTGATGGACGTGGTCGGCGAGAAGGACCTCGACGGCCGGGGCGGCACCTACTACATCCTCGGCGAGGCGGCGAAGGCCGCGATGTTCGGCGGGATCTACGTGGCCGACGAGCTCAACATGGCGACGGGATCGGTCACCGCCTACCTCCACCCGCTGTTCGAGGACCGGGGCAAGCGCGAACTCCACCTGCGGGGCGTGGGCCGCACGCTCCGGGACCTCCCCCAGGACGAGGAGTGGGACCCCGCGACGCATCTCGGGCGGTACATCCACCCGGACTTCCACGCCGCGGCCACGATGAACCCGTTGCACTACGCGGACACCGCGGAGCTCAACGACGCGCTTCGCTCGCGGTGTGTCGTGATCGAGCACCCCTACCTCGCCGCGAGCGAGACCGACGCCGAGGGGATCGCCACCGAGGTGGACCTGCTCCAGGCCGAAACCGGCGCGACCGACGCGGACCGGCTGACAGATCTGGTGCGCTTTGCGGCCGTACTCAGGGAGGCCCGCCGGGAAGCCAACGCCATCACCACGCCGATCGGCCATCGCGAGCTCCGTGACACCGTCGAACTGGCCGGGCCCGGGGAGGCGTTCATGTCCTACCCGGAGGCGGCCCGGGTGAAGTTCGTGGGACAGGCCGCGATGAAATCGGACAAGCAGTTCATCCGGGACGCGATCGACGACGAACTGTAGACTGCCCATATGCCTGTCACCCTCGACCCCGATCTCGACCGCGACGCGCTGGTGTCCGCCCTCGGACAGGCCGTCGACCGGCAGGCGGTCCGAACGGGCGAGCCCCGTCGCCGCCGGCTCCAGCGGAACCTCCGGCGGCTCTCCCGGGCCTGGGAGACGAGGGTCCGGATCGACCCGGCGATCCGGACGACGGCCCTCGAATCCTCGGCGGACGGGTCCGAATACGAGGTCGCGATCACGGGACGGCGAGTCCCCCAGCCGGTGACCGGGTATGACCCGCGGGCGTGGGACTGGCTCGTCCAGCGCGCCCTCGCGGTGCACGAGGCCGGCCACATCCGGTACTCCGACTACGAGGACTGGGAGAGCCGGGTGGCGGGACTCGAGACCGGGGCGGAGGGGGTCGCCCACACCCTGCACAACACCCTCGAGGACGCGGCGATCGAGACCCAGATCGTCCGCCGCTGGCCCAACTACGAGGAACCGCTCCGGGTGCTGCGGGCGAACCGACTCGAAAATGCCGCTGTCGGGATCCCGGACCCCGAACGCGGCGGCTTCGTGTATTCCCTCGCCCACGCCGTTCACGCCGCGATTCTCGACGTCTGGCTCGCGGCGGTCTACGATCTGGACCTGGGCATACGGGGATCCCTCCGCGATCCGGACGATCCCGCCCATCACTTCCCGTCCGATTCGGACAGGCGGCTGTTCGAGACCGAGGTGTGGCCCCGGATCCCGGGGATCGTCGAGACCGTCCGCTCGACGCCGGCGGCGACCGACCGGAACGAGGCGATCGCGTCGTTCGTCCGGCAGGTCCTTTCGGTCCTCGATGAGACCGAGGCCGACGGCCGGTCCAAGCAGAGCGGTCGGGCGAGGGAGGGCGCGACCGGCGAGGGGATGCCGGACGATTCCCGTGAGAACGACTCCGGTGAGAGCCGGGCCCCCGCGGACGCCCTCGAGGACCCGGACGCTGCGGCCCTCGATCCGGGCGAGCGAGGGCCCGGTGACTCCCCGCTCGACTCCCCCTCGGCGGTCGAGGTGGACCAGGACCTCCAGGCTCAGGCCGCCGACGCGGCCGCGGACGACGCCCGGGAGGAGGCGGGGGTGACCGAGGCCGCACTCGAGGAATACGAGGAACTCGAGGCGGCACTTTCCGGGGGCGGGGACCGGGCCGGGGACGGTCTCCGCTCGCTCGAACTGGTCGTCCCGACCGAGTCCTGGGAGGCCGACCGGGCGGTTTTACAGCGGGTTCGGGATGGTCACCGGCAACTGGCCCGCCTGTTCCGGAATCGGCTGCAACACGAGCGCCGGACCACGATCGCCCGCGGAACCCGACGGGGTCGACTGGATCCACGGCAACTCTACCGAACCGGCGTGGAACCGATGCCGGACGGGATGAACCGGCACCGGAACGAGCCCGAGGAGAAGGACTACTTCGTGGCGTTCGTCCTGGACCGGTCCGCGTCGATGGGCCGCACGATCCGCCAGGCGGAGGTCGCGCTTGGACTCCTGCTGTATGCCCTCGAGGACGTCGGGGTCGAGACGTCGGTCTTCGAGCTCTATGACTCCACGGTCCGGATCGCCAAGCCGTTCGGCGTCCCGGCCCACGCCCGCCGAAACCGACTGTTTCACGGGAAGTCGGGCGGGGGGACGCCGCTGACGACCGTGCTGCACATCGTTCGCCGTCGCCTGAACCGCGAGGCGGCACCGGGGACCAGACGGGTCCTGTTCGTCCTCACGGACGACAGACCGGCCAACCCCCGGTCATTCTCCGAGCTCATCGCGGCGACGACCTTTCCGGTCGTCGGGGTGAACCTGGCCGAGGCCCCCTCGACGGGGACCTACACGCGCTCGGTCGCGGCGGAGCCGGGCTGTGATCTCCGGGAGACGCTGTGCCAGCTGACGACGGAGATCCTCTTTTGACCGATCGGCGGCTGGCTGTCCCGGGCTCTGGCCGTTCACTCGGTGGCGTGAGAGCGCACCCACAGGTCGCCGATCCGCGAGAGCCTGATCCGGTAGGACTTCCCCTCGGGCTCGCGCTCGATGTAGCCAAGACCGCCCGGGCCGAGCCGGTCCACGTTGTAGATGACCTTCGACCGGAAACTGTCGGTGTACTCCTCCCCGAGGTCAGCGGCCAGGGTCTCGGCGAGCTCGCTGATCGACCCGAACTCGCCGTGTTCGCCCAGGGTGAACAGGATTAGCTCCTCGAAGGGTTTGACGTTCGAGAACGGCGCGACCGGCAGCTCCTGCACGTGACTGTCCCCGATCTCCTTGGCCCCGATGGTGGTGCCCCGTTCGTCGAACTCCGCGAGGAGCTCACGGGCCGAGTCCAGCCGCTCGGCGACGGTTTCGGGATCGACCGTGACCGTCCCGTCGCTCCCCATGCGGTCCTCGAGGTCTGCCAGCATCGCTATCTCCTCGCGGAGCTCCTCGGCCAGTTCGGTCTCCAGGTACTTCTCGGGGGCCGTGTAGTAGGTGTGGACGCGGTCCCGGTCGCCCTCGCGCTCGACCGTCACCGAGTGGGCCGCGGTGGCGAAGGCGAAACTCACCGGTCGGGGCATCGAGGA
>JBDGTI010000033.1:0-15341 GCA_042216995.1 Halodesulfurarchaeum sp.
GGAACCGCTTCGGAATGGTCGCCTGACCGTGCTTGGTGACAGCAACGACTTCCTTATCAGAGTTATTCGGACGTTCTGACTCACTCATTATTAATAGTATTGGACTCATTCATAGGTAAGTCTTTCCCGCCTCACTAATCCGTGGACGTACCGAGGGACGGGCCATATGCATTGAGAAAACCAGTCTCAACTTCTGTTGCCTCGAGGCTTCGGGCTCGGAAATCCCGCTGGCAGCGACCAGTCGGGGAGCGAATCCACGATGCGGTGAATCGCGTGAACGTATCTCGAATGGATGTCTGCTTCCGACGGGGTGAGTCCGTCTTCTCTCTGCCGCCGATCGAAAAACCCCACGCCGATGTATGCCCGGGCCACCATCAGCATCAACAGGCGGTCGCGGTTCACCGGATGGGGCCAATACGCCGTGTACTCCTCGAGGGCAAAATCAGAAACGTCCTCGAGCAGAAAACCGGCCATGAATAGGGAGGCGGGCTGAAACGCCGGCGGCGCCCGACAGAATCCACTCAGATCGAGAAGCGTGATCGACTTCTCCCCGAAGAGGAGGTTGTCGCGGTGAAGATCGTAGTGAACACACGTCGTCTGTCTCTCGGGCCTCATGATCGGTTTTTCCAGAATCTGGCGACCCAGCGCCGCAATTGCCGGATCGGCGGTGGCGGTCACGATCCGCTGAATCCGATCGGGAAGCGTCTCGAGGCCGAAGTCGCGGTTCGCCTGCCGCAGGAAAACGGCGAGATCGGCAACGCGGTGGCACAGACGTCTGGCCCGATCCGACGGGAGGGGACCGTATCGGTGTTCGCCCTGGGAGTGGGCCAAAACCTCCCTTCCGGTCCCATCCGAGTCCTCCCACGCCAGAACGTCCGGCAACAGCGGCCGTTTCGAATTGACGTAATCTGAGACCCACGCGTGAAACGAAAGTTCCCCCTCATCGATGTGTGAGTCCCGTTTCAGCACGTACGTCGTCTCGTTGGTCTCTAGGCGCCGTATCTCGCTGTGAGTTCCTCCGGATATCCCCTCGATTTCGACCCCGTCGAGTGGATCGGACAGCGTGTGGAGCCTGGTCGGCTCATGCCCGACAGCGGTCGTTCGACCGACGCCCCGCGCCGTGTTCAGGAGATACCGGTTGAACGCCGCGTGGGAGACGACAATGTGATCCCCCGGGGACTCTGCAAGCCGGTCGAGCACCAGCAGTGCCCGTGCCTGGGCCTCGTCCCCGGATTCAGCCCGCGGTATCGGGTCGAGATCGCCCCGCGCCTCCCAGACGTCGAGGTACTCCGGAAATCGGGAGCCGAGAAGGGACTTCGAAACCCCGGCGATGATCCCCGGATCAACTTCTCGAAGCGTGGACTCGACGACGATATCCTCCCCGAGGGTCTCGCCAATGATCGTCGCGGTCTCCTGGGCCCGACGGGCCGGACTGGACCGAAGCGTTGCAGGGCCGGAGCGTTCCTCTGTGAGGTCTCCGGCAACGTTTCGAGCCTGTTCCCGACCGGTCTCTGTCAGTCCGGGGTCGAAATCCTGGCCCTGGACGATCTGTCGCTCGTTGCCGATTGATTCCCCGTGTCTGAGGACGTAAATAGTCATCGTGGGTCAGGGCGTGAATGATCGAGCGGGGAACTTCAAGCGGATTTCGTCAGGCGACGTGTCCAATTCCCCGTTCCAGAATTGCCGTGCATAGCTGTTGTCGTAGTCCGCAAACACCTCGGGGACACGGTTCAGGGCTCCGTGAGCCAGGTCGTCGAACTCGGCAAAGGAGACGTCGATCCCGTAGGATGGACCGTCGTGGTTCCCCTGAACGCAGTTGTACAGGCTCGTGATGGCAGTCGCATAGCGGAGCATCCGGTCCATCTCCTCCGCGGAATAACTCCGGGAGCTGACCGCTTGCATTTCCTCGTTCGTCTCGATGTCGGTCGGGGAATCGGGATCCCGGATCCGCGAGGCGAGTTCGGTTCCGGCGATCACCGTCAGTCGATACGCCATCAGACGTGTCGGTTTGAGCTCGTCGATGACGTACTCGATGCTGTGCCGTAATCCCCCATAATCGTCCCCGGGAAGCCCGACGATCAACTCGACTCGGTTTGGGAACGACTGCCGGCTGAGTAATTCGATGCGCTCTTTGGCCGTCTCGATATTGGTTTCCCGTACCCAGACAGGGACGTCGGGATTGAGCGTCTGCAGTCCGGTGATGACTTCAGTTACGTCGAGATCCGCAAGCGCCTCTATCGCGTTGTCATGGAGGAGTTCGGGACGGAAGTAGACCCGGAGGGACGTCCCCGGGGCGTAGTCCCGAAACCACGTGAGGACCGTGAGGTCCCGTCCCGGAACCGCCCCGAGAATCGGGTCGATGACGAACGCCCGGTCGAATCCGATCCGGCCGATGTTTTTGATCTCCTGTTCGACTATTTCGGCCGGGCGCTTTGCGATCCCCTCCCTGAGTTTATGCCCGCAGAACCCACAGTCGAAAAGACAGCCGATCTGCGTGTCGTACCACACGAATTCGGTATTGAAATCGTCCCCAAGCACCTCGAGGAAATCCGGCGAAAATAGCGGTTCACCGACGGGAACCGGTCCGCTACAGGACGTTTTCACCGCCCCCATCCGCGACGGGGTGAACACCGCACGATGGAGGTCGATCTCGGTGACGTCGATGGACCCCCGCTCCCGTTTCAGATCGATGAGCCATTCGAGGGGCTTTTCCCCCTCGGTGGCAGTGTAGAGCACCTGTTCTGGCCACTGATCGAAATCGAGTTTTTGGGCCTCTGGCCCGCCGACGATAACTGCCGGTTGGGCATCACGAGCCCGAATTTCCGCACAGATCTCTCGGACGCTATCGGCAGTCCAGAGATACGCCGAGAGGCCCACGATATCCGGATCCGCGGAGAGAATGTCCGTCGCGACGTCGGCGGGATCGGAGCGAAGATGGTACGGCAAGATGGAGACGTCGACGCCATCGAGCGTGAGCAAGTACGAGGCCAGCCGCATCGCTCCGAGGGAGTACTTGCTCGGATATTGCTCCGTGCGGTGATAGAGGCTCACCAGGCGAACTGATACCTCTTGGCCCCCCTCACCGCTAGAGCGAATGGGCGACATGGACCTCATCGAAGTGCTGGAACGGTGATTGGGTCGTACTCTCTACGGCCTGGATGGCCTCTTCGTAGTAGTCCCCGTCTCGGAGACAGTAACTGCCTGTCCCGTGCATGTGATCTAGCGTGGGTTCCGCCCCGCCGGCATCGCTTCCGACGATTTTCCGGGTCACACTTCCGCCACGGCACTCCGCCAACAGATCGCAGGTCTCACACGTCTCTGGCAAGTCCCGCACGGTCGATTGGAATCGATCCAGAGCGGTTGACTCGCGCCAGAAGTCACCGATCGACCCGTCCCACTCGGCAAACAGGTCGCCGAGCGTGTGATCGTTCATCAGACAGGGCGTGAGCCGACCGTCGGGATTGATGCCGAGGAGTTCCTGTCCGCCGATACAGCCACGCATGTTCGGAAGTCCGATCGACCGACAGCCCGCGATCGGATTCCACACGTTCCAGATGTCGATATCCTCGTACTCGTTCTGCAGGTCATCGAGATACCTGATCCGCTCGTAGTACTCCTCGGCGTGGTCCCGATAGTGACCCGTTTCGTGATCGGTACTCCGCTCGGGATTGTGGAACTGGACGACGTCGACACCAAGCTCCGCGCCGAGCTGGGCCATCTGATCGAAGCGCCGGAGCGGGATGGTCGGCGGCCACGTCATTTTGATCTGGACTCTCGTGTCCGAATTGATCCGATCCCTGTACGCGACGGCGCGACGGGCTGCGTCGGTCACCTGGTCGAACACGCCCTCCCCCCGCAGCTCGTCGTGTCTCTCCGGGATCGGCGAATCGATGCTGAACGTGAGCGTGACGAGATCGTTGTCGAAGAGGATCTCCCGGCGGCGCTCGTCGAACATCGTCCCGTTGGTGACGATCGAGGAGTTGATCCCAAGCTCAGTCGCCGTCGAGAGGTAATTGTCCAGCCCGGACGGGTCGATGAGGGGATCGCCGCCGGCGAGATGGGTTCGCATGATCCCGTTTTTGGCCATGTTTTGGAGGACCCGTCGAACCCTCGATTCGGACATGGTCGCCGCGTTCCCGGGGGTGTCGATGTGCTCCTTGTTGTAACAAAACGGGCAGTCGAGATTACACGCGTACGTGTAATCGAAGTACACGTCGAGGGGCGCGCCGAGTCGGCCCTCGAGTGCGTTCTCCACGACCCGGTAGCCGTCCCACAGACCGATGGCCGACAATTCGGATTCGAGTTGGGGGGCAATCGAGTCACGCTGATACTCCGGCGAGGCCACCAGTTTTTCGATCTCGTCGTGGATCCATTCGGCCGTCGGATAGAGGTAGGTATCGAGCGGGCGACTCCAGAGCAAGTAGCCAAAGTGCTCGGATCGAACGACGACGTTGGCCGGCATTACCGTAGTGGAGTTGCGAGTGGCTTGAAAAACTTTCCTCCACCCCGGGTGCGCTCACCGAGCAAGGCCGGCCAAAATATCCAGGGAACAGCAAACGGACCCGGGCTGACCGGAAACCGACACGACTGCGGAGGAACGGAGATTCGGACTGTTCTCACGGTCCTCGGGCCACTCACTCACGGAAATCGGACAGGGTGGATACCGTCTGATCCCGCGTGGGGCCGATTCGAAGCGCACACACGCCCTCGAGGGCCTGGGCTCCCATCCACGAGCGAAGGTGGTCGTCCCGGCCGGGATCGAGAGCCCGAGTGGTGTCGGGATCGAGGGTGTCGACACCCACGAACCCCTCGGCGAGTTCCTCGACGAATCGCCCCAGCGACCGGCCATAGAGGTGCCGATCGATCGCCCGTCTTCTCACCGGTTCCGAGAGTCCCAGTACGCTCTGAGCCGGGATGACCCGCGTGCCGTCGTCCTCGACGAGCAGCAGGACGGCCGCCGGCGTCCGCTCGGCGATGGCCTGCAGGCGTTCTCTCACCGGCGTGGGTTCCCTCACCGGCGGGTCCGCGGGGAGTTGTGAGGAGTGAACGACGGTTCCGAGTGCCACGTTCGTGGTCTCGTAGGACGGCAGATCGACGTGAATGGAGAGCGCGACGTCGAGTCCCGGTTCGTCCCCCGCCTGCCCGTTCCTCTCGGTCGTGACGGTCCGGGCCTCGATATCGGCCCGTTCGAGCGTCGTGGCCTCGGTGTGCCGGGCGATCTGGCGGAGCAGTTCCTCGCCGATCCGGGTGCTGCCGGTCGCCTGCCTCTCGGTCAGGCCGCCCCGATGCTCGGCGGTCACGTCGGCGGCGTCGGCGACGGCCCGGCCGGCCGATTCCGCGGCCGACCCGAGCGCGTTCACGAAGCGATACGCCCGCATACCTACGGACTCGGGCGGGGGTGGCTTGAAGGATGGGGTGAAAAACGCGTGGGCGGCCGCGATCCGGGAGCGGCAACGCTTTCAGGCGGGGTTCGAATCCCTCCGCCCGGTCTCCCCGCGCACGGAAGACTGCGCCGGCCGGGATTTGAACCCGGGCCATGAGCTTGGAAGGCTCAGGTCCTACCACTAGACCACCGGCGCTCGATCGGGGATACGTGGGGGGCGAATAAGGACGTTTTCATCTCCGTCCCCGAACCCGGGCATAGCAGTTCCCCCGCGACGTCCAGGTCCCTTCGAGGTCGAGGCGACTCGCCCGCAGGTCCGTGTCGAACTCGGCAGGGTCGTAGATGTGGTAGAACCGGGGAACGGTCTCCCCGCCAGGGAGGGTCCAGTCGACGGTCGTATCGAACCCCGAGTCGCGGTCGAAGGTCTCGTGAGTCGTACACCAACTGCTGATCAGTGCGGTTCCGGCGGGGCGAAGCACTCGCGCCAGCTCGTCCAGGCTCTGGACGCGGACATCCCGGTCACGCAGGTGGTGAATGGTCGCGATGTAGAGCCCCACGTCCACCGTCGAACTGCCGACGGGGATGGCCGTCGCCGACCCCTGGAGGAACGTGGCCTCGACCCCGGCCGATCGAATTCGGGATCGGGCCTCCCGGATGAGCGTTCCGCTCAGATCCAGGCCGATCGGACGGTCGACTGCGGCCGCCATGGCCTCCGTGTGCCGCCCGTTCCCGCATCCGACGTCGAGCCCCACCGTCCCCTCGACCGTCCCGAGGAAGTCGGTGACGTCGGTCCAGGGGTGGCGGCGGGTCTTCGAGAAGTGCGGACCGATCCGGTCGTACACCGCACGGATCGGCGGCGGGGACTCCCCGGTCATCCGAGGAGGAAGAAGACCCCATACGCGAGGGCGAGCATGACGGTCGCGTGTTTGGCACCCGCTGCAATCTGACCGTCGGACATCTGTCCCGCCACGAACCCGGAGACGTAGCCCTGGACCAGACTGGCGTGGAAGAAAAGCAGGCTGTAGGCGTCCTTCGTGGCGGCGGTCAGTTCGCTCAGATTGCCGGCGAACCCGACCCCGCGGGCGCCGCCCGAGACTGCAAGCCCGGTCGGGATGCTGGGAATGAACACCTGATCGAGCACCAGCACGATGCCGAGGAAGACGAAAAAGGCGACGTAGACGACCACCACGTAGGTTACCAGTTCGTTGTAGCGATCCCGCTCCAGCCGGCGGGCGGATTTGGCCTCGTCGGCGGCGATCCGCAACACGGGGCCGATGTCGTTCGTGGCACCCATCGCGTTCGTCGCGAGCGTGACGACCCGGGTGATCGCCGGGGTCTGAATCCGATCCTGGAACCGGCGAAACGCCCCCTCCATGTGGGCCCCGATCTGGACGTCCGTCCAGGTCCGTCGTACCTCCGTCGAGAGCGCCCCGAGATCCGAGTGAGCGACGCGCCCGAAACTCTCGACCATGGACATCCCGGCCTCGTTCGTCGCGGCCAGCCGTTCCAGGAAGTCCGGGATGGCCGCCTCGATACGCTTGATCCGCCGGTGGCCCACCTCGTAGGTCACGGCGAAACTCCCCGTGACGAACAGCGCGGACTGGATCAACGGGCCGTCGAGGGCGGCCGGGTCGAGCGAGCCGGTCGAGAGGATCGGCCACCACCCGGCCACGAGCCAGAGGAGCCCGAGCGGGGCCGTCACCCAGAGGATCACGGTCGGCCGGTCGGTCAACAGCCGGCGCGGATGCCGGAGCTGGGTGCGGATCGAGCCGATCCGGCGGGCCACGGCGAGTCGATAGCGGTTCTTTCGGGTTCTCTCCGGGGACTCGCGTTCGACCTGCTCCACGTCAGCGGCGGGAACGTCCCGGAAGGCCGTCTCTGCCGTTGAACCCGCTGACTCCTCGTCGGTGTCGGTGAGGTCCTCGGTGATCGTATCGAGGTAGACGATAAATCCCAGATTCGCCAGCCCGAGCACCACGTAGACCAACACGCGCAGAAGCGAGAGGGTCCCGCCCAGAAGCAGGCCGACGACCACCAGAATGGTGATCAAAAAGAGCATTCCCGCCACGAAGACGGTGACGTAGGCCTCCGCGAGCGTGCCCAGGAGTTCGATGAATCGGTCCTGCTGGGATGACTCCTCCTCGAGGAAGTACTCGTACTGATCCCGCAGGAACTCGGAGAGCGAGCCGCCGCTCCGGAACACGCTCGCCAGGTTTCCGGTGAATTCCTCGAGTTCGTCACTCGGGGTCCGGTCGCTGGTCCGTTCGATCCCGGAGACGATATCGGCTCCCAGCAGGTCGACGTCCTTGACGGTGACCCGAAACTCCCGGGCGGTCTCCCCGTAGACGGCCGTGTGAGAGGCGAGTGTACGCAACACCTGGGCGAAGGGCATCCCGCTGCGGGAGAGCGCGAAGAGGAAGGCGACGTTTCGCTTCAGCGTCGAGTCGATCCGGCGGGCCCGCTCATCCGCCTCGTACTGCGGGAGGTACCACCGCAGGCGATACGTCCCGAAACCGGCGAGGACGCCGGCCGTGGCGCTGCTCGCGAGGAGCAGTCCGAACAGCCCGAGAAGCCCCATCTCCGCGGGCGGCGTCCGCAGGAACGAAAGCAACCAGGGGAGATCATCGGGGGCCACCGCGAGCAACAGCGAGCGCGACCCCAGGAAGGCGTACACGCCGCCGACGCTGCCCGCGATCGCCGCGATCGAGGCGTACGTGAACGTCTTCGCCGCGTATGCGCGGTAGGTTTCCGACCGGTGGGCCCCGGCCAGCAGGTCGACCTGATGGGTGTTGATCGAGCGCCGGTCGGCCACGTAGGGGCCGAAGAAGTGAAGCGCCACGCGAGTCACGATCCGGTCAATTCGCCGCGAGACGACCGCGAGCGAGAGCAGTCCGAGGAGAACTCCGAGGACCAGAAGCGGGAGGAACGCGAGCACCGCTCTCACCCCATCTCGTCCGGCCGGTTGCCGAGGTCAGTTTCCTCGACCGAGGCCTCGAGGCGCTCCTCGATCCGGCTCATCACCGCGTCGCGGTCGGCGTAGTAGTCGTGGACGAGAGCGGTGAACCGTCGGTAGTCACGGACGTCCTGCTCCAGCAGGTACGCGAGGACCCGCTTCCGGTCGCGGAACTCCCGGAAGAGTTCCGATCGGCTCCAGCCCCGGTCCTCCCGGATCTCCTCGAGCACGATACTGTCGAACTGGTCGAACGAATCGGTCTCGGGGTCGTACTCGAAGGCCAGCGAGTAATCCAGGTCGCCGGTGCGCTGATCGATCCCCTCGATTTCGGCGATGGCCCGGGTGCGCCGGACCCGTTCCTCGCCGACGTAGGTCAGAGCCTGGACCGAGAGGATGTCGAGGGACTGAATCATGGCCCGCGGGACGTTGATCGGTTCGTTCTCTAGGCGGTTGATGACCGTCTGCACGCTGTCCGCGTGCATCGTCGAGAAGGTGGTGTGGCCGGTGTTCATCGCCTGAAAGAGGGTCATGGCCTCGGGGCCCCGAACCTCGCCGACGATGATGTACTCCGGACGATGGCGAAGCGAACTCCGCAGGAGGTCATACATGCTGATGTCCTGGCCCTCGCCCAAGCTCTCGCGGGTGATCGAGGAGAGCCAGTTGTCGTGATAGAGCGTGAGTTCCCGGGTGTCCTCGATCGTGACGATCTTCGCGTTCGGCGGAACGAACATCGAGACCGCGTTCATCGAGGTCGTCTTCCCGGAGGCGGTCCCGCCGGCGAATATCAGGGACTTGTTGCTCTCGATGGCGAGCCAGAGGTAGGCCATCTGGTCGAGGCTGAACGTGTTGAAGTCCACGAGCGCGGCCGGGGTGAACGGCTCCTCGGCGTACTTCCGGATGGTGAATGCGGAGCCACGCGGCGTGACTTCCCGCCCCAGGGCGAGCTGTCCCCGACTCCCGTCCGGGAGGGTGGCGTCCGTGATCGGGTCCCCGATGGAGATGTGCTGGCCCGAGTTCTGGGCGAGCCGGATGACGAACTCGTCAAGTTCCTCCTCCCCGAACGAGCGGTTGGTCTGGATGTCCGTGTACTCGTCGTGATAGACGAAAAGCGGGAGCTCATAGCCGTCACAGGAGATGTCCTCGATGTGGGGGTCCCGCATGAGCGGATCGATCTTCTCGAACCCCTCGAAGTTTCGGTACAGGTAGTAAAACAGCCGGTAGACGGTGTTCGTCGACACCTCGACGCCGTACTGACTCAGCAGTTCGAGGAGGTGCTCGATGATGACCTGCTCGGGCTCCGCGGAGTCATACGCCGTGCGGAATATCAGCGACTCGCGGGTGTCGGTGAACACCTGCTCCAGGAGGTCCTGTTCGAATTCGGTGAGGTCGGGTTCCACGACGTGATAGCGGTACTCGTTCTCCTCGGGATCGTGAGCGATCACGACGAAGGCGAAGGGAGCGTTCACCCAGTAGCGGTCGACCTCCTCGTGTCCCGCCAGTCCCGAGAACGTGGCGAGGGGCCCGTGGCGATCCAGCGAGTAGGGATCGACGTCAATCGGGGACCCGGAGAGCACCTCCGCGACCCGGGCGAGCCGCCAGCGGACCGACTCGAGAACCGAGTCGAAGGCCGGAACGGGGTCGGCCGTGTGTGAGTCCCGAGACATCGAGTTCTACCTGCACTGTGAATGTGCGCTCGCATAAATCCCCTTACCCACGATGGCCGAAATCGGCGTTACGTTCTTTTTCGCGGAACACGAAGCCTCCCTCAATGCACCGGGAGGATTTCACCCTCCAGACGACGAACGTCGAGGCCGAGTCGGGCGGTGAGACACAGCCGCTCCCGACTATCCGACTGGCCTATGACGGGCCGCAATCCGACCTCCGTGCGGCCCTGGAGGGGGCCGACGGGACGGTGCTCTCCGAGGACGAGGTCGACGTGTCCCTCCGGCTGCAGGGGCCGATCGACGATCGCGACCCCGACGGCGTCCTCGCCGTGACTGACCGGGTCACCGGGGACTACGTCTGTGAGTTAAACGTCGACGCCCGGGACATCTTCGAGTTCCTCGCCGCGGCCAAGCGCCGGGCCGAAGCGGTGGATGGCACGCCGAAATACCGCATTCAACTCGCCGCCGAGGGGCACCCGATTCGGACCTACGAGACAGACACCTTCCTCGTGTACACCAGGGACGGAACGCTCCGGGAGTCGGAGAGTCTCCTCCCGGGTGGCGTCCAGCTCTGATGGGCCGCGATTCGAGCCATTAAGGTCCTCGAAGGGATAGTGCGGGCATGGACCTCTTTGGAACGGCGGGCATCCGGGGACGCGCCGAGGACGAGGTGACCCCGGCGCTGGCACTCCAGGTCGGACAGGCGGTCGGCGAGCCGGACCGGGAGTTCGCGGTCGGCCGGGACGGCCGGGTCACCGGGGAGACGCTGCTGGCCGCCCTCCGGGCCGGGCTGGAGAGTGCCGGCGCGAGCGTCCGGAACGTCGGCGTGGTTCCCACGCCGACACTCGCCTTCGCCTCGCGAGGCCGGTACGGCGTCCAGGTGACCGCCTCGCATAACCCACCCGCGGACAACGGCATCAAACTCTTCGCGGACGGGTCGGAATTCGACCGCGAGGCCGAACTCGAGGTTTCGGACCGCGTCGCCGGCGGCCCGGAGCCCGCCTCCTGGGATCGGTGGGGGGAAACGGAGCGGATCTCGGTACGTGATCGCTATCGAGGGGCCGTCGTGAACTACCTGCGCGGTCGGGGCCTCCCCGACGGGCACCCGATCGAGGGTCGGGACCTCGACCCGGCGGATCCGCTCGAGGGGGTCTCCGTCGCCGTCGACTGTGGCAACGGCATGGGGTGTCTCGGCACGCCCCAGGTCCTCCAGGCCCTCGGCGCGGAGGTCGTGACGATCAATGGCACCGTCGACGGGCACTTCCCGGGCCGACCGAGCAAACCGACCCCCGAGACGCTGTCCGAATTCCGGGCGTTCGTGGCCGATACCCACTCGTCGTTCGGGATCGCCCACGACGGCGACGCCGACCGGATCGTCCTGGTCGACGGCGACGGAGCCGTGGTCCATGAGGACACCGTCCTCGCCATGCTGGCGGAGTATTACGTCCGCACGAGCGAGGCCCCGGACCCCGTGGTCGTCACGACGCCCAACGCCTCCGGCCGCATCGATCAGCGGGTCGCGGCCGCAGATGGGCGGATCGAACGCGTCCGACTGGGCGCGCTTCACGAGGGCATCGCCGCGGTCCGCACGGCGACCGGCACCGTGGTCTTCGCCGCCGAGCCCTGGAAACACGTCCATCCCGGCCTCGGGCTGTGGATCGACGGGATCGCGAGTGCCGGCCTGCTCTCGCTTTTGATCGCGTCGGCCGGGGACCTCGGGGCCCTCCGGAAACCGATCACCGAACGTCCCTACCGGAAGGTCAGCATCCCCTGCGAAGCGGGAGCGAAGGAACCGGCGATGGACCGCCTCGAATCCACCCTCCCGGAAGCGTTCCCGGCGGCTTCGGTCTCGACCGAATACGGCGTTCGGCTGGCCTTCGAGGACGGCTCCTGGACGCTGGTGCGACCGAGCGGTACGGAGCCGTACATCCGACTGTACGCCGAGAGCGAGGACGTCGATTCGCTCGTGGAGTCGGTTCGCGAGCTGGTCGCCGACGCGGTCGATGCGAGTGGATAGTCCGTCCCCGTCGAAGCGGTAACCGGGAGCTATTTCTCGCCCCGATGGAATCGTTCCCGCATGGACGAACTCCTCCAGGCTGCCCGCGAGGCGACGGCGGAGGCCTACGCGCCCTACTCGGACTACCCCGTGGGTGCCGCCGTCGAGACCGGGGACGGCTCGATCTACGCGGGGACCAACATGGAGGTCGCCAACTTCTCGAACAGCCTTCACGCCGAGGAAGTCGCCCTCGTCCGGGCACGCATGGCGGGCCACGAGGACCTCGAGCGGGTGGCGGTCACCGCCGCCGACCGGGACGGCGTCACGCCCTGTGGCATGTGTCGACAGACCCTCGCGGAGTTCGCCGATGCCGATCTCGTCGTGCTCACCGAGGACGAAACGGGCGTCACCGAGTTCACCCTCGGCGACCTCCTCCCGCATGCCTTCTCGGGGGACCTGCTCGGGGACGGACGATAGACCTTTGCGAGTCGGCCCGGAACGGCAACCGATGGCCGCCGACAGCGATGCCCCCGACGAGCAGTATCACCTCGGGGTGCGACCCGGGGACCTGGCCGAGACCGTGCTCCTCCCGGGCAATCCCGGGCGGATCGACACGATCACCCAGTTCTGGGACCGCGCCGCCGAGAAGGCCCACCACCGCGAGTACCGGACCGTCACCGGCGAGTACGACGGGACTCCCCTCTCGGCCACCTCGACCGGGATCGGCAGCCCGTCCGCGGCCATCGCCGTCGAGGAACTCGCTCGGGCCGGGGCCGACACGCTCATCCGAGTGGGCTCGACCGGCGCGATACAGCCCGAGATAGCCATCGGTGACCTCCTCATCACGAGCGGGGCCGTCAGGCAGGAGGGGACCAGCGGGGAGTACGTGTGCGAGGACTACCCGGCCCTCGCCGATCGGGAGGTCACGGGCGCCCTCGTGGCCGCGGCCGAACGGCTCGGGTACGACTATCACGTCGGGGTCACGATGAGCGCGGACAGCTTCTACGCCGGGCAGGGCCGATCCGGATTCGCGGGGTTTCGGGCGGCGGAAAGCGAGGGGCTCCTCGAGGAGCTCCGGGAGGCGAACGTGAAGAACATCGAAATGGAAGCCAGCGTGATCCTCACACTGGGAACGCTGTATGACCTGCGGGCCGGGGCGATCTGTGCGGTCTATGCCAACCGATCGACCGGGGAGTTTCGGACCGAGGGCGACGACCGCGCGGCCGAGACGGCCTCGCTCGCGGCGAGGCTGCTGGCGAAGATGGACCGGGTGAAAGCCGAGGCCGGGGTCGAGTACTGGCACCCCGGCCTGTCCATCGAGTGAGTCCGCGGAATTTTATAGGGGCCGCCCCTCCGGTCTGCCATGCCCTCGAAGCGAGCGATGGAGACGACGCCCTTCGCGGCCATGGAGGTTCTCGAGAAGGCCGAGAAGTTGGACGACGTGGTCCACCTCGAGGTAGGCGAACCGGACGTCGACCCGCCGGCTGTGGCCCGGGAGGTCGCCGCGGAATCGATATCGACGGGGGGCGTGAACTACACGAACGCCCGCGGAAAGCGCTCGCTCCGGGAGGCGATCAGCGGGTACTATCGGCGGGAGTACGACGTCTCGGTGCCGGTGAATCGCATCTTCGTCACGCCGGGTTCCTCGCCGGCGCTCCTGGGTGTGATGCTCGACGTGGTCGACCCCGGCGAGGAGGTCCTGCTCACCGATCCGCACTACGCCCCGTATCCGAATTTCGTCCGCCAGGCCGAGGGGACGACCCGGACCGTCGAACTCGGCCCGGCAAACGGGTTCCAGCCACAGATCGCTGACTTCGAGGCGAAGATCGGGCCGAAGACGCGGGGTCTGCTCATCAACTCGCCGGCCAATCCGACCGGCGCGGTACTCTCCGCGGAGTCGATCGCTGGACTGGTCGATCTCGCGGAGCGGACCGACACGCGCCTGATCGCCGACGAGATCTATCACGGTCTGGACTTCGACGCCGAGGCGCACTCGGTGCTCGAATACACGGAGGAGGCCTTTGTCCTCGACGGCGTGTCAAAGCGCTATGGCATGACCGGCTGGCGGCTGGGGTGGATCGTCGCCCCGGCCGCGGAAACGGCGGCCATCAACCGACTCGTGCAGAACTTCCTGATCTGTGCGCCAAACCACGTCCAGGACGCCGCCGAGGCCGCGATCCGTGCGGACGGCGATCTCTCGGCCGTCCGGGAGACCTACCGGCAGCGGCGGGACCTCCTCCTCGAGGCGATCCAGGACTGGGGGCTGGACCTGGGGTACACGCCGGCCGGGGCGTACTACCTCCTGTTGGACGTGAGCGATCTCCCCGGGGACGCCTTCGAGGTGGCGGACAGACTGCTCGAGGAGACGGGGGTGGCGATGACGCCCGGTCCGGACTTCGGTTCACAGGCCGAGAACACGCTCAGGGCCTCCTTCGCCACGAGCACCGCGGCCATCGAGGACGCGATCGAACGCCTCGATGCGTTCTTCGCGAACCGATAGCTCACTTGATCCGCTCCTGGAGAAACGTCGGGTGGGCCTCCTCGACCCCCTCGATCGGGAGGATGGACTCCTGGATGACGCGGGCGAGGGCGTCGCCGTCCTCGGCCCGCACCTCGGCCAGGAGCATGTGATCGCCACTCGACGTGTAGAGGGTACGCACCGAATCGAGGGCTTTCAGCTCCTGGAGCGCGTCGACGTAACACTCGCTTTTCACGTCGACCCCGACCCAGGCGATCGCGGTCGAGGAGAGCTTCTTCGGGTCGACCTCCGCCGAGTATCCCACGATGACTCCCTCGGACTCGAGCTGTGAGATGTACTTCCGGACCGTCGGCTTCGAAACCCCGACGCGGTCGGCGATTTCGCCGTAGGAGGCCTGGGCGTCCTCCTCGAGGACCGCGAGGATGCGGTCGGCAGTCGACTCGTCGTTCACGAAGATTTCTTTCGGTCCGCTGAAAAAATACCTTCCGAATCTCAAACGCGGGCCTCCCGACCGGGGACGGCGGGGATCGCGATCAGGTGTGGCGATCCAGCCGCTCGTAGGAGCGCTCCCACTCGTACTCGTCGTCGAAGTACCGCTCGACGAGTGGGGATTCGGGCATCTCGCCCCGGGCCTTCTTCTCCTCCTGGTAGGTCCGCCGGTCGTCGACGTAGTACCTGCCCGTGAGCACTTTCCCCTCGTAGAGGGTCTGCTCGGTCTGGTGCATCATCTCGGCGGCCTCCTGGCGGTCGGTCACGTCGAAGTCGTAGTCCTCGGACTCGTTCACGTCGACGTACGGGACGTACTGCGCGCCGTCCTTGTTCCAGGTCGGACACTGGGTCAGGAAGTCCACGTGGGCGAAGCCGTC
>JBDGTI010000066.1:0-15148 GCA_042216995.1 Halodesulfurarchaeum sp.
CGTGGAGGTGTTCGTGACGATGAACGGCCTCAACGCCTTCGAGACCGAAACCGTCGAAAACAGGAACTTCGAGGGCGGCCGGGTCGCCGAGGCGATGCTGGCAGCAGAAGACACCCAGAGCCCGCTTTTCACCGAGCAACTCGAGAAGGCCAAGGCCATCGGGCCGCTCTCGGTGTACGCCTGCGAGATGGCGATGGACGTCCTCGGGAACGACCTCGAGGACTACGTCGACGTCTTCGATGACGTCCTGGGCGTCTCCGGGTTCCTGAACCGTGCACAGGACAAACAGATAATCTTCGTCTAACCCAACACAATGAGCGAAACAGACATCGACGCGGACGAAACGGTAGACGCACGCGGCTCGGCCTGTCCGGGCCCCCTGATGGACCTGATCGGCAAGATCAAGGACGTGGACGCCGGCACCGTCGTCGCCCTTCTCACCGGCGACGAGGGGTCGAAGAACGACGTGCCCGAGTGGGTCGATGAGGCCAACCACGAACTCCTCGACATCGTCGACGAAGGGGAGTACTACACCATCTACGTGAAAAAGACCTGAGATGACTGCGCGAATCGTCATCGTCGGCGGCGGGAGCGGCGGGACGATCACCGCCAACCGCCTCGCCGACGAACTCGAAGCCGAGATCGAGGCCGGCGAGGTCGAGGTCACGATCGTCAGCGACGATCCGAATCACGTGTACAAACCCCTCTTCCTCTACGTGCCCTTCGGGGAGGTAGACCGGTCCGAGACCTCCCGGCCGCTCGTGGACCTGGTCGACCACCGCGTGAACCTGGTCTACGAGCACGTCACCGAGATCGACACCGACGGCAAGACCATCGCGACGGCCGCCGGGTCCGACCTCGAGTATGACTACCTCGTCCTCGGCACCGGCGCCATTCCCCAGCCCGAGGAGACGCCCGGCCTGGGCGACGACGGCCCCGGTCATCACTTCTACGGGGCAGAGGCGGCCGAGGACCTTCGCGACGCGCTCGCGGACTTCGATTCGGGGCATCTCGTCCTCTCGGTCATCGGCACGCCACACGTCTGTCCGGCGGCCCCGGTCGAGTTCCCCATGATCGTCGACCAGTGGCTCCGCGAGCGCGGGGTCCGCGAGGACGTCGAGATCACCTACACCTATCCCATCCAGCGCCTCCACGGGGTTCGGCCCGTGGCCGAGTGGATGGTCCCGCGCTTCGAGGAGCGGGACATCAACACGGAGACGTTCTTCAACGTCGATTCCGTCGAGGACGGCACGATCGAGACCCTGGAGGGCAAGGAACTGGACTTCGACCTCATGGTCGGCGTCCCCGAGTTCACCGCCTCCCCGATCATCGAGGAGGCCGGCCTCGGCGAGGAGTGGCTCGAGGTCGACCGCAACACCCTCGAGGCCGATCACGCCGAGGACGTCTATGGCATCGGCGACGTGACCAACCTGCCGACCAGCAAGGCCGGCAGCGTGGCCCACTATGCGTCGGGTACGCTTGTCTCGCGGCTCGCGAGCGAAATCCGGGACCAGCCCCCGACGGCGACTTTCCACGGCAAGACGGTCTGTTTCATCGAGGCCGGCACCGAGGAGGGCACGTTCATCGAGTTCGGCTACGACCGCGAGCCGGAGGTGCGTGATGAGAACCGCTTCCTCCACTGGTCGAAGCTGGGATACAACGAGGCCTACTGGCTCACCGCCAGGGGGGTGATGTGATCATGTCCGACGAAATCGAGGAGATGGAAGCCGAATCCGAAGCCATCCAGGAGGCGGCCGAGGCGGTGATCGAGATGCAACAGGACGGCACGCTCGAGGACCTGACCGAGGCGGCCACGGCCGTCTCGCTGCTGGCCGAGGCCCTCGACGACGAGATGGTCGCCGAGGCCGCGGGCCTGGCGAACGACCTCGGTCTGGTCGCCGGGAGCGCGGATCAGACGAACACGATTCGCACGCTCCAGGCCATGATGGACGCGATGGACGAGGCCGATACCTTCGAGGACCCCGAGACGGTCGGCATGATGGGTGCGGTACGGAAGATGCGCGACGAGGACGTAAAGCGCGGGCTGGGCTTCCTCCTGTCCTTCCTGGGGGCGCTCGGCCGGCAGATCGAGCGGCGCGCCGAGGCCTACGAACAGGCCTGACTCACTCCTCGACGGTCGTCGTTTCGACGTCGCGATCGCCCCGGTAGATATCGATCCCGTCCTGGAGGACTTTCTCCGCGAGCACCGCGCACTTGATCCGCATCGGGCTGATATCCCCGCCCAGCATCTCGGTCATGTCCTCCCGGTCCATCGACTCGACCTCCCCGAGGGTCATCCCGGGCAGTCGCTCCCCGAGCATGCTCGCCGCGGCCTGGCTGATGGCACACCCCTCGCCGTGGAAGGCCACGGTCTCGATGGTCTCGCCGTCCTCGGCGAGTTTCACGTCGAAGACGAGTTCGTCCCCACAGGATGGATTGTGCCCCCGGTGGCTGAAGGTCGGCGCGTCGAGTTCGCCGTAGTTCCGGGGATTCTTGTAGTGATCCAGGATCCGCTGGCGGTACATGTCCGATCCCATGCTCATGACTATCCCGGAATAGGAGAGCGAGCGTACAAGGGTGCTACGGGTGGGCCGACGACGCGAGCACTCGAGACCTGAAGGGACGAACGGTCAGCTACGCGAACAGTTCCCGGGCCGTGTCCAGGCCCTCCAGGAGCACGTCGACCTCCTCGGTCGTGTTGTACACGTAGAAGGAGGCCCGCAGGGAGGCGGGGATGCCCAGGCTGTCGTGCAGCGGTTGGGTACAGTGATCGCCCGCACGCACGGCCACGCCGGCCTCGTTCAGGATCGAGGAGAGGTCGTGGGGATGGACGCCCTCGAGGGAGAAGGAGACGAGCCCGCCGCGGTCCTCGCCGGGAGGCGGCCCGTAGACCGTGACGTCCTCCCGGGCGGCGAGGTGTTCGTGGGCGTACTGGGTTATCTGCGCCTCGTGGGCCTGTACGCGGTCCATCCCCAACTCCTCGAGGTACTCCGCGGCCGCGGCCAGGCCCACGCCCTCCGCGATCGGGGGCGTCCCGGCCTCGAACTTCCAGGGCAGTTCGGCCCAGGTCGCCCCGTCGAGGGTGACCCGCTCGATCATGCCGCCGCCGAACTGGAAGGGCTCCATGGCCTCGAGCAGTTCCTCGCGCCCGTAGAGCACCCCGATGCCGGTCGGCCCGGCCATCTTGTGGCCCGAGAACGCATAGAAGTCCACCCCGAGATCGGCGACGTCGACCGGCCGGGTGGGCACGGCCTGGGCCCCGTCGCCGAGGAGGAGTGCGTCGTGGTCGTGGGCCATATCGGCGAGGCGGGAGAGGGGATTGACGGTGCCAAGCGTGTTCGAGACGTGGGGGACACTCACGATTTCGACGTCGTCGTCGATCAGCGCGGCGGCCCGATCCATGTCCAGGCGGCCGTGATCGTCGGTCGGAACGTGTCGAATCTCCGCACCCGTCCGCTCGGCCATCTGGGTCCAGGGCACCAGCGAGGCGTGGTGGTCCATCTCGGTGACCACCACGGCCCGGTCCGGCCCGAGATGGTCCCGGCCCCAGGCCTGGGCGACGATGTTCATCGCCTCGGTCGTGTTCTTCGTGAAGACGATCTCCTCGCGGCCCGCCGCCCCGATGAAGCGGGCGATCCGGTCGTGGGCCTCCTCGTACTCGGTCGAGGCCTCCATCGAGAGCTGGTGGATCCCCCGGTGGACGTTGGCGTTCTGGGTCCGGTAGTACTCCGCCATCACCGCGAGTACCGACTCCGGGCTCTGGGTCGTCGCGGCGTTGTCCAGATAGACCAGCGGCGTCTCCTCCCCGACCGTCCGGGAGAGAATGGGGAAGTCGGCGCGAACGGCCTCGACGTCGAGTCCCGATCGTTCCGTGGCAGTCATTGGGCCCGAGTTGGGGACCGACTCCCAAGTGTTTCTCGGTGGCTGCACGCCCGAATCGGACTGCGAGCCCGCATCACAATACTTTACCCGCCGAGCGCCGAAATTCGAGCAACGCCGCCGCGGACAAGACCCCGACACCACTATGAGCGAACTCGACTCACTCCCGGAGCAGGACGTCGTCGGAACGGACTGGGACTACCTCATCGTGCTGGACGCGGCCCGGTATGACACCTTCGAGCGGGTCTACGAGGAGTATCTTGACGGCGAACTCCAGAAGGTCCGGAGCCCGGGCTCTGCGACCCCGGAGTGGGCGACCCGCACCTTCACCGGCGAGCACGAGTTGACCTACCTCTCGGCGAACCCCTTCATCAACAGCCTCGGCATCCCGCTGAACGAGCTCAAGTGGGGGGCCTCCGCCGGGTACGAGTGGACCGCGACCGAGCACATCGACACCATCGTCGACCTCTGGCAGGACGCCTGGGACGAGGAACTGGGCGCGGTCGCCCCCGGCTCGGTGACCGACGCGGCCCGCGACCGCCTCAAGTCCGGCTACGACGGGCGGCTGGTCGTCCACTACCTTCAGCCCCACGCGCCGTTCATCCAGGAGGGGACCGGCCGGAAGATGAAGCGGATCAAGGCCGGCTTCGACGACGTGCCCGAATCCGGGAACGCGAACGAGCCGGATCCGGAGACCCTCTCGGGGCGGTTCCGGCGCTGGATCGAACCCAAGCTCGGCGACAGCGAGCTGGCCCAGCGCCTCGGGATGCTCGTGGAACTCGACGCGACGAGCGCCGGGGACCTGCTTCGCGGGGGCATCGAGGGGACCCTGCGTGAGTACTACGAGAACAACCTCCGGCTGGCCCTGGCCGAGGTCGAGGAACTCATCGAGGAACTCGACGGCGAGGTCGTCGTCACCGCCGACCACGGCGAGGCCTTCGGCGAGCAGGGGGTCTGGGAGCACCACATCGAGACGTACATCCCGCCGCTCGTCGAGGTCCCCTGGCTCCGCGTGAAATGATGACGGGACGGAGAGCCACGTCCGGGACGGAGGGGGCCACGTCCGAGTTCGCGCCCGGACGCCGGGGCAGGTGACCGAGAGCATGGAGCGACGAAAACTCGCAGTTCTCGGCCTATTCGGCTCGCTCGCGGTGATGGGGGTCCTTCTCTCGTACGTCGGAATCGATCACATCATCGAGGCCCTCTCGGCGGCGAGCCCGCGCCTCCTGGCGATGGTCGGCGCGTTCGGACTGGCACAGATCACCGTCTGGGGGCTCTCCCTGCGGATCGTGCTGGGCTCGCTCGGCGTCAGCGTGACACGGCGGAAGGGAGTCCTGCTCTACGCCTCGGCGATGTTCGCGAACAACGTCACCCCCTTCGGTCAGGCCGGCGGGGAGCCGGTCACGGCCTACGTGATCAACCGCGTGACCGACACGCGCTACGAATCGGGGCTGGCCGCCATCGCGACCGTCGACGCGGCGCACATCCTCACCTCGATCGGCATCGCGGTCACCGGGGCGATCCTGACGGTGACAGTCTTCTCCCCGAATCGGAAACTCACCCTGGTGGTCCTTGGGGTCTTCACCATCGCGGCCCTGCTCGCCGGACTGCTCTGGTTCGGGCACCGGTATCGGCGATCCATCGTGGCGGAACTCGAGGCCCCGATCACGAGTGGGGTCCATCGCCTCGCCGATCGGTTGCCCGAAACCGCGGCGCGGTTGCTCCACGCGGCCCAGGAGCGCTTCTCGACGTTCACCGCGGATCTCGGCCGGGTGGCGGCCGATCGGACCGCGCTCGGCCTGACGCTGCTCTACTCGATCGTCGGGTGGTTCTTCGAGGTGGGGGCCCTTTCGGTCGCCCTGTGGGGCCTGGGCGGTCCGGTGCCCCTGGCGACGCTCCTGATCGTGGTTCCGGTCGGCAAGCTCGCGGGCTTCATGCCGGTCCCGGGCGGGTTCGGGACCATCGAGGCGCTCCTCGTGGGCCTGCTCGTGGCGACGATGCCGGTGACAAGCGGGCTGGCGACCGCCGCCGTGTTGCTCCACCGGGCGGCGACCTACTGGCTGCCCACGATCCTGGGCGGCGCCGCGTCGCTGGGTCTGGGCGCGAGCACGCGGTTCTCCTGATCACAGTCGGAGGTACTGGGCGTGGAGTGTCGCCCCCACCTCGAGCACCCGGTCCTCGTCGAGGAAGCCCTCCTCGATGGCCAGTTCGACCGCGTCGGTCCCGGCCAGGTTCGCGACGTTCGCCCGGGAGAGCGCGTCGACGACCGCCTCGGGGTCGACCGACTCGCCGCCGTAGAACTCCTCGGTGACCGAAAGCGAAACCGAGCCGTCCTCGAAGGTCTCGCCCAGCACGTCGGGGTCACAGACCGTGACGAGCAGGCCCCGATCGGTCCGGCGCTCGGAGAGGATCATTCGCCCTGAACCAGGCGCTCCTCCTCGGCCTCCTGCATCTCGGCGGCGGTCTCGCGCATCTCGGCGGCCTCCTCGTCGCGGTTCAGCCCCTCGAGGGCCCGGGCCTTCTCCTCGTAGACCGAGGACTCCTGGAAGCCCAGGCGGATGGCGTTGTCAAGACACTCCAGGGCGTCCTCGTGGCGGCCCTGTTCGACCTGGATGAACCCGAGGTTGTACCAGGCCTGGGGGACCCGCCGGTCGGCCCGAACGGCGTCCTCGGCGTGCTGGAAGGCGGACTCGGTCTCGCCGCGCTCCCAGAGCGCGTAGGCCAGGTTCGTGTGGGCCAGGGCGGCGAAGTCGCCGTCCTCCTCGACGTGTAGGGCCTCGCGATGGGCGGAGACGGCGGCGTCCCACTCCTCGAGTTCGCCGTGGGCGATCCCCTTGTTGACCCAGGCCTCGGCCTCGCGGGTCTCTGACTCCGCGTAGCGGGCGGCCCGCTCGAAGGTCTCGACGGCCTGTTCATATCGGTTAATGGACATGTACTCGATGCCGACGTCGATGAGTTCGTCCGGATCGACCTCGTCGGCGGCGACGTTCCGGTCGTCGAGCAGGTCGGTGATGGTCCGGGAGTCCACCGGGTCGACCTGTGACGGATCGGAGACGTCAAGTTCGGGCGGGTCCAGGTCGAAGCCCTCGTAGGGCTCCTCGAATCCCTGTCCCGAGGAGAATTCGTGGTCGTCCTCAGTCATTGGGCAGGAGTATGAGAGTCGGAGGGTTAAGGCCACCGGCCCACGAAAACGGGACATGCGCCTGTTCGTCAGCGTCGATCTGCCGAGCGCACTCGCCGAGCCGATCGCGGACCTCCAGGCCGCGTTCGAGGGGGTGTCGGGCCTCGACTTCGTCGACCCGGAGCAGGCCCACCTCACGCTGAAGTTCCTCGGGGAGACCGATCCCGATCGTGTCGAGGAGATCACCGCGGCCCTGGAATCCGCCGTCGAGACCGCCGACGTCGGGCCCTTCGAGGCCACCTTCGAGGGGCTGGGCGTGTTCCCCGACCCGGAGTACATCAAGGTCCTCTGGCTGGGCGTAAGCGAGGGAGACGAGGCCTTCGAAGCCCTCCAGGCCCCGATCGAGGAGCACCTCGTCGAGCTGGGGTTCGACCCGGCGGATCACGAGTTCACCCCCCACGTCACGCTGGCGCGAATGCGCCACGCCGGCGGGAAGGACCTGGTCCAGGACCGCCTCGCCGAGTTGTCGCCCACGGTCGGCGAGATGACCGTCGAGGAAGTGCGGCTGACCGAGAGCGTCCTGACCGAGGACGGTCCGGTCTATGAGACCGTCGCGGGGTTCGAGATCTGAGCGGAGGCCTCCTCGTTCTCGCGGAGCGGCTTCACCCGGGGCCTGATCGAGGCCGCAGAAGAACGCGACGACCTCCGCCTGTTCTCGGTCGAGGATGCGTCACGGCGTTGTGAACTACCGCTCGCCACGGGAGGCCCTCCCTGCGGATGGAGACTTCGCCGTAAGGGTCAATCCACCAGGCGGCGGCTGTGTGTCCGGCCGATCCTGGCCCTGCTCCCGCATCCGAACAGTGCCCGAGGGGAAACGGACAACGTTTTAAGGAGTAGAGACAGTATCTCAGCCCACCATGAGCAAGAAGTCAAAGGCCAAGAAGAAGCGACTGGCCAAGCTCGACCGCCAGAACAGTCGCGTGCCGGCCTGGGTCATCATGAAGACCGACCAGGACACCCAGCGCAACCCCAAGCGCCGCCACTGGCGGCGAAGTGACACGGACGAGTAACGATGAGCGCGAGCGACTTCGAGGAGCGCATCGTCACCGTGCCCCTCCGGAAGGCCAAGGCATCGTCCGCGAGCGAACGCGGGGACAAGGCCATGGCCCTCGTGCGCGAGCATCTGGCCCAGCACTTCAGCGTCCCGGAGGACGCCGTCCGCCTGGATCCCTCGATCAACGAAGCAGTCTGGGAGCGGGGTCGGTCCAACCCGCCGAGCACCGTCCGCGTGCGTGCGGCCCGCTTCGAGGAGGAGGGCACTGCGGTCGTCGAGGCCGAACACGCCGAACCCTGAGAGTGCTTCGCACTGCATTCTACGGGTCGTCGTACGTCGGGGTCTACGTGGCCGCGACGGCGGAGGTCGTCGTCACTCGACCCGACCTCGAGGAATCGGTACTCGGGGACCTCGAGGGGGAACTCGACGCCGCGGTCGTCCAGACCACCATCGACGGGGCCGGCACCGTCGGCGCGCTCCTCGCGGCGAACGCGAACGGAATCCTCGTGAGCAAGCGAACGACCGACCGGGAGCGCGAGCACCTGGAATCGGCGACCGAGCGCCCCGTCCGGCCACTCCCCGGCCGCCGGAACGCCGCCGGCAACCTGGTCCTGGCCAACGATCACGGCGCGTACCTCCACCCCGAACTCTCGGCGGACGCGGTCGAGCGGGTCCGCGAGACGCTCGACGTCCCGGTGACCCAGGGACAGATCGGCGGCGTCTCGACGGTGGGCACCGCCGCAGTCGCGACCAATCGCGGCGTCCTCTGTCACCCCCAGGCCACCGACGCGGAGCTCGACGCCGTGGCATCGGCGCTCTCGGTGCCCGCGGACGTGGGCACGGTCAACTACGGCGGCCCGCTCGTCGGATCCGGGCTCGTCGCCAACGACGCTGGCTACGTCGTGGGCCAGGACACCACGGGCCCGGAGCTGGGACGGATCGAGGACGCGCTTGGATACATCGAGCCCGAGTAGGAAGATACTTCCCGCTCAGAGCCCGCTCATTTTCTATGAGTATCGGAGGAGGCGGCGGCGGTCAGCTTCAGGCGCTACAGCAGGAGATGCAGGCAATCGAAGAGCGACGCGAGGAGCTCGATGCGGAGATCGAATCCCTCCAGGACGAGAAACGGGAGATCGACGAGGCCATCGAGGCCCTCGACGTGATCGAGACCGGCGGGACCGTCCACGTCCCGCTCGGCGGCGACGCCTACGTCCGGGCCACGATCGAGGAGGCAGACGAGATCGTCGTGAGCCTGGGCGCGGACTTCGCGGCGACCGAGGACCGCGACCAGGCCGCAGAAACCCTGGAAACCAAGAAGGAACGCCTCGACGACCGCATCGAGGAGCTGCGCGAGGAGCAGTCCCAGCTCGACGAGCAGGAGAGCCAGCTCGAGGAGCAGGCCCAGCAGGCCCAACAGCAGATGCTCCAGCAGCAGGCCCAGATGCAGCAGGGCGACGAGCAGGAGTAGGGACATGTTCGACGGGCTGAAGGAGAAGCTGGGGCAGTTCCGGGAGGAGGCCGCGGACGTCGCCGAAGAACAGGCAGAGACCCCGGCGGACGCTGCGGCCCCCGAAACGGCCGATCCGGCCGAGGAACCCGACACCGAGGCCCCCTCATCCGACACCGACAGCCCCTCGTTTTCCGACCGGGCGAAGTCCCTGGCGACGGGCAAGGTCATCCTCGACGCCGAGGACCTCGAAGACCCCCTCTGGGAGCTGGAGATGGCCCTCCTGGAGAACGACGTCGAGATGTCGGTCGCCGAGGAGCTACTGGACGGTATCGAGGCCGAACTCGTCGGCGAGCGGAAGGGCCTCGTCGAGAGCACCGACGAACTCATCGAGGGGGCCCTGCGAGACGCGTTGCTCGACGTGGTCTCGGTCGGCCAGTTCGACTTCGTCGAGCGGGTCGCCGACACCGAGAAGCCGGGCGTCATCATCTTCACGGGGGTCAACGGCGTCGGCAAGACCACGACCATCGCGAAGCTCTCGGCGTACCTCGAAGAGCGGGGATTCTCCTCGGTGCTGGCCAACGGCGACACCTACCGGGCCGGGGCCAACGAGCAGATCGAGGCCCACGCCGACCGGCTGGACCGCCCGCTGATCAGCCACGAACAGGGCGGGGACCCGGCGGCGGTGATCTACGACGCCGTCGAGTACGCCGAGGCCAACGACGTGGACGTGGTGCTTGGCGATACGGCCGGCCGGCTTCACACCAGCGACGACCTGATGAGCCAGCTCGCGAAGATCGACCGGGTCGTCGAGCCCGATCTGACCATCTTCGTCGACGAATCGGTCGCCGGACAGGACGCGGTCAACCGGGCAAGGGAGTTCGACGAGGCCGCGGACATCGACGGGACGATTCTCACGAAGGCCGACGCCGACACCAACGGCGGCGCGGCCATCTCCATCGCGTCGGTCACCGGGGCCCCGATTCTCTTCCTGGGCACCGGGCAGGGCTATGAGGACCTCAGGGAATTCGACCCGGAGGCCCTCGTCGAGGAGTTGCTCGGCGAGTGAGATCGGGCCGAAACGCTTTCTCCCCCGCTCCCGTGATTCCCCCGTATGGAGGACTACGACGAGCTGGTCAGCTACCTCACCCCCCGGGAGGAGACCGACTCGATGAAGCGCTATCAGAACACCACCTCGATCTCGTGTCCGGTCTGCGAGAAGCCCTTTGCGGACCTGGTGGTCGTGACCGGCCAGAGCACCAGCCTCGAACTCTCGGAGCCGCTTGACATCTGTGTCTCCCGGACCTCGGAGGACAAGCCGATGCTGTTCACCCACCAGTAGCTCCCCCGCGAGCGGGCTCCGGGGACCGGGCCGCGACGAGCAGGATCTCGCGTTCGGTGCTGTCCCGGTCGAAGGCCGTGACCGAGGCCGGCGTCCAGGGCGGGACCGCGACCAGGACCGTCGCGTGCAGGTCGTCCCGAACGGACAACTCGGGGTCCCCCTCCGGGTGGGAGAGAAATCGGCCGTGGGTCTGGCCCGCCGGCGTCCCCAGGTCCACGCCGAAGACGAAGTCGAGCGACCGGCCGACGTCGGGGAAGTAGAAATCGGAGAAGACCGGCGTCTCGGGGGCCACGTCGGCGAGCTGCCGGACCGCCGGCGCGTCGCGTTCGGCCCGCTCTCCGTCCCCAGCCCGTTCGGCCCATTCCCCGTCCCGATCCGCCCGGGGTACCAGATCGCCGGCCGCCGTGGCCACGAGCGGGACGTTCGCCGCCCGCGGCTCCGCGTCGGCAGCGAGTTCGAGCAGGACTGCGAGGAGCGACTCGGTGACGTGGATCGGCGGTGACACAGACTGACTTGGGCGGGGGCAGGGTTGAATGTACCCCCGCACCCGGTGGCGCGGACGGTTAGACATTTACCGCTCGCCCGGCCTACTACCGGGTAGAACGATGGTACTCGATGACCTCGGGAGTTCGCTCCGGTCGACCCTTTCCGACCTCAGGGGGAAATCCCGCATCAGCGAGGAGGACGTCGATGAGGTCGTCACCCAGATCCAGCGGTCGCTGCTCCAGGCCGACGTCGACACGGGTCTGGTCATGGACCTCTCCGACGCCATCCGCGAGCGCGCCCTCGAGGAGGACCCGCCGGCCGGCACCACCGCCCGGGATCACGTCCTCCGGATCGTCTATGAGGAACTGGTCGACCTGGTGGGCGAGTCAACGGAGATCCCCCTCGAGGAGCAGACGATCCTCCTGGCGGGGCTCCAGGGATCGGGAAAGACCACCACGGCCGCTAAGATGGCCTGGTGGTTCTCGAAGAAGGGGCTCCGTCCGGCAGTCATCCAGACCGACACCTTCCGTCCGGGCGCCTACGACCAGGGCAAGGAGATGGCCGAGCGGGCCGAGGTCGAGTTCTACGGCGACCCCGACGCCGATGACCCGGTCGAGATCGCCCGGGATGGCCTCGACGCCACTGCGGATGCCGACGTGCACATCGTCGACACCGCCGGTCGTCACGCCCTCGAGGAGGACCTGATCGAGGAGATCGAGGCCATCGCGGACGCGGTCGAACCGGACCGGAACCTGCTGGTGCTCGATGCCGCCATCGGTCAGGGGGCCAAAGAGCAGGCCCAGCGGTTCGACGACGCCATCGGCATCGACGGGGTCGCCATCGCCAAACTCGACGGGACCGCGAAGGGCGGCGGGGCGCTGACGGCCGTCAACGAGACGAACTCGACGATCGCCTTCCTCGGGACCGGCGAGACGGTCAAGGACATCGAACGCTTCGAACCCTCCGGGTTCATCTCCCGGCTGCTGGGGATGGGGGACCTCAAGCAGCTCACCGAGCGGGTCGAGCGGGCGATGGAGGAGACCGAGGCCGAGGAGGAGGAGGACTGGGACCCGGAGGACATGCTCGAGGGGGAGTTCACGCTGAAGGACATGCGCCATCAGATGCAGGCACTCGACCGGATGGGGCCGCTCTCGCAGGTCATGGACATGATTCCCGGCATGGGGGGCGGCATGATGGACCAGTTGCCCGACGACGCCATGGACATGACCCAGGAGCGCATGCGGGTCTTCGAGGTCATCATGGACTCGATGACCGAGGACGAACTCGAGAACCCGCGACAGATCGGCGCGAGCCGGTCGAAACGCATCGCGGCGGGCAGCGGAACCGACGTCGAGGACGTGCGGGAACTCCTCGAACAGTACCGGACGATGTCCCGGGCGCTCAAGCAGTTCCAGGGCATGGGCGACGCCGACATGGAGCGGATGATGAAGCAGATGCAGGGCGGCGGGGGCCCCGGCGGCGACCTGGGGGACATGGGGCCGCTCGGGTGAGGGGCACGCTTTTTTGACTGCCCCGGTCGAGGTACCCCACGATGACTGTCGCCTCGCTGGCCCGATCGGCCTATCGCGAGGCGCTGGGCCCGCTTCTGGTCAGCGCGGTCGGCGGGCTCTTCGCCGGCCTGGTGCTCGTGGGCATGAGACGCGACCTCGAGGCGGTGCGCGGCCTGCTCGTGCTGGTGCCGGCCCTGCTGGCGACCCGCGGGAACGTCTATGGCGCCTTCGCCGCCCGGATCGCCTCGGGGCTCCACCAGGGGATCGTCGAGCCGGAACTCGACCGGGAGGACCGCCGCATGCAGGCCGCCGTGACCGCCGCGATGTCGAACAACCTGATCGCGAGCGGCCTGGCCGCGGTCCTGACGGCCGGGACGCTGGTCGCCCTCGGGCAGCCTGTCGCCCCCCTCTCCACGCTGTTGGGGATCGCCCTGCTCGCCGCGTTCCTCTCGGGGCTGGCGCTGACCGTGGTCGTGCTCGGCGTGATGTTCCTCGGATTCAGGCGCGGGATCGATCCGGACACGCTGGTCGGGCCGCTCGTGACGACGACCGGGGACGTCATTGGCATCGCCTTCCTGCTGTTCGCGGTCAGACTGGTCGTCGGGGGAGGCTAATGCAGCCGATCGCCGGCGGCAACTGGAGTGTCCGCGGGATCACCCGGGCGACGTTGCCGACACTCCTGGTGCTCACGGCGATCGCCGTCGGCTCCGGCCTGCTCCTTGGCTCCTTCGAGGCGACCCTGTATCGGTATCCAACGCTCCTGATTCTGGTCCCGGTCACGATCGGCACGGCGGGCAACCTGGGGAGCCTGCTTGCCTCCCGGCTCTCCACGGCCTTTCACCTGGGCACGCTCTCCTTCCGGCCCACGGACGACCAGCTCGCCGGCCACTCGCTGGCGACCCTGGCACTCGCGCTCACGTTGTTTCCCCTCGTGGGTGCCGGAGCCTGGCTCCTCGCGCTCCTGACCGGGCGGGTGGTCCTGCCGCTCTGGCGGGTGCTTCTCATCTCGACCACCAGCGGGCTGGGACTGGCGGTCGTGGCCGTCCTGGCGACGGTGCTTATGACCTACGGCGCGTATCGAATCGGACTGGATCCCGACGACGTGGTGATCCCGGTCGTCACGGTACTCGCGGACGTCTTCGGGGTCATCACGCTCTTTCTCGCCGTCTCTGTGTTCGCCTGATCTCGGCCGGGGTCCCTCAGCGTTCATCGAACCTCTGATGGGGGCGTTCCGTCCTCGGTCGCGGGCGCCAGGTGATCGATGAACGCCGCCACGCCGGGATCGTGGACGGTCACCGCGACCTCGATCGAGCCGAGTTCGTCCGGCGGGCCCACGGAGAAGTTGACCACGTCCTCGAGCGCCGCCGCCTTCTTCAGTTCGAAGGAAAAGCCCCGGGGTCCGGCCCGATCGAGGAAGACCCCGCGGGCGGTGTCGAGGATACGCTGCTCGAAGAGCCGTTCCCGGACGTGGGCGAGGCTGTGGCTGGTGGCAAGCACGCGGTCCGGATCGACCGTGATATCGGCCTCGGGGAACAGCGTCTCGACGGCCGCTGCCACCCGGTCGGCGACCTCGGTCTCGTTGATCGGGGCCTCGATCTCGACGTCGATCCGGGAGACGAAGCCCTCGATTTCGTCCTCGAGAACCTCGCGGACGGCCTCGCGATAGGCCGACAGGGAGGCGTCGTTCTCGATCTCCAGGTCGGCCCGGTCCATCGCGTCCTCGAGCCCGAAGCCGCGCTCGCGCTCGTCCCGGTCGGCGAGTGTCTCCCCGCCGTCCCCGGCCCCGGAGTCCCGGTCCCGGACGGAGAGGCGCTCGGCGCGGAGTTCGTCGGGGGCGGTGATCGCGACCAGGCGGAAGTCCGCCCCGAAGGCCTCCTCGAAGCGTTCGACCTCCGGTCCGGAGCGGATCCCGTCGATCACGACGACGCCGTGGTCGGCGTGGGCCGCCCGAATCTCCGGGAGCGCCCGGTCGGCGATGGCCGCCTCGCCCTCCTCCTCGCGGAGGTCCTGGGCGACCTGGCCGTGGTCGGCGCCGGGGTCCAGACCCCGCTTTTCGGTCTCGCGACGCACGACATCCCCCAGCGTGACGACGGGGACGCCGAGTTCGCGGGCGACGGTCGCGGCCTCGCTCTTGCCGCTTCCAGGCAGGCCGACGATGCCGATGACAGTCATTACGCCCGCCTAGGGGCGGCCGGGTCTTTTCGGTTCCGCTCCGTGCCGGCGGAGTGTAACACATATTACGTCGGGGGCCGAACCCGTACGCGAGGGCACGTAGCTCAGTCCGGATAGAGCGTCGGACTTCTAACCC
>JBDGTI010000089.1:0-14631 GCA_042216995.1 Halodesulfurarchaeum sp.
GACTATCTCCGAAGGTATTCGGTCCGACGGTATCGGTGTCGTTTTCGCGGTAGATTCCAGAGTCATTTTGTAATTTCTCCTTTTTTACAAATCCTCCTATATTTTGCGCGAATTCATTTAAATCGATACTTTGATTTGCCGCAAAATCTGTTGGAGGTGTGAGTTTAATTCTCTCTAGTAGCATTATTCCTGAATTATCAGAAAAACTTTGAAATTTGGAATTGTATACTACTATGTCTCTTTTTCCCTTCGGGAATGAGTTGAGTACTAAATATTTGTTTCTTGATATATTGTTTGTGTTATATTTTTGGCTCTTCCCTTCATAAATCGCATTTAGCCGAATTAGTGGAGTATTGGCGTTATATGGTCCATTACCTTCCATTAATATTATTCTAGATTTTGTTTTTTCCATTTTTGATAGGATATCTAATGTACCATTTACGACTGGCTGATCATCACTATCCAATTTCAAGTTGACAGATTTTATTATTGGTTCTCCTATATTAAATTGGCTATTTTTATTTGTATCTAGTAGTTTATCTTCTAATCCGAAATTTACAACTGATAAATTGGAGTCCAGGTCTGAAGATTGTACAATCGTATTTTCAGAATAGATCTCAGTAAAATGAGTTAGTCTTAAATCAGTATTCGTACCAGATGTCACATTATTATTTCCAATATCTATGTATAATCCATCAATTGATTTCTGATATCCAGGATTAGTATCATTGGTAGAATAATATTTTAATTGTCCGTTAATATTTTCAATGTGAGGTTTGTCTTCAATTGTTAATCCGTCTTTAGAAAAGAATAGATCAACTTTTGAATTTATTCCATCATATATTACAAATTCGGTGCCTGTATATGATCTTCCACTCGTCCATTTCCCTTCTATTCCTGGTCCTGTATATGCTGTTTTATCTCGTATATCTCCATTTATTACTATATCTTCATTTTTATTAAAAATTTCATTACTATCTGTATCTATTACGATTATATCCCCCTGGTCAAATGATCCTACAGATGATTCATCTAAATCTATCTCATTAATTGTTGGTTTTGAACTAAAATCTCTCAGCTTGAATCCGATATCAGGGTCTCCCTCTTCAACTAAAGTTACGTTCCCTAGGCCTATATCTATAGTAGTCAGATTTTGATCTCTTTTCGTAGTAATGATTGTTTTAACTTTTCTTATGTCTTCTCCTGGGTCAATATAACCATCTCCTCCACTCTGATAAATAATTTCTCCATAATTCCCTTTTACAGCATCATATCCTGGTAAAAAATTGTCATCTTCCCATATTTGGAAACCACTATCTGATAAATTTAGTAATACTTTCTTTTTACCTCTCATTATTATAGTATCATTCATCCCTAGTATGTGATCTTCACTTTGTATGATGGAAAACTCTTCCAAATATTTTCCAGAGTTATTCAAAGAGAGGTATTTAATGTTGCTTCTCGGTGGTTTATATTTAACCCCTTCCTCTAATATCTGCGCGGATTCTTTTATATGTGATATTTTATATATGTCATCACCCTTTTCAAATGCTGAGACGTTTCCTTTAGCTTGAGGATCGTCAATATAGATATGGTTTTTAGAGAATGTAGAGGAGTATGAGTTTTGTCTGCCTTCTTCTATTGAAATTATTGTCTTTTTCTTGAATATATCATCTCCGGGTTGATATCCTTGTAGGCCTTCTTCCTTATTTGCATATATGTAATTTGAATTATTAGATAATTGAATTGTCTGGTTCATTGTTTTTGGTTTAATCAAAATATTATCTTCACTTTTAACTGTAACTCGTAGATGTCCTCCAGTACTAACTGATTCGTTCCACGAAGAACGGCTTGCTTGAGTTGAATCACTTTGTAAAATAGTCGCTCCTCCAGGAAATGTGGAAGAGATAATTAATATAATAAATATCATAACAAAATATTGGACTATATTTATTTTTATTCTTTTCATATATTGTATTCTTTTCCATAATTCTCTATGCTATGTTGCATAGGTTTAGCATATTTTTTCATTCAACATCAGTTATTGTTCCTCATACTAATCAGTTTGGAATTAATTATATCAAATTTATATACCTTTCATCGATGGTCATTCAACTACACATTTTGATCTTGCCCGCGGCGAATCTCCCCCGTGTGTCGTTCGGCGGGCTCTGACTTGCACGGTAACGGCCGATTCGGTGGCGTCGTCGATCACGACAGCTTCGCCGACGCCATCGGGAAGCCGATCACGGATCGACTCCTCGAGATAGGTCGGGCGAGCGGCCGCCAGGGCGTCGATGTCCGAAGTCGCAGTCAGCCGGTGGGAGAGCAACACGTCGGCCTGCGAGACGGCCACGGGCGGCAACACGGCAGGCCGCTGTGTCGCGAGGACGAGACTCACTCCCGGGTGTCGTCCCCGGGTCAGAATCGTCCGGAGCGGCCGCTCGGCGATGCCGTCGAGGACGGCCTGGGCCTCGTCGATCATGAGCCAGGGGAGCCGCGGGATCG
Source organism: Halodesulfurarchaeum sp. (assembly GCA_042216995.1). Taxonomy (GTDB): domain Archaea; phylum Halobacteriota; class Halobacteria; order Halobacteriales; family Halobacteriaceae; genus Halodesulfurarchaeum. Next base: position 2,509 of record JBDGTI010000089.1, read on the forward strand.
ACCCCGAGACGGCCGTCTCGTAGAGCGTTCGAGCCACCGCTGCGGTCAACACCGCGAGGGCCTGATCCGTGAGCCGGGTGGCATCGAGTACCGTCACCGTCGGATCGAAGAGCGTCTCGGCGTCCAGCCCCGCCGGGTCGAACACCCCCCAACTGGCCGCCAGTTCCAGGTGGTTCGCCACCGCTGTGCGTACCGCCTGTGGAACTTCCGCTCTCGCGACGGCGGCCTGCATCTCCCCGATGGACGTCGCCGCCTCCGCGACCTGCCAGAGCAAGGCGCCGGCGTCACTCGTCGGATCGAGGGCCAGGAGCGCACACCAATCGCGGGGCTCTATCGCGCTCGCGGCGACGGTCGGGGCCTCCACCACGGTGGCCGCAGCCCCGTCTGCCAGTCCGGCGAAGACCCCCATCGGGTCGATCACCACGCCGGTCACGCCGCTCGCTGCGGCGATCCCCTCGGCCAGGACCCCAAGCGTGTATGACTTTCCCGACCCCCGCTTGCCCGCGAACAGCGAGACGTGCGGACGATCGAGATCGAGTGCAACTGGCGCGCCCGCGCTGCCGTCCCGGGCGAGAAAGGTCCCGAGATCGACTGTCGGCCCGTCGTCCGCCGTGCGACCCAGTACGTGAGACACGGTCCGGGCTTCGGCTGTACTCCCGACTAAAGGTTCGCCCGGAGGTTTATGTGCGGTGACCGGTCCAATCGGGCCCATGTCGTGGTTTCAACGACTGGCTGCAGACGAGCGGGGCATCGAGGGGCTTCCGGTCCGACTCATCATCGCGTTCGTGGTCGGGGTCGCCGCCCTGTCGGTGATGTTGAACATGATCTCCGGGGTCGAATCCTTCGCGGTGGCCGAACTCGACGTCAAACCCGAACCACACGTGATCGGCCCCGAGTCCCAGACCGTCGAACTCACTGCCATCGGGAGCGACGACGCCCCGGTCGCCGGCGCGACGATCGTCATCGAGAGCGGGACGGCCTCGCTGGAGACGATGGCCGTGGCGACGACCGGTCCCGACGGCACCGCGACCGTCCGGATCGACCCGATCCTGGGACCGAACCAGGCGAAGGGCTCTCTCAGAATCGACGTCGAACCCCCGGCGGGCTCGAACTACATGGATCGCCGGGGGAACAGCGAGATCACGGTGCTGGCCTCGGGGGTCTGATCAGCACCGGTCCCACTCGATCCAGTCCTGTTCCCAGCCCCGCCGTCGCTCGTGGGCCCGGGCTGCGAACTCCCGGTCCTCCCGGCGGGTCCGATTTCGCGTGACGGCCCCTGTCTGCTCGCCGTCGACCAAGAGCGGCTGGAACCCCACCGCACCGAAGTCCGCGACGGTCTCGCCGGATTCGACCGCGAGGAGCCGCTGCTCGCCCGGACCGACCGGGGCCACGAGGCGCCCCGCCGTGGCGAGCTGGTCGGTGAGTTCCCCGGGGATGTCGGCGACGGCCGCCTCGATGAGAATCCGGTCGAACGGCGCGTACTCCGGCAGGCCATCGGCTCCGTCGCGACAATCGACCAGCACGTCACCGTATCCCGTCTTCTCGAGATTCCGTCGGGCGTCAAGGACCAGGTCGCGACTGATGTCCAGGGCCTGTACGTGTTTCGCGCCGACGATCTCCGCAAGCACCGCGACGGTGTAGCCGACTCCAGACCCGACCACGAGCACCGAATCGCCGGGAACGGGGGCGAGGGCTTCGGTCAGCCGGCCGACGAGGCTCGGGGCGAGAACGGTGGTACCCCGGTGGGTGAACGACTGGTCCATGTAGGCCCGGTGCTCGGCGTCGACGAACTCGTGGCGCGGAACCGCCCGCATCGCTGCCCCGACGGGGGCGGACTCCACGACGCCTTTCGTGTCGTGTTCCAGGCTCTGGACCATCTCCTCCCGGACCGCCGCGAACTCCATGCCTCTCACTACGGGTGAAGGGCAAAAAGGCGTGTGGTGGGGCTCACCAGGCCGACCAGGCCCGGCCGGTCCCCTCCTCGTACCCGTAGACCCGTTTGACGTCCTTCGCCTCGACCGTGTCGCCCGCGTCGCCAAGCTTCTCGAAGGGATAGCGATCGATGGCCGTCTCCCGGACGTGGATGTTGGTCACTTCGAACTCGTCTTCGCCCAGCGAGACCGTCTCGCCGATGGTGAATTCGAAGTCCCCGGGGACGTAGGCCGTCAGACTCCGGGTGTCATCGGGGTCGCCCGCTCGGGGGTGGAGGGTCACGTCGACGCTGACGTTGTCGACCGCCCGGGTCCAGAAGGTCTCGACGTCCCCGGCCTCCGCAGTCGAGACGCGTGTCTCCGTGCCGGTTTCGAGATCCGTGATCCGCACCTGCATGATCGCCTCCCCGGTCTCGACGATGAACTCCTCGCCGACCCGTACCCGTTCGTCGGCCGGAACCGCGACGGTCGCCGTGAGGGATTCGCCGTCCTGGGACACCACGACCCGGCGCTCGACGGTCTCCGCCCCGTCCGGGGTGACCTTGTGGACGTGGTCGCACTCGGTGCAGCGCACCGTCAACTGGCCGCCCCCCGAGGCGAGCACCTCGTGGGCGGTCTCACGGTCCGGCGAACACGAGGGGCAGGGAACCGCAATTCGATCCGGCGTGTCGTTCATATGCCGGCGTAGCGGCCCGGGACCTAAATGTCCGCCGCGTTCGGGGCGGGCAGTTCGATCTCCTCGCCGTCGGCGGTGACACTCGGCTCGCGGATCACGCCGTCCAGGTGGATCGGCGCGTCGGTGTCCCCGCCGATGCCGGCGTCGTCCCCGATGGCGAAGTGCACCGTGCCGGCGGCCTTCTCATCGAGAAGGACCGACCCGACCAGTTCGGACACGGCGGCGTTCGTGCCGATGCCGAGTTCCGCGAGGTTGTACGCCGACTCGCCGACCGCCTCGGCGGCCCCCGTCACGGTTTCCCGGATCCGGTCGTCCTCGATGTCCGTGACGTACCCGTCCTCGACCTCGAAGGCGAGGGTCTGTCCCTCTTCGAGCAGCCCGTACGGTTGCGTCGTTCCGTCGACGACGTACCGACCGGTCGCCGTTTCGGGACTGAGGAACACTTCGCCGGCGGGCAGGTTCGAGAACGTGCCGGGCTCCTGCACGCTCCCGGTATCCAGTTGCCACTCGCGGTCGCCGGGTTCGACCACGATGTCGGTGCCCGCGGGACTGGTCACCCTGATCTCCTCGGCCCCGGCCACCGCCTCGTGGACCCGCTCGCAGGTCGCTTTGATCCGGTCGTAGTCGGCGTCAAGCCCCCGTTCGAAGATGGCCTCGGTGATGCCCGGCAGCGTCGCCCCGCGAACCCCTGCATCGGTGGCGTCGCTCCGGGCCCGGGTGTGACTGATGCTCTTGGTGGTGGGCGCGAGGAAGGCGTCGCTCGCCGCGATGGCCCCGGCCACCGGGTCCGGCGGCTCCTCGCCGTGTTCGTCGCCGGGCGGGTAGGTCAGGAGCACGGCGTCCTCGGTCACCGCGGCGGCCGCCTCGTAGAGGGCCCGGCCGATCGACAACCGCTCGTCGTCGGTCACGATCGCACAACTCTCCTCGGGGTGGAGGTCGAGACACTGGTGGACCGCCGTCTCGGCACCGGATGCGAGTTCCATGTCGGCTGATCGGCGACTCGGGAGTTAGCCCTTACGCTCCGATCGGTGGTCTCGAAACGGTTTTCCCGGTTGCGGGCCGACTCCCGGACAGGAATGATTCAGGTGGGCATCAACGGCTACGGGACCATCGGGAAGCGGGTGGCCGACGCGGTCGCTCGCCAGCCCGACATGGCCGTCCTGGGCGTGGCGAAGACCCGACCGAACTACGAGGCCGAAGTGGCCGTCGAGTCGGGGTATGACCTCTATACGGCCATCCCGGACCGCGCCGACCAGTTCGAGGAGGCGGGGCTGGAGACGGCCGGGCCCGTCGCGGACCTCGTCGAGGAAAGTGACGTCGTGGTCGATGCGACCCCATCCGGCGTCGGAGCCGAGAACAAGGCCCTCTATGAGGAGTACGGGACGCCCGCCATCTTCCAGGGCGGGGAATCGGACGACCTCGTGAACGCGAGCTTCAACGCCCGCTCGAACTTCGGGGCCGCGGCCGGGGCCGACTACGTGCGCGTGGTCTCCTGTAACACGACCGGGCTCGCCCGGCTGATCGCCCCGCTCGAGGAGGGATACGGCATCGACCGGGTCCGGGCCACGCTGGTCCGCCGCGGGGGCGATCCCGCCCAGAGCGGTCGCGGCCCGATTAACGACATCCTGCCCGATCCCACGACCCTGCCCTCTCACCACGGACCGGACGTGCGGACGATTTACCCCGACCTGGACATCGACACGCTCGGATTGAAGGTTCCGGCGACGCTGATGCACATGCACTCGGTGAACGTCGCCCTCGAATCCGCGACCGACGCCGAGTCCGTCCGGGATCGCCTCGAATCCGAACCCCGCCTCGCCGTGCTCCCCGGGGATCGGGATTTCACCGGCACCGCCGACGTCAAGGAGTACGCCCAGGACAGGGGCCGGCCCCGGGGGGACTTCTGGGAGAACGCGATCTGGGGCGAGTCGATCACCGTCGAGGACGGCGAACTCTACCTCTTTCAGGCGATTCACCAGGAATCGGACGTGGTCCCCGAGAACGTCGACGCGATCCGTGCCGTCCTCGAACACGAGGACGCCGAGACGAGTATGGCCCGCACGAACGAGGCCCTCGGCCTCGAGTGACCTCTCGCGTACAGGGGCCCCATTGAGCAGTCGGGAAGAGCCGACGTTGATCCATACCCCAGCGTGACTGGAGCGGGAGAGTTGCTGATTCGACCGTATCGACCTGTTGACCTAGTTCCGCCGTCCCGAATCCTTATCCCCGACGATGGCCAATCCCCATCCATGAACGACGATCGCAACGATCCATTCGACGACATCTTCCGGGAGATCGAGCGGATGATGAACGACATGGTCGGCACCGGCGGACCGCAGAACGGCCCCGTCCAGCAGGGCGGTCCCGGCCCGACGAATTCCACCCACATCGACGTCTACGAGGACGACGGTCAGATCCGGGTGGTCGCCGACCTGCCCGGCGTGGAGCGGTCTGACATCTCCGTCCGGAGCGACGGGGAGTACGTTTCGGTGAGCGCCGAGACCGATACCCGCCACTACGACGACCGGGTCGCTCTGCCGGCCCCGGTCGACCCCGAATCCGGATCGGGCACGTACAACAACGGCGTCCTGGAGGTCACCTTCGATCGCGCCCGCTCGGCCACCGACGTCGACATCGAGTAACGGGGCCCGTATCGACGGGCCGTCATCGAGCGCGTTGTGGTTTCATCGGACGTTTCGCTCGCGTCGGTCGTCGCCATTCGAGTGCGTTCCGGTGGGGTTTCGAGTGCGGAAGCCGAGGCTGTCCCGGATCGCCAAAACCCGTCACCGTACCGGGCCGGACTCGAAGCCGTCTCAGGAAATGAGCAGTTCTTCGCCGCGTTCGACGTCGATACTGCTGGGCGGGGTGATCTTGTTGTATGCGCGGCGGAAGGCCTCCTTGACGACCGGTGCCTGGTCTACTGAACACCAGGCGGTGAGGAGCTGTTCGCCGGCGTGAACCCGTGCGGCGGTCCCGACCGGAACGCCGAAGGCCTGGCGCATGCCGTCGGAGACCCGATCCGCGCCGGCGCCGGTCGCCTGCTTGTTCTCCCGAAGGATCTGGTGGGGGAACTTCCGGAGCATCATCTTGTAGTTGCCCTCGCCGAGCTCCTTGATCAGGTGGCGGTTCGCCGAGAGGCGGGCCGCCTCGAGCGAGCCGTGGCGGATCTGGGAGGTCTCCTCGGGGATCAGCGAGATCTGGACGGGATACTCCTCGGGATCCGCGTCGAGGTCGCCCATGTTGTGCTGTGCGATCTTCGAGCCCGGGATACCGGTGACGTATTCGCGGCGCGTATACGCCGGCTTGTCGATGTCCCGGTACATGGAGGCCGGCTTTTCGGACATAGGTACTACTGAACAGTCAGACCGAGTACGCGTATAAGACCTTCGAAGACCCCTGTCCGCGTGTGCTTGCCCCGCCCGGTCCGATCGGCCACGCACAGTGAGAGCCGGACGGCAATTGGCCGCCCGGTCCCCTCGACAGCCGGTGTGGAACGGGCCGGCCACCGCGGTCGGATCACGGTTGCCGCCGGGCGACCTCACAGATTGATATGGCCCCGCCGTGAAGCGGGCCCATGTCCCGTCTCTCTCGCGCTTCGACTGGGAGTCCGGGGTTGGACGAACTGCTCTCCGGCGGTCTTCCGCGAGACCGGCTCTACGTCGTCAGCGGGCCGCCCGGAAGCGGCAAGACCACCTTCGCCGCCCAGTTTCTCACCGAGGGGGCCCGCCGCGGCGAGGAGTGTGTCTACGTGACGATGCACGAGACCCGGAGCGAACTGATCCAGGACATGGCCTCCTTTGACTTCGGCTTCGAGAAGGCCATGCGCGCCGGGAACACGAGGTTCCTCGACCTCACCGACGAATCCGCCCGGCAGTCCCTGACCCAGTATGGCTCCGCCGGCGGGCTGCGAAACCGCGTCCCGGCCATGCTCGCGGAACTCGGGGCCGACCGGGCGGTCATCGACTCGACGATGCTCCTCGAGCACTTCGTCGAGGATCCCGAGGCCGAACTCACCGACTTCATCACGCGGCTCAAGGCCACGGACACGACCCTCCTCCTGATCTCGGAGATGACCGATCCGACCGCCTACTCGAACGAGCACTACCTGGCCCACGGCGTCGTGTTCTTCCACAATTTCCTGGAGGGGGGCGGGATGACCCGCGCCGTCCAGCTGATCAAGATGCGGGGCACGCCCATCGACTGTGACATGCACCCGGTCGAGTTCACCGACGCGGGCATCCAGGTCCATCCCGACCGCACTCTCGAGGGCGGATAGATGTACGACCGACACTTCGAGGGGGACTGGGAGGAACTGGACCAGGAGACGGCCATGTTCCGGGCCTTCGCGCTGGGCGTCGATTCGGCTCTCGGCGTCGAGCATCCCGATGAGTACGAGCGCCTCCAGCGGGCCCACCACCGGGGACTCATCCAGATCGCCTTCGAGGAGGGACAGAGCCGAGCTCGGGAGCACATCGCGGATCGGGGCCTCGACGCCGGCACCTCGGGAACCGAATTCGAGCCCGGCGATCCGGAGTGGGCGGTCTGGGAGGAACTCGTCGTCGAGCGCGAAGCGGATCCCGACGCCTTCGAGTCCGTGTCGGTCTCCCGATCGCAACTCGATCTGCCGGCGGCCCTCTCCCGGCCGTCGTTCCTCGAGGGGCCGACCGACCGGACCGAACAGCTCACGCTCCCCCGTTTCTTGTTCCGGTAGATGGCGGTTCCTGCCGAAGATCGCGCCGGACCCGGTGTCGATGTGGAATCGTGACCTCCCGGCCACTGACGGGGCTCAATCGTGGGGGTGGAGCCAGTCGATGGCCTCCATGACGCCCGGTCTCGGCCCGATGATCGTCAGGTGATCGCCCATCGACAGCTCCATGTCCCCCGATGGGGCCGTGTTTTCCCCGTCGCGGGTCACGAGCGCGATCATGCAGCCGTCGGGCAGATCCTGGTTGATCTCGTCGACGGACCGCCCGACGAGCTGCTCGTCGGTCACCTCGACCTCCTGGACGTCACCGCTGCGACCCAGCTCGCTCATCCACCGCGAGAGCCCCGGGCGCTCGATGAGGTTGTCGATGGCCCAGGCCGTCGCCGTCGAGGCGGAGACGGCCTCGACACCCAGTTCCTCGAAGGCGTCACGGTTCTCGGGCTTGTTCACCCGGGCGATGACGTCCTCGGTCTGGAACTTCGCCCGGGCGAGCTGGACGACCAGCAGGTTCGTGTCGTCATCGCCGGTCGCCGCGATGACCGTCTTGGCCTCCTCGGCACCGGCTGCCCGCAACTCCTCGATGTCGGTGCCGTTGCTCGTCCGGACCGTGAAGCCCTCGGCACGCAACTCCCTGGCGACCTCGTCGTCCCGATCGAGGATGACGACGTTCTCGCCGCGCTCCCCGAGTCGGCTGGCCAGTTCCTTTCCCACTTTGCCGCCGCCGATGATGAGTACGTGCATTGGTATCACGTCGAGTGCTTCGGCTATCTTTCTCGCGAAGCCGCCCTCGAAGACCACGGTGAGGAGGATGACCAGGAAGACCGTCCCCGCGAGGACCTTCGCTCCCGCCGGGTTCGACGGCGGATCCGGGGTCTGGAGCTGAATCGCGAAGAGGGTCGCCACGCTGGCGGGGATGATACCGCGGGGGCCCACAAAACCCATGAACAGCCGCTCGCGCACGGTGAACTGGTCGCCGTAGGTCGAGAGGAAGACGATCGCCGGCCGGAGCAGGACCACGAGCACGGCCAGCGCGATCCCGGCCAGCCCGAGCGCGAACAGCGCCTCGAACCGGATCAGCGTCGCCAGCGCGATGAAGACAAAGGAGAGCACCACGAGCGTGATGTCCCCCTTGAACTCCTCGATCGTCTCCTCGAAGGGCAGGTCGGCGTTCCCCAGGACGATGCCGGCCACCGCGACGGCGGCGACCCCGGATTCGGTCGCGATGGTGTCCGCGATGCTGAACGACAGGATCGCCCCGGCGAGTGTCATCAACCGGGCGTTCTGTGGCGTCCAGCCGGCCGGGAGGTCGACCTGCGTGAGCAAAAACCAGAGCACCGCCGCGACGACCAGCCCGACGAAGACCCCGACGCTCAACCGCTCGACGAACTCGAGGAGGTAGGTGCTCGGCGCGACGCCCGTGACCGCAAGCAGCTTGAAGACGACGACCGAGAGGATGGCCGCGGTGACGTCGTTGATGATCCCCTCGGTTTCGAGGGCCGCGGCGACGTGGTCCCGGACCGGAACGACCTCCAGGATGGGGGTGATTACCGTCGGGCCGGTCGCGATCAACAGCGACCCGATGAGCCCCGCGATCCCCCAGCTGGTCCCCAGGAGATACCGGGCCGCGACGGTCGTCCCGGCAAAGGAGAGGGCAGCCCCGATCGTGACCAGGTGGAGCGCCGCCGAGCGGGCCTCGTGGATCTTCTCGTGTTTGAGGTGAAAGGCCCCCTCGAAGACGATGATCGCGACGCTCAGGCCGACGATGGTCGAGAGTGCCCCGCCGAACATCTCCCGGGTCACCAGGCCGAGCCCCTCGGGCCCCACGATCACGCCGGTCAGGATCAGGAAGAGCACGCTCGGCACCCGGAACCGCTCTGCCAGCACCTGGGCGGCGACCCCGAGGGTGAGGATCACCGCGATGACCATCAGTATGCTCGGCCCTGGCACGGCGTTCACGCCGCTCATGGGGCCTCCCGTCGTGGCACTGTCGGCTTCGCAGTCATCCAGTTGTGATACCGCCCGGGGGCTACAAAACCGTTCTCCAGCGGGCTACCGGGGACCCGTTTTATGCCGGTGGCCCGAGAAACGATGAACGGCCACCAATGTCCCTCCGACTTTCGAGCCCGGCCTTCGCTGACGGCGAAGCGATTCCCGATCGGTACGGCTACACGGCACAAAACGTGAATCCGCCGCTGGAGATCGAGGGGGTCCCGGCGGAGACGGAGTCGCTGGCACTCGTGATGGACGATCCGGACGCGGTCGAGCCGGCGGGGAAAATCTGGGACCACTGGGTCGTCTGGAACGTCGATCCGGAGCTCCGATCGATACCCGAGGACTGGGACGCCACGGGCGCCCGTGAGGGGCGGACCGATTTCGGCGAGACGGGATACGGCGGTCCGAACCCACCGGACCGCGAGCACGCCTATCGCTTCCGCCTGTTCGCGCTCGATACCCGACTCGACCTCGAGTCGGGAGCGACGAAGGCCGACCTCGAGGCGGCCATCGAGGGCCACGTCCTGGCCGAGGCCTCCCTGACGGGAACCGACACGCCCTGATCACGGCGGGACAGCGCGGACCCCGTTCACAGGAGGCGTGAGGCGAGTTCGGGATACCCCGCGGCCAGCGCCTGCAGTTCCTCGAGGTCCGTCTCGCCGTCGGCGTTGACCAGGACGGCCCGCCCGGGGACCTCGCCGTAGACGGACTGGAAGTCATAGACGAACCCGTAGATCGAGACCGATTCGGGGACGGTTTTGCTCTCGCGGAGGAACTGTACCTGCCGGTCGACGTTGTATTCGACCAGTTGATCGACCAGACTCACCGACCGATCGGGATCGACCCGTTCGTCGGCCAGCCCCTCCTCGATGACGGGTCGCAGCAGCTCGATCCACTTCTCCACGCCGGGTGGAAGCTCCTCACTCTCGCCGCGAACGGCCTCGAGTGCCGCCGTCACCGCTCCACAGCCGGTGTGACCGACCACGGCCACGACCTCGGTTCCGGTCGCCACGAGGGGGTAGAGCAGGCTCCCGTCGACGACCAGTTCCCCGTCCCGGCGATCCCAGGCCTGGTTGCCGATCGTGCTGGGCGTGAACAGCCAGCCCGGCTCCTCGACGCTCCACATCCCCGCCTGGGGGACCCGCGAGTCGGAGCAGGTCATCGAGACGGCGGCCGGTTCCTGTCCGTCCTGGACCCCGGCGAAGTGCGCCTCCGGGAGCGAGTCGACGTGGCGAGCGTTGCGTTCGAGCAGTTCGGCGAGTGTGGTGTCGGTCACGGGCGAAAGACGGGGCCGGCCGATTTTTATCCCGCGATACCGGGCGAATTTTCCCGGGCGATGCGAGGGCCGGTGACGGTTCCCGGCCCGGGGATCCTGCCCCAGCTCCCCCGGCCGTGATGCGAAAGTATAAGTGATCGTGGTCGACGAATAGTAAATCGGATGACACGCGTCTCCGGTGGGGCGGTCGTCGCCATCCTGTTGGTCGGGCTGCTGTTCGGATCCGGAGGTGCGCTGGCCTCTCCACCCGCGACACGGGCTGACCCCTCGGTTTCACGGACACCGCTTCGGTCGACGGCCGGCGACCTGTCCCCGCCAGTTGCCGACCAAACCGGGGTCGACCCGCTCGAATTCATGCTCGAAACGGCCGGCGTCTGTCAGGCGGTGCACGACACGGACGGGGACGGCTCGCCTGACTGCATCGGACAGGATGACGCGTTTGTCACGGGGGCAACCGTCTATTCGTACGTCTCACTGACACACGTCTCGGAGACCCACCACGTCAAATGGGTCTGGAAACTTCCCGACAGCCAGTTCACGCTCCGGACGACCGTGGGGCCCGCCGATCCGGTCGGCGCTGCCTCCATCGACCTCGATGGCTTCACCGGCGAGGCGGAGGTCACGATGTTCATCGACGGGCAACGGTATCTCATGGAAGAGATCACCTTCGATGTGGCACCGACCGCCCGGTTTTCCTACACGCCGACGGTCCCGAACGCGAGTGAGGTGGTCGGGTTTACCGCGGCGAACTCCACGGACAATCGGGGACTCGTCCGGTACGAGTGGGACCTCATCGGCAACGAATCGCCCGAGGTCCACGGGCGGACCGTCTCTTACTCGTTCCCCGAGAGCGGGCGGGCCTATACTGTCACGCTAACGACGTTTGATACCCTCGGTCTAACCGACAGTCGGACGCGATCGATATACGTGAACACGCCGCCGACGGCCGGATTTCACGTCACGTCAAGCGACCAGCTGGCCCACCACGTGTTCCGCGTCGCGTCGAATGCGACCGACCCCGACGGTCGAATCGTCGACTACCGGTGGGATTTCGGCGCCGACGGTTCGGTCGACGCCACCGGCCTGACCTTTCGGCTGGTACCGAACGCGACGGGCCCGGTCAGGATCACCCACACGGTGGTCGACGATATGGGGGCAACCGAGACGGTGACCGAGACGGTCGTCATCCACGCCGACACGGACGGCGACGGGCTCAGTGACCGGCGAGAGGCGGAACTCGGGACGGACGTCGGGGATCCGGATACGGACGCCGATGGGCTTTCCGACGAGCGAGAAATTGCGCTCGGTATCGATCCGACACGGGCCGATACGGACGGCGACGGTCTGTCGGACGCCCGCGAACTCGCGGTCGGGACGGACCCCACCGTGCCGGATGCGGACGGCGACGGCCTCCTCGACACCCGCGAGGTGAGGGACGCCCCGACTGACCCGACCGTCCCCGACACCGACGGCGACGGTCTGGCTGACGGTCGGGAACTCGCGATCGGCACCGATCCGACCGTCCCCGACACCGACGGCGACG
>JBDGTI010000009.1:0-14606 GCA_042216995.1 Halodesulfurarchaeum sp.
AACCGCTTCCACCCGCTGACGTTCGTCGCGCGTGGCCGCCACCTTCCCGACGCCAACGTAGAGTTCCAGAACGGTCATCGTGGGGATCACCAGCGGGACGCTTTCGGCTTCGAGTTCGCGCTCTTTCTCGATAGCAGCCTCGACGTCGTCGATGATATCGAGGATGAAGCTGGTATCGACGATCATTCGAACCGCTCCGCGATGTCGGTGACTTCATCGCGGTCTTCCTGATCGGCTGCTTCGATGGCCTCGCGCATTTCGCTCACCTGCTCCGCGTCGAAGCTGCCACGGAGATCTCGAAGCGAGCGGCCACCAATCAGGCGTTCGACGGCGTCGCTGAACGTCTCATCGTCGCGTTTGTTTGCCTTGATGCGCTCGTACACGTCATCGTCAAGGCGGATTTGTTGCGACATCTCCTTGTTGACAGCGTTGACGCCGAGGAGTAATCAAGGTTTGGACCGGGGCATCAGTCTCGAACCCCGGCCACTGCTTCGCTCACGCGCCCATTCTCGATCTCGTCATTGCGGTTCAATGCCGATTCGTCGTGTGACTCGGTCCTCGCTCGCAACTACCGTCCCAATGGCACCTCGACCACTGTACCATCGTCCGCTGACTCGATCACGTCGGTCATCCCTCGACGACACGCCGACCGTGGCACGTCCTCAGTCTGCAGCGGACCCGGATAGACGACGGTGACGAGCGACATGCCGCCGACGTTATTTTCGTCCAAAACCCAAAACTGGGCGCGCTAAGAGCCGTTCAGAAGCTGAGTGGGCCAGTGCGGATTTGAACCGCAAGCCTCCACCTTATCAGAGTGGCGCTCTACCTAATTGAGCTACTGGCCCTGACAACCTCGGATTGCCCGGTGAGAAGTAAAAGGGTTTCCTTTCGACTGCATGCGGCGGGTCAGTGCTCGCGATCGTCCCCCGAGATGTCGTACTCGTCCGGTCCCAGGTCGACGGTGCCCGCATCCGACTCGTCCGCTCCGTCCGGACCGGGGTTCCAGGGCCCGGTTGCGCCAACCGTCCCGCCGGACGATCCCCCGTTCGGGAATCCCGCGGTGTAGACCCGTCCGGTCGCGAATCCGCCGGTCCGGCGATCGAGCATCGGGCTGATGACGTAGCGCTTGAGCAGCACGCGAATCGGGGCCCGGGAGAGGGGGAACGCGAGGAGAAATCCCACCGCGTCGGTCACCAGGCCGGGCGTGAGGAGGAAGGCACCGGCGGCGATGAGCAGTCCGCCGTCGATCACCTCGTTCGTCGGGGGGTCGCCCTGGGCCAGCGAGCGCTGCATCTTCTTGAGGGTGTGTCGCCCCTCGGCGCGGACAAAGAGCATCCCGAGCAGCGCCGTGAGGACGACCAGCGCGACCGTCGGCGCCCAGCCGATCATGCCGGCGACCACCACCAGCAGGGCGATGTCCGCGAGGGGGATGAGCAGCAGGCCGGCCAGGATCCACCGCAGCATGTCCGGGCGTAGCGGCCATGCAGGGATAACCTTTCGGTCCGGCCGGATCCGGCCGGGCTACTCGCTTTTGACTTCCTCGCGGAGTTCGCCCATCGTGGCGACCCGTTCGGCGTGGGCGTTGTGTTGGTGGATCGATTCCTCGTTCTCCTGTTTCATCGTGAGGACCGCCTGGTCGTCGATCGCATCACACTCCTCGACGACCTGTTCTGCCATCGAGCGGACACAGTCCTCGACGAACCGCGCATTTTCGTGTGCGGTGTAGGTCATGTGATCCTCGTCCGGCCGCTTTGCCATGTTGTAGATCCGGGCGCTCATGGCGTCACGGGTGATCTCGACGAGATCGCGGAAGTCCACGTCCGGCTTGCCGGGTGACTCGACGGTGAGTGTCGCGTGGCCGCGCTGGGAGTGCCCGGCCTGGGGCACGCGATCGAGGAACTCCTCGATCTCGGCCTCGCCGACCCCGAGGTCCTCGAGCTCATCCCGAGCCCGCTCCTCGATCATCCCCTGCGAGCAGGGACAGACGGTCATGCCGTCCACGCGAGCGCCGATCTTCTCGCGGGTCTCGCTGTCCTCGCTGGCGGTGGCACTCGCGAGGAAGTCCACGCGGCTCTGGGACCGGCGTCCACTCGCGGGTGTCTCGTCCCGGATCATGTACTCGGCCTCCATCTGCACCATCGCCTTGGAGGTGTACTCGTGTTTCTGGAGGAGGCGCTCGGCGACCTCGCCGCACATCTCCTCGACCCGGTAGACCGGCTCGCTGACGGCGTCCTCGAGGGTCTCGTCGATGACCTCGAGGTTCCGGGACATGTCCAGGCCCTTTCGCTTGCGGGGCAGGTCCACGTAGACCTCGAACTCGGCCATCAATACCAGCGGGCGGCCACTCCCGCGGTTGATCTCGACGAGTTTCTCGACGCCGGTCACACCGACCCGTTCGAGTCCGACGGTGACGTCCGGTTCGGAGGCCTGCACGTCCGGGAGCTCGTGGCTCATAGACCGCCGTTCGTGACTCCCCCCGTTTATCCTTTCCATTGCGGACGATAGGACGACATTCAGGCCGATTTTTCAGGCCGGCATTCAGGCCAACTTTTCAAGCGCCTGGAAGAAAGATCCCCCCGGGCCGGCGACCTTGGCCGGCTCCGCGGCGGCGACCGTGACCGTCACCGGTGGCCGGATCGTCCGGTGCTCTGATCCGTCACTCGACGCCACGGCCTCCTCGCTCTCGGTGACACGTAACTCGATCTCGGCGTCCCCGGGAACCAGAAGCGACGGCATCGCTGCTGCCCCGGACATGGTCGTCACGACCAGGGCCTCGACCTGGGGGTGGACCAGCGGCCCGTCCTCGCTCAGGTTGTAGGCGGTGCTTCCGGTCGGCGTGGCCACGAGGACCCCGTCACAGCGGGTCTTTTCGTAAGTGGATCCGTCGATTCGGGTTTCGACGGTGATGCCGTCGGCGTGCCCCCGCCGTCGGCCCTGCACGAGCACCTCGTTGAGGGCCGGTGAGAGTTCCCAGTCCGCCCCCCGCAGCGCGACCCGTGGCACCTCTCGATGGGTGACCGTGCCGGTTTCGCGGTACCGGGCGACCTCCGACTCGACGGTCTCGACGGCGTTTTCGGGCGCGACCGTGTTGAGAAATCCCACCTCGCCGAGGTTGACACCCAGGATGGGCGTCGAGCCCGCTCCCCGGGCCGCATAGAGGAAGGTGCCGTCGCCCCCGATCGAGACGACCAGATCACAGCGGTCCATCTCCGCGAGGGGACAGGGTTCGCGGCCGAGTTGCTGGGCGGTCTCCCGATCGATCCGCACGGCGACCCCGTCCGCCTCCAGGCGCTCGATGACGGTTTCGGCCAGCTCGACGGCCTGCTCGTTCGCTCGCTGGGCGACGACCCCGACGATCATACCGAAGTTCAGCGCCGCCCCCTACAAAACGTCCACGGGAAAGCTACTTGGGGGCCACCGTCGGAGATGACATGAGAGCCCGACGATGGCCGAGGACACAGAGGAGGACTGGTTCGAGCGGGCACTCGACGCGGATGAGACGGAGGAACCGAGCGAGGAGAAGCCACGCGAAGAGGACGACGGGGATTCGTCGGAACCGGAAGACCGGGCCGCCTCGGGGGAGGGGTCGCCGGACGAAACGGGAGAAAGCACCCGCGACGAGGAGTTCGGAACCGCCGGGGACGGACTCGATATCGACGTCTCGGACGAGGAAACATTCGGTTTCGACCTCGATTCGGAGGAGTCCGAACTCGGTGAGGAAGGGACCGAACTCGGGGACGAGGAGTATCACACGGACATCCCCCGGATCGACGTCGGCATCGATGGCCTTGACGCCATGATCCAGGAGGGGGTGCCCGAACGCTCGCTCATGGCGGTCATCGGCGGGGCCGGGACCGGCAAGACGACCTTCGGGCTCCAGTTCCTCCAGGAGGCCCTGGCGGCCGGCGATCGGGCCGTGTTCATCACCCTGGAGGAGAGCCGGGAGCGCATCCTCACCAGCGCCAGCCAGAAGGGCTGGGACTTCGAGGCGGCCGCCGAAGCGGGCGACCTCGCGGTCCTCGATCTAGATCCCGTGGACATGGCGAACAGCCTCACGAGCATCCGGAGCGAACTCCCTCGGCTGGTCGGGGACTTCGGGGCCGATCGGCTGGCCCTGGATTCGGTCTCCCTGCTGGAGATGATGTACGACGACCAGGCGACCCGCCGCACGGAGATCTATGACTTCGCCAACGCGCTCAAGCAGGCCGGGGTCACGACGCTGGTCACGAGCGAGGCCGCATCGGATACGGCCTACTCCTCGCGGTTCGGCATCATCGAGTACCTCACCGACGCCGTCTTCGTCCTCCAGTACGTCCGGCCCGAGGACTTCCAGGAGACCCGCCTGGCCGTGGAGATACAGAAGATCCGGGACGCCAATCACTCCCGGGAGAGCAAGCCCTACGAGATCACGAGCGACGGCCTCACCGTCTATCGCGACGCGGCGATCTTCTAGTCCAGGGGGGTCCGCTCGACGATCTGCCCGTCGTGGGTCGGATACTGCTCCAGGACGGCCCCGGAGGCCACATCACCGTCATCGATCATCTCCTCGAGGAGCCACCAGGCCATCTCGATCCGTTCCCCGGTGTCCTCGTAGTACTCCCCGGGCACGCCCAGTTCCGCGAGGCGGTCGGGATCGACCTCGGTCACGCCGTAGACCAGCGTCCCGTCCTCGGTGACCTCCTCGAACTCCCGGCGGACGTTCCGGGCGGTCCGGCGGAGGCGGTTGCGGTGCTGGGCGGCGTCCTTGAACGTGCTCGTACAGAAGTAGACCTTCGGGTGGGAGACGAGTTCGGCCAGGTCCTCCTCGCTCATCCCTTCGACGGCGCTCATGTGGTTCTCCCGCCGGTCGTACCCCTGCTCGCGCATCCGCCGGTGGTTCCCCTGGCTCAGCTCGAACTCGTTGACGTTCACGAAGTCCGCCGCGCCCTCCTCGATGAACTCCAAAAACTCCGTTTCGGCCTCGATTCCGGGGATCTCGAAGGCCGGCGTGAGCCCCGCCTCGCGGGCGACGTGGAGGATCTCCTCCCAGCGGGTGCCATGAAGGTCACCCCAGCGGGCCACCGGCGGGTGGAACCGGATCTCGTCGAGTCCGGCATCGGCCAGCTCGCGCATGATCTCGCGGTCGCCCGTGATGCCGGTGTAGAGGTGGACGTGGTGATCGGAACCGAACTCGTCTTTGAGAAGCGAGATGTAGTGGGTCGTCCGATCCATCGATTCCAGGGGTTCCCCGCCCGTGATCGAACTCCCCATCGCGTCCATCTTCCGGGCCTCTTCGAGGACGTCTTCGTCCGTCTCGACCGGGCGCTCGTTCGCGAAGACCTGATCGACGTTCTTCCGGTTCTCCCCGAGCGGGCAGTAAAAGCAATCCCGATTGTCACAGTAGCCATGGACGAACAGCACGAGCTTCCCGCCGAGCGCGCACTGTTCGCACCCCCGAGAGATCATCGGCTGGGCTTGGACGCGGTGCTCCAAAAGGTGCCCGGTCGGCCGGGCCGAAGACACTTACCCACCCCCTCCCGTATTTTGGATCGATGTTGCTGGTCCTGTGTGTGGACCTCGACGACGACCTCGGTCGGAAGACCGGGATTCCGACGCCGGTCGTCGGCCGCAACGCGATCGAGCACGCCGCCGTCTCCCTGGCCGAGGCCGACCCGGAGGACAGCGACGTCAACGTGCTCTTCGAGGGCGTGCACCTGCATGACTCCGTCGCCGGCGACGAAGAAGTGGTCGAAGTGGCGGCGGTCACGGGCGAGGAGCGCGGTGACGTGGCGGCCAACCGCCAGGTCGGCCGCGAGCTCGACGAGGTGCTTGCCACCCTCCAGGCCGAGGAGGCGGTGCGGGTCATCGTCGTCACGGACGGCGCACAGGACGAAAGCGTGATTCCCGTGATTCGCTCCCGGGTGCAGATCGACTCGGTTCGGCGGGTCGTCGTCAGGCAGGCCCAGGACCTCGAATCGATGTACTACACCATCAAGCAGGTGCTTGATGACCCGGAGACGCGGGGCACGATCCTGGTTCCCCTGGGCGTGTTGCTCCTGATCTATCCGCTTGCCGTCCTCGCCGACATGGTGGGGCTCCCGGGCTCGGTGCTCGGGGTCGTATCGGGGGTTTTGGGCCTGTACGCCCTCGTTCGCGGGCTGGGACTGGAGGACGCCATCGACGAGTGGATCTCCCGGGCCCGCGAGAGTCTCTACACCGGCCGGGTGACCCTCATCACCTCCATCGTCGCGGCGGCCCTGCTGATCATCGGCGGCGTCGAAGGGGTCTCGATCCTCGACTCGGTTCGGGTCGAGGGGGCCATGCGCGTCGGGACGATGTTGGCGGCCCTGTTCTTCGGTGCGACTCGCTGGATCACGGCCGCCGCGCTCACGACCAGTCTCGGCCAGATAACCGACGAGTTCATCGCCGGCCGCTTCCGCTGGCGCTACCTCAACGCCCCCGTCTACATCGTCGCCATCGGGGCCATCCTGCACACGATGAGTGCCTTCTTCCTCGACCTCGTCGACCTGGCGACCCTGGCGGCCGTCCTCACGGCGGGGACGCTACTCAGCGTGTTGAGCACGCTTGGCATCGCGGTCGTCGAATCGGTTCGTGGCTCGCGAGGCGTCGAGGGCTAGCGATCGCGGTCCACGACGAAGGTCGCGAGGTCCGCGAGGTACGAGCGGGCGTCCGTGTCCTCGACGGTGACCCGATCGAGCGCGGCCTGGGCGGCTTCGGCCTCCATGCGGGCCCGTTCGGTCAGGGTCTCCGGGTCCTCGCCGGTGACCCTGACGATCGACGGCCGGTCCATCGCGTCGTCGTGCTCGACCGGCTTCCCCAGGTCCTCGGCGTCCGCGACCGCGTCGAGCACGTCATCGCGGATCTGGAAGGCGATTCCGACCCGCTCGGCGTACTCGCCGAACGCGTCGACGGTCGCCGCGTCTGCGTCGGCAGCGATCGCCCCGAGCTCCGCGGCGGTGCGGAAGAGCGCCCCGGTCTTCCGCCGGGCCAGCTCCATGTACTCGGACTCCGAATCCGGCTGTTCGACCAGCTCGAGGGCCTCGCCCTCGCCGAGGTCTATCAGCGCCCGGGAGACCGACTCCAGGGCCCGCGAATCGGCGGAGAAGAGGGCGAAAGCCTCGCCCAGGAGCCCGTCGCTCGAGACGAGCGCCGGCCCGTGGCCGTAGGTGGCCCAGGCGCTCTCGGACCCCCGCCGGAGCTCGGAGCGGTCGATGATGTCGTCCACGACCAGCGAGGCGTTGTGCACGAGCTCGACGCCCACGGCGAAGTCGAGTGCCGTCCGACCGTCCGGGCCCAGCTGGTCCGTGCCCCCCTCCGCCCAGACGGCCCCGCCGGCGGCTTCACAGGACAGCAGGGTGAGGGTGGGACGCACCCGCTTCCCGCCGGCGAGCACGACGTGGGCGAGCTCGTCCTGGAGTTCGGCCGGTTCGACCGCATCGACGACCTCCCGAAGCCGCTCCTCGATCACCTCCCGGCGCGATTCGACGGACTCCATCTACCCGTCTGTTGGCGCTGTGACTTTAATACCTGCCGGGACTGTACGATCACCGGAGCGTCGCGGTCAGTTCGGGCACGACCTCGAACAGGTCGCCGACGATTCCCAGATCGGCGACGTCGAAGATCGGCGCGTGCGGGTCGGTGTTGATCGCGACGATGGTGTCCGCGCCCGTGATGCCGGTGACGTGCTGGACGGCCCCGGAGATCCCGATGGCCAGGTAGACCTCCGGCGAGACGGACTTGCCTGACTGGCCAACCTGCCGGCTCGTGTCGAACCAGCCCCGATCGACCAGGGGACGCGAGGCGGCGATGGTGGCGCCCGTCGCCGCCGCCAGGTCCTCGACGATCGAGAGGTTCTCCGCCTCGCCGATGCCCCGGCCGACCCCGATCAGGAAGTCCGCGGCCGTGATGTCGACCTCGCCGGATCCGGCCTCCTCGTATCCCTCGACTTCCGAGCCGATCGCCGATTCGTCGGGAGCGAACGTGAATTCCCGGACCTCGACGTCCGTCACGCCCTCGGCGGCCGGCCACTCGCCGGGCCTGATCGTGACCGCACAGGGTTGTTCCCCGATCGAGACCGGCGCCTCGATCTTGGACCCGTAGTAGCGACGGGTCGCCCGAAGCGCCCCCTCCGTGACGTCGATATCGAGCACGTCGGTCACGAGGGGCAGGTCCAGGTCCATGGCCACCGCCGGGACGTAATCGAGCGCGTTGACGGTGTGGGGCGTGAGAACCACCGCCGGACGCACCGAATTGAAAAGCGCCTCGACCGCCTGGACGTACACGTCGTGGTTGAACTCGGCCCCGTCCGGGACGGTGTGGATCGCGTCCACCCCGTCGCGATTGAGGCGACCGGCCAGGTCCTCGACCTCGCCGCCGATCACCGCGACGTGGAGGGCCCCGCCCAGCTCGTCGGCCACCTCGCGCCCGGCCGTGAGGAGTTCCAGGCTCACGTCCCGCAGGTCGCCCCGGCGGTGCTCGACCACCGCGAGGACGTCGCTCATTCCTCGATCACCCCCCGTTCGCCGAGGAACTCGGCCAGCGCGTCCGCCTGTTCGGATGGGTCCCCCTCGACGTACTCGGTGTTGACGTCCGTCTCGGGCTCTGTGACGTCCCCCCTGGTCACCCGGGGCGGAAGGGAGTCCGCCCCGATGCCGAGGTCGTCCGGCGTCCGACAGTCGAGTTCCTGCTCCCGGGCCTCCTGTAGCCCCCTGAGACTGGCGTACCGGGGGTCGTTGATGCCGGTCTGGATCGTCAACACCGCCGGCAGATCGATCGTGGTGACCTCCTCGATACCGCCCTCCAGTTCCCGGCGAACCCGGGCCGTCCCCGCCGTCAGGTCGAGGGAGACGTCCGTGACGACCGCGGCCCACTGCCACCCCAGGGCCCTGGCGAGGGCCACGCCGGTCGCCCCGTACCCGTCATCGGCTGCCTGGACGCCCGAGAGAACCAGGGCCGGGTCCTCCTCCTCGACCACGGGCGCCATGAGTTCGGCCCGGGTCGCGACGTCCTCCAGGGCCCCCTCGGCGAGGGACTCCTCCCGGATCCTGATCGCCCGATCCGCGCCCTTGGCGAGGGCCATCCGGATGGTGTCCGCCGACCGTTCGGGTCCGATCGTGAGGGTGAGGACCTCGTCGGCGATTCCCTCCTCTTTGAGTTCCACGGCCGCCTCGAGTGCGTACTCGTCCCACTCGTTGAGGTCATATTCGAGGTAGCGGTCGGGAACCGTCCCGTCCTCGATCTCGAAGTTGTCCGCGACGGCTGCCACCTCGGCGAAGGTGACCAGAATCTTCATCTGGGATGGCTTGGCCGGCAGCGCGCTAAGTCCTTGCGTTCACTCCTCCTCGAACTCATCGGGCAGGGAGATGAGGTTCTCCCGCCCGATCCGGAGCTTCTCGATGCGGCCTTCCTCGGCCATCGCGGAGAGCAACTGTGAGACCTTGGCGTTGGACCACCGGGTCTCCTCGACGATCCGGGCCTGTTTCATCCGACCGTCGTTCTCCCGGAGCAGCCGCTCGACCCGCTCCTCGTCGCTGAGGAGTTCGGATTCAGACTCGCCCCCCTCCGGTTCGGTTGGTTCCGCCGTTTCTCCTGAGTCCGCCGGTTCCGGCTCCCCGCTCGGTGCGGGGCCCGGGGAATCCGCCTCATTCGTCCCCTCCCGGGACGCCGATCCGACGGAGAGCGCGCCAGCGCGCCAGCCCACGAAAATCCCACCGAGAACCAGGATCACGACCCCGGCCAGCACCGTCGTCGGGCGCAGGCCGGCCCCGGGGATCGTGACCTTCTCGAAGACGACCGTGGGCTCGTTCGCCTCGAACGACTGCGGGCCCTCCCAGTGGAGTGCCCCGTTCATGAGTTCCGTCGAGGGCGTGGCCGTCTGCACGCGGTACCCCGGCGGGGGTTCGATGGTGAGTGTCTGTCTGGGCTCGAGGTCGCCGAACCACGCGCCAAATGCCGTCTTCACCGATATCTGGCTCTCCGAGACCACCGCGAAGTTCGTCCAGGTGAACGTGAGTCGGAGCGTGCCGGTGACGTTCTCCCCCTCGATCACGGAACTGGTCCGGGTGACGTTCGTGATCGCCATGTTCCGGCCGGTCGTCTCGGCGACCCGGGCGGCTGCGCGCTCGAAGACCGCCACCGACGGCCCGACGCTGCCGCTGGCCTCGTACTCGGCCGCCAGTTTCTCGAAGGCCGCCCGGTCGGCCGCGGTCTCGAGCCGGTAGCTCGTCCGGACCGTCCAGACCGCGTCGCCGGTCTCCTGTATCTCGACCGCGAAGGTCGTCCCCACGTGAGTCGGGGCGGCTGCCGCGGGGCTGCTCGAGAGGACGAGGAGGCAAACGAGGAGGGCACCGACCAGGAGGGACCGGCCCATTGATTTGGTGTGTCCCGGCGACAGTCAAAGACCTTTCCATTGGTTCGACGGCTCCCGAAGCCATCGATCAAATCGCCCTCCGGCCCTTCGCATCGTTTTTGAGGTCGGGTGGTGAAACGAGGGACATGAACCGCCCGGTCGCCCCCGTCCTCGTCGCGATCCTGTTCGTGACGAGTCTCTTCGCGGTTCCCGGAGGAGCCCTCGGGGCGGCCGAGGCGTCCGGGGATCCGCGCCCGGTCCAGGCCGCCGCAGTTCGCCCGCCCCAGGGCACCGCGATGGTTCAGGACACCGTGACCACCGTGAATACCACGCGCATGGTGCACCTGGACCGGGTCGAGACCCGCGGCTTCGGGACGGTGTCGCTGTCCGTCACGGACGCGATCCGGACCCAAACGGGAACGACGGAGATCAGACTGGACCGGTATGCGGTCGAGAAGCGGCTGGCGATGGTCGCCCCGGAGAACCGCACGCGGGTCCTGCGGGCGGCGCTCAACCGCAGCGCGGCCCGGATCAGGAACCTGGCCGAGCGCGAACGCGAGGCCCGCAAGCGCCTTCGAACCGGCTCCATCGGGATCGACCGCTATCTCGCCGTCCTGGGTTCGGTGAACCGCGAAATCCGTGCCGTCGAGGGATACCTGGAGCACCTGGAGCAGATCACCGACGCGGAGGCCATCGAGGACCGGGTGAACGCCCTGCAGACCAACACGGCCAGATACATCGGGCCAGTCTCGAACGACCTCGGCAACGCGCTGGTCAGGGGGGCCACCTCCGATCGGGTCTGGCTCGCGGTCGCCGAGGAGGGATTCGTGGTGGCCGCCATCCGCGAGGGGGAGTACGTCCGGGAGATCACCCTGACCACCGCCAGGGATCGGATCGTCGGGGGGATCAACCTCGATGCCGCCCAGGCCCGGATCAGCGAGCTCTACCCGTGGGCGTGGGCGCACAAGGGCGACGTCAGCATCAACACGGTCGGCGAGGACGTCTTCCGCTTCCAGCTCTCACACGACCACGGCGAGCTCACCGCCCTGCTCGACACCTCCGCCGGAAACGTCTACCGGGAGATACAGCAAAAGACCCTCGCCCGACTTCCGGTCGCCCCCGGGCCGGCCGCGACCAGCGAGAACCTGACTCTCTCGATCTCGGCCCTCGATCCGGGAACGCCGCTCCGGGTGCAAGTGACCAACGCGACCGGGGCCCGGGTGACCGCCTCTGTCTGGATCGACGGGACCTCCGTCGGGCGGACCGGGCCGTCCTCGGGAGTCTGGGCACTCACGCCCGCGGGGAACTTCACGGTGACCGCCCGGGCCGGCAATCGAACCGTGGAACTCGTCGTCGACCCCCGGTGAGCACCACGCAGGTTTATGCCCCAGGACCGGACCAGGGCGGCCCATGGATCGCGCCGTCTCCCCCGTCATCGGGACGCTCCTGTTGACCGGAGTCACCGTGGTGATCGCCGCCGCCCTCCTCACGACGCTCGGCCCGGCGTCGCTTGGCGGGGCGGCGCTCGGCGACACGACCGACCTGACCAGCTTCGTCCGACTCTCGGCCCACGCAACTGCCGACGGGCGGATCGTCCTCACTCACGAGGGCGGTGACCCGATCGAGGTGACGGACGCGACGGTCACGGTCGTGATCGACGGGACGCCCCTCCCGAGGCAGCCGCCGGTCCCCTTCTTCTCGACGGTCGGGTTCGAACCCGGGCCGACGGGCCCGTTCAACTCGGCGGCCGACCCGACCTGGTCGGTCGGCGAGCGGGCGTCGTTTATCATCGCCGGATCGAACGGCCCCGACCTCGATGCCGGCAGCGTGGTCGTCGTGACGGTCTCACAGAACGGGCGGCGCGTCGCTCGGACGCGGTCAGCAGTTTCAAGGCGGAGCCTCCGGCCACGAGGAGTGCAGGGCGTCCGATACTTCGTCGGAAGCACAAGCGAGTAGGGTGAGATACGGTGGTGAGTTGACCGAGCTTTCCGTGGAACGCATCGATGGGACGGGATTCCCTGCATTTCCAGAAACGGTCGGCGATCGGATCGAGCCGACAACCCCTTTCTTTTCACTCGTCGATATCGAGTGGCATCGGCTCGCCGGCGACCGCGAAGAGCCGTTCGATCGACGTCTCGACGACCGCGGCCTGGGCCTCGTCGGGCCAGGCGTTCCGCGGGAAATACTCCTCGAGGAAGTCCCTGACCTGTCCCGACGTGGCCGCCTCGATCGGTTCGGCGTGGTGGTTCGCCATGTAGACCGCGAAGGCCTCGGCGTTCGCCCCGTGGGGCTCGCCGTAACGGTCCGCTACTCGCCCCGCGAGATCCCGGTTGTGGGCGTCGATCGCGGCCCACCCGTCGCCGACTGCCGTCCCCCGGAGCGGGCGTTCGACGGCGTTCTCGGTGGCGTCCATCGCGTCGGGCTGGAGGACGCCGTCCTCGACCCAGTCGGCGGGATGACAGACCAGCACCGGCCCCGAATCGTCCTCGCGGACGCGGGCGGTGTAGCCGTACTCGTCAAGCAGTTCGCCCCGGCGCTCGCGGAGCGCGGTGCCGTCCGGATGGGTCCCGCGACGCGCCGCCCGGGTGAACGCCTTCGCGGTCTCGAGGACGTGATCGGGCAATTCAGGCATCGTCCAGGGCCTCGTTGGCCAGCTCGTCCGCCCGGTCGTTCGCCTCGCGGGGGACGTGCGTGAGCGAGTGGTCCTCGAACTCCCGGAGGAGCTCGTGCACCCGAACCCGGTACTCCCGGAGCGTGGGGTCATTCGCCTGCCAGGCCCCCGTGACCTGCTTGACGATCAACTGGGAGTCCCCCCGGATTTCGACCTCGTCGTAGCCGTAGTTGGCCGCGACCTCAAGCCCCCGGATCAGCGCCTCGTACTCGGCCTGGTTGTTCGTCGCGCGACCGATCGTTTCCCCGCCCTCATCGACGATTCCGTCCCCGTCGACCAGCACGTATCCCACCGCCGAGGGACCGGGATTCCCGCGGCTCGCCCCGTCGAAGTAGACGTGCACGCGCCCGCCGCCATCGGTGAGCACCGACGTGATGTCGACCGGGTGCTTGCCCTGGACCACGATGCTGTCCTCGTAGGCGACCGCGTGGGCCTCACCCAGGTCGGCGTGGAACCGTTCGTGGTCGGTCTTTCCGGGGGAGATCTCCGCCCCCGCCGCTTTCAGACGGTTCCGAGCGTCGGCCACGTCACACTCCAGCACCGGCATTGGGACCACCTCGATCATCGACGCACAAGTATGCCCCGAAACCCACACGTAACGTAATCGAGCTGTTTCCCCGCGAGGGACGTAATACGACACGTTTACGCCATTCTGACGTTCCCGGGAGAACGTGGAATCGGCAATAGGTTTAAACCCGCACAGAATACTACTATATAAGTGCGATGACAGGGTCTACCCGCCAGCGGGAGCAACAAGCGTCCGAGACCGAGGAGTCAAAGGAGGGGGTCCGGGAGTGTCCCGAGTGTGGCTCCGAGGACCTGGTCAAAAGCTCCGATCGAGGCGAAATCGTCTGTAACGAGTGCGGACTCGTCCTGGAGGAGGAGAAGATAGACCCTGGCCCGGAGTGGCGTGCCTTCAATCACCAGGAGCGCCAGGAGAAGTCCCGCGTGGGGGCGCCGACGACCCAGACGATGCACGACAAGGGGTTGACGACGACCATCGACTGGAAGGACAAGGACGCCTACGGTCGATCGATCTCCTCGAAGAAGCGCAGCCAGATGCACCGACTGCGAAAGTGGCAGGAGCGGATCCGGACCAAGGACGCCGGGGAGCGGAACCTGCAGTTCGCGCTGTCGGAGATCGACCGGATGGCGAGCGCGCTGGGGGTCCCGCGGTCGGTACGGGAGGTTTCCTCGGTGATCTATCGGCGGGCGCTCAAGGAGGATCTCATTCGCGGCCGGTCGATCGAGGGGGTCGCAACCTCCGCGCTCTATGCCGCCTGCCGGAAGGAAGGAATCCCCCGCAGCCTGGAGGAAATTTCGGAGGTATCACGCGTCGAACGCAAGGAGATCGGACGAACGTATCGCTACATTTCCCAGGAACTCGGGCTGGAGATGAAACCGGTCGATCCGAAGAAGTACGTGCCGCGGTTCTGTTCTGAACTCGAACTCTCCGAGGAGGTCCAGTCCCAGGCGAACGAGATCATCGAGACCACCGCCGAGAAGGGCCTGCTCTCCGGGAAGTCCCCCACTGGGTATGCCGCCGCCGCGATCTACGCCGCCTCGCTTCTGTGCAACGAGAAGAAG
>JBDGTI010000038.1:0-14296 GCA_042216995.1 Halodesulfurarchaeum sp.
TCCGGCAGTTCCGCATCATCGACGGCGCGGACGAGGTGCACAAGCGGACGATCGCGCGCGAGGCGTTCGACGACATCGACGAGGCGGAACTCGATCCGGTACTCCGCTACGGCGAGCGATAGTTACGGCGAGCGAGAGCCTCGGACCGCGTGTTTGCCGGCTGACAGACACACTCTCGGTTCCCACCAGAATAGGTCGCGGGGGAGGGTGACCGCCCCGAGTCCTTACTGCGACGGCGCGTTCTTGGCCACTTCCTCTTCGATTTCCTCGGTCACGTACTCCTCGCGGAGCGTAGTCTTCGAGAACTTGCCCGTCGATCCCTTCGGAATCTCCTTGACCGGGATGACGGCGTCCGGTGCCCACCACTTGGGATAGGATTCTGCGACGCGTTCGCGGACGAGGTCCGAGAGCGCTTCTTCGTCCATCTCGTCACGAGTGACGACGAAGGCGACGGGACGTTCGTTCCATCGGTCGTGGGGGACGCCGACGACGGCCGCCTCGATGATCTCGTCGAGGCCCATGATCGTGTTCTCGACCTCGGCGCTCGCGATCCACTCGCCACCGCTCTTGACGAGGTCGTCCTCCCGATCGACGATGTCGACGTATCCTTCCTCGTTCACCCTGGCGACGTCGCCCGTCTTGAGCCACCCGTCCTCAGTCATGGTCTCTTCGGTTTTCTCGGGGGCGTTGAAGTACTCCGTGGAGACCCACGGGCCACGCATCCAGAGTTCCCCGAGGCTCTCGTCGTCCCACGGGACCTCGCTCCCGTCGTCGCCGACGATCTTGAACTCCAGGCCCGGCAGCGGCAAGCCGGCGGAGTGGGCGCGAAGCTCGTCCAGCTCCTCGCCCGTGAGGTCCTCGAGGCCTGGCTTCGATTCCGCGACGTGGGTGACCGGCGTGGTCTCCGTCATCCCGTATCCCGACATCATGTCCAGGTCGAGCTCCTCGCGGTAATCCCGGATCAGCCCCTTCGGCGTCGCGGCCCCCCCACTCAGAAGCTGATCGATGCTCGAGAGGTCCGGATCGTTCTCCTTTGCATACTCCAGGAGGTCCATCCAGACCGTCGGCACGGCCGCGCTCTGGGTGACCTCCTCGTTCTCGATGAGGGTGGCGATGGCCTCGGAGTCGGGTTGTGGGCCTGGCAGTACCGTCTTGGCGCCCGCAGCGACCGTCGCGAAGGGACGGCTCCATCCGCTGACGTGAAACATCGGAACGATGGTCAACTCGACGTCCTTCGAGGTGAGTCCCACCTCGCCGGAAAGCAGCGACATGGCCTGCGTCCAGTACATCTTCTGGGTGTACTCGACGCCCTTGGGCTTCCCGGTCGTCCCCGACGTGTAACACATCCCCGCCGGCTGGTCTTCCGGGAGTTCGGGGAAGGAGTAGTCCGGGTCGCCGTCGGCGATGAACGACTCGTAATCGGTGACCGGTTCGAGGTCGGTCTCCGGGACCGTATCGCCCATCACCACGAAGAGTTCGACGGACGAGAAAGTCTCCTCGTCGTAGGACGACTCGAGTTTCTCCAGCATCACCGGATCGACGAGGATGACCTTGTCCTGTGCGTCGTCGACGATGTGCTGGATGTGGCCCTCCGGCAGGAGCAGATTGATCATGTGGACCTGGGCACCCATCGAGGAGACGCCGTAGTAGGCCTCGAGGTGCCAGTGGTTGTTCCACGAGAACGTCGCGACGCGGTCGCCACGGTCGATCCCGAACTCGTCGAGCGCCGATGCGAGGCGTCGGACGCGTTTCCCGTACTCCTCGTAGGTGAACCGCTCGATTCCCTCGTGGGTCCGCGAGACGATTTCTTGGTTCGGATAGACGTTTTCCGCTCGCCACAGGAACGAACGCAAGTTGATGTTAGCGCCACCAGGCATACATCAAAATGCACGGTTGTCTTCCCCATAAATGTATGGAATATACGGGGACAATTCACCGTACGCCGTCGAGATAGCAACGGGCGGAGGCTCAGTGTACCTCCCTCGAAGGAGTGAGGCCTCGATACCCCTGCCATCGGGTCCCGCGACGTGGGGACGAGGATGTCGATTAGATGATGCGAAGTGAGATCCGGCGGACTGGCAACGGGGAAAACCCACCAGAGTGGCCGAAAGTGACTGGAGGCCGCGGAAGTGGGGCCTGGGCGACGACGGCAGCCTGACCGCAGGAGGGTACGGGCAGTGGATTTCGAAGCGAGTGAAATCGTGAGGGGTCGCCCGGTGCTGCGTGCGAACGACTCGCATAGAAAGATATTTTCCCTGCGATTCCGACACTCATGATATGAGCTTCCAGCTCACAGACGAGCAGCGGGCAATCCGCAAAGCCGTGCGCGAATTCGGCGAAGAAGAAATCGAGCCGGTCGCGTCCGAACACGACCAGGAGGGAACCTACCCCGAGGAGATCGTAAAGCAGGCTGCCGAACTTGATTTGGTCGCCCCCAACATCCCCGTCGAGTACGACGGCGCGGGAATGGACAAGCTCTCGACCACGCTCGTGACCGAAGAGCTCTGGCGGGCCGACCCCGGTATCGGGAGCGCGGTCGGGAGCCGCGGATTCGGGACGACGATGATCATCGAGTTCGGCGACGAGTGGATGAAAGACGAGTGGCTGCCAAAGGTCGCCAACGGCGAGGCAGCCACGGCGAGCGCCATCAGCGAACCAGGGCACGGGTCCAACGTCGCTGGGATCGAAACCCGCGCCGAGAAGGACGGCGACGAGTACGTCATCAACGGGAATAAGATGTGGATCACGAACGGGACCGTGGCCGACGCGGCGGTCGTGATGGCCAAGACCGACCCCGGTGAAGGGCACAGGGGCATCACCGCGTTCCTGGTGCCGACCGATCTCGACGGGTTCTCGGCCGACAAGATCGACAACAAGCTCGGAATCCGGGCCTCGGACCTCGCGGAGTTGATCCTCGACGACGTCCGGGTCCCCGAGGAGAACGTCATCGGCGAGAAGAACCGGGGCTTCCACCAGCTCATGGCCTTCTTCGCCTCCGGGCGGGTCTCGGTGGCCGCGCAGGCCGTCGGGGCCGCACAGGCCGCCCTCGACGCCGCCACGGAGTACGCGACGGAGCGCGAACAGTTCGGCCAGAAGATCTCGGAGTTCCAGGCCATCCAGCACAAGATCGCCGAGATGGCCACGAACGTCGAGGCGGCGCGTTCGCTCACCTATCGGGCCGCGACTCAGGTCGAGGAAGGAAACGACGACCTCGCCGCCCGCTTCGCCAGCATGGCAAAGCTCTTCGCGAGCGAGAACGCCGTCGACGTCGCAGACGAGGCCATTCAGGTCCACGGCGGCGCGGGCTACGTCACGGACCACCCGGTCGAACGGTACTACCGCGACGCACGGATAACGAAGATATACGAGGGGACCAGCGAGATCCAGAAGGGGATCATCGCCGATCGCCTGCTCTAACAATGAACGTCGATACCTGGACAGACGAGCAGCGGACCACCACGGTAGCGGTCGACGGACACGGCGCGGAGATCGCCTACTACGAAGCCGGGACGGACAACGACGGGCCGCCGGTCGTCTTCGTCCACGGCATTCCGACGTGGTCGTACCTCTGGGAGCCGGTCGTGGAGGCGGTCGCGGGGGAGCGACACGTCGTCGCCATGGACATGATCGGCTACGGCAACTCCACGATGGCGGACGGTATCGACCGATCGATCAGGGCCCAGGAGCAGGCCCTGGCGGGACTGGTCGATCAGCTCGGGAGCGAACAGGTCTCCCTCGTGGGCCACGACATCGGCGGGGGCGTCGTCTCGCGATTCGCGGTTCACCAGCCGGGTCGCGTCCCGAACCTGGTCCTCTCGAACGCCGTCTGTTATGACTCCTGGCCGGTCTCGTTCATCAACGGGCTCGGCGTCCCGAGCACGCTGGAGCGCGCCCCTGACGAACTGGAAGCCGAGCTGCGAGAGGTCCTCGAAGAGGGCGTCTACGGCGAGCCGACCGAGCACGAGGACTTCGTCGAGGGGATGGTTCACCCCTGGACGCAGTCCGGCGGCTGGCGGTCGCTCGTTCGCAACGCCGTCGCGACCAACACGAATCACACCCTGGAGCTGGAGTACGGGGACATCGAGGCCGATACGACGCTGCTCTGGGGGGCCGACGACATCCTCCAGCCCATTGATTACGCCGAGCGGCTGGCCGAGGACGTCGGGGGCGACGCGACCGTCGTGCCCATCGAGGACGCCTATCACTGGGTCGTGGAGGACCGCCCCGAGGAGTATCGCGAGGAGTTGCTCGAGATATATGGGTGAACCCCGCCTTCGAATGCCTCCGGTCGGCAAAGGCTTATTCGACACCGTCGCGAGAGTGTGATCCATGGACGAAGGAAGCGAGGAATACTTCGATCGACTGGTCGACGAAGACGCCTTGCGATCCTACCTGGCGTCCCGGCTCGAGCCGGTCGACTCGTTCGCGGTCGAACGCCACGCCGAGGGACACAGCAACGAGACGCTCTTCGTGGAGTGGGGCGACCGGACGTTCGTGATCCGCCGGCCCCCGCCCGGAGAGACGGCGGATACCGCACATCAGGTGCTGCGCGAGTACCGGGCTCAGGACGCCCTGCAGGACACGCCGGTCCCCGTCGCCCCGACCGTCCTGGCCTGCGAGGACGAGTCGGTCATCGGAAGCGAGTTCTACGTCATGGAGCTCGTCGAGACCACGGTGATTCGTGAAGAGGAGCCCGACCGCTTCGCCGCTCCGGAGATGCGCACCACGCTCGGTAACGAACTGGTGGATCAACTCGCGACGATCCACCAGATCGATTACGAGTCCGTCGGTCTCGGGGATTTCGGCCATCCGGAGGGCTACACCGACCGGCAGGTCGAACGGTGGCAGAAACAACTCGATTGGGCCTTCGAGCGGACCGAAGACGTCAGGACCGTTCCGACGCTCGATCGCGTGGGAGAGTGGCTGGAAGACAACAAACCCGACGAGCACCCGCACACGCTGGTCCACGGGGATTACAAGTTGGACAACGTGGGATTCGCACCGGGGACTCCCCCGGAGATCGCCGCCATCTTCGACTGGGAGATGTCGACGCTCGGTGACCCGCGCGCCGACCTCGGCTGGATGCTCGTCTACTGGCGCGACGCCGGCGACCCTCCGGTCGACGGCGCGGAGACTGGTCCGCACTTCACGACCGCCGAGGGATATCCCGACAGGCAGACCCTCGTCGAACGGTGGGAGGACCTGACCGGGTTCACGTTCGAGCACGAGCGGTTCTACCGGGCGCTTGGAATCTTCAAACTGGCCGGACTCGGTGAGATGTTCTTCAGGCGGCACCTGGAGGGGAACGCCGACGACCCGACCTACCCGAAGATGGAAGAACAGGTGCCGGCGCTGGCCGACCGCGCGCTGCGGATCATCGAGGGCGACGAACCGCTGTAACTCGAGGGCGACGAACCGCTGGAACCCCCCATCGAAACACTCATTGTGTGTCGGTGCCCCGTTCTACCGAACCCCATGTCATCAATTCACTATACGCCGGCCACCGAACTGGCCGACCGCATCCAGCGAGGGGATCTGTCGCCTGTAACGGTCGTGGACGCGTTCCTGGACAGGATAGAGGAGCGGGACCCGGAGATTAACGCCTTCGTCACCGTGGCCGAGCAGTCGGCGCGGGAAGCCGCTCGCGACGCCGCGGCGGCAGTCGAGAGGGGCGACGAACTCGGCCCCCTTCACGGGGTCCCCGTCGCCATCAAGGACCTCAACCACGTCGCCGGCATGAAGACCACGTTCGGTTCGAAGCCGCTCGCCGATTTCGTCCCCGAGAAGGACGACCACTTCGTCCGACGGCTCAAAGCGGCCGGCGCGATCGTCATCGGGAAGACGAATACCCCGGAGTTCGGCCGGAAACCGATGACGACGAACGAGGTAGTGGGCGCGACGGGCAATCCGTGGGACCCCTCGAAAACCGCCGCCGGATCGTCCGGTGGGAGCGCCGCGGCCCTGGCCGAGGGAATGGTCCCCCTGGCCCAGGGATCGGACGCCGCGGGCTCGATTCGAGCTCCCTCCAGTGCGTGCGGGGTGGTCGGGCTCATGCCGGATTTCGGCCGCGTCCCTCAGGGCCCCCGTGCCGATCAGTTCGTCAACACGATGCCGTTCACGTTCGTCGGGCCGATGGCCCGGTCCGTCGAGGACCTGGAATTGATGCTGTCCGTCATGGCGGGCCACGACGCCGACGATCCCTTCTCGCTCCCGGATCGGGCGATGGGGAGTGGACCCGCCGTGGATCGGGGAATCGGGGGCGCGACGGTCGCGTACAGCCCCGACCTCGGGATCGACTTCCCCATCGACCCTGCCGTCTCCTCGGTGGTCGAGGACGCTCTGGCGGGGTTCGAGTCGGCCGGCGCCACCGTCGAGCGGGCCGATCCGGCCTTCGACCGCTCGTGGGAGGAGGTCCACGAGGCGATTTCGACGCTGCTGCAGGTCCGCTACGTCGGGATGTACGACACCTTCCAGACCGACAGCGGCGTCGACCTCCTCGATGAGGCCAACGACGTGACACCGGAGGTGGTGTCGCGCATCGAGAAGGGCCTCGAACTGGACGCCATGGATCTGCGGCGAGCCGAGACGTCGCGCACGAAGACCTACCGCACGATCCAGTCGGTCTTCGATTCCTACGACTACCTCGTGACGCCGACGCTGGGGCTCCCGCCCTTCCCGAAGAACACGAAACCACAGGAGATCGCCGGCACCGAGATCGACCCGCTCCACGGCTGGATGCTCACCTGGCCGTTCAACCTGACCGGGAACCCCGCGGCCTCGGTACCCGCCGGATTCACCGCCGACGGACTGCCGGTCGGCCTGCAGATCGTCGGCCCGCGGCACGGCGACGCGGACGTGCTCGCGGCCAGTCGAGCCTTCGAACGCCAGCGTCCATGGGCCGACGCCTATCCGCCGTCGTAATCTTCTGAGACCGCCCACGAAGCGGGGCGATCGCCACCGCATATATTAATAGTCGTCCGTGATAGTTAGGAGCATGGCGACACACGAACGCCTCGAGGCCTATCACTTCTACGAGCAGGACTGGGACGACATGGCGGCGCTGCGGGAGTGGTTCGAGTGGGAGGTACCCGAGACATTCAACATGGCGTCGTACGTCTGCGATCGCTGGGCCGACGACCGGGGTCGCGTGGCCATGTTCTTCGACACAGCGGCCGGCGAGCGCGAGACGTACACGTACTGGCAACTCGACCGACTCTCGAACAGGCTGGCCAACTACCTCCGATCGGAAGGGATCGAACGCGGGGACAGAGTCGGCGTCAACATGCCACAGCGGCCGGAGACCGTCATCGCTCACGTCGCCGCCTGGAAACTCGGGGCGGTGTCTGTCCCCCTGAGCACCCTCTTCGGTCCGGATGCGCTCTCGTATCGGCTCGACGACAGCGGCGCGAAGGCAGCCGTTGCCGACCCGACGAATCTGGACACCCTCCGCTCGGTGCAAGCGGACCTCCCCGACCTCGAGACGACGGTGACCGTGGACGCCCCTAACGTCCGGCCCGAGGAGACGAGGATCGCCACGATCTTCCAGGACGCCGACCCGACGTTCGAGACGGTCGACACCGATCCGGAGGAGGACGCCATTCTCATCTATACGAGCGGCACGACGGGGTCGCCCAAGGGAGTGCTCCACGCTCACCGATTGCTCCTGGGTCACCTCCCGGGCTTTCTCACTGCCGGAAACCTGAACCTCGACGACGGGAGCGTCTACTGGACGCCCGGCGAGTGGGCGTGGATCGCCTCACTGTTCAACATCGTCTTTCCGGCCATGTTCTACGGCAGACCGGTGGTCGCCTCGAATACCGACGGACCGTTCGATCCGGAACACGCCTTCGAACTGCTGGAGGAGTACGGCATCACGATGGGGTTCGTCCCGCCGACCGCGCTCCGGATGATGCGCCAGGTCGACGACCCCGACCGGTTCGATACGGACTCCCTCGGGGTCATCGCTAGCGGCGGCGAGGCAGTGGGTAAAGACGTCGTGAACTGGGTCGAGGGGACCTTCGGAGGGGTCATTCACGAGGGCTACGGCCAGACCGAGGCGAACATCGTGCTGACGGAGTGTGGGGCCCTCGGGATGACGGACCCCGAATCGATGGGGGTCGCTCCCCCGGGCCACGAGGTGACGATCGTCGATCCTGAGACCGCAGAACCGACCGTCCCGAACGGCGAGGTCGGCGAGATCGCGGTCAGGTACGCGGGCGACCCGGTCTGTTTCAAGGAGTACTGGAACAAGCCTGAGAAGACCGAGAGGAAAGTCCGGAACGGCTGGTTGCTCACCGAGGACCTGGGATGGCAGGACGACGAGGGGTACTTCTACTTCAAGAGTCGCAAAGACGACGTCATCATCTCGGCCGGGTACCGAATCGGTCCGGAGGAGGTCGAGGAGTCCATCTCGGACCACGACGCCGTCGTCGATGCCGGAGTCGTTGGGGTGCCGGACGAGGAACGCGGCGAGATTCCAAAGGCGTTCGTCGTCCTCGCTGACGGCTACGAGGCGACCGACGACCTGCGTGAAGAGCTGGCACAGTACGTAAAGGACAACCTCGCGGCGTACGAATACCCGCGGGAGATCGAGTTCGTCGAATCCCTGCCACGGACCACGACCGGGAAGGTCCGCCGATCGGCTTTGCAAGAAGACGACGAAGTTGCCTGACCAGTGGGGGGCTGGGAGGTCGAGATCGGGTGCCATCGCCAGGGGCGGCAGGTGGCGCTGGAGGTCTGCCGCGGATTCCGGCGGCGTGGCCGGCAGGCGGCATGGCGTGGGCGGCGGAGTCCCCGTAACGCTTAACTCGGCACGTGCGACAGTTGGTGGCATGTCTACAGGCGAATACGACCACACGCCGGTCACGGTCGAGGGCAAGACGGCGGTCGTCTTCGGTGGGACGAGTGGCATCGGCAGGGCGATCGCGCTGGGTTTCGCCGAAGAGGGGGCGGACGTCGTTGCGACGAGTCGGCGCGAATCTGCCGTCGAAACGACGGCAGAAGCGCTTCGCGCCCGGGGAGCGGACACCCTCGAAGTCACGTGTGACGTGACGGATCGAGACTCCGTCAGGGCACTCAGAGAGGCGGCGTTCGAGCGCTTCGACGGAATCGACATCCTGGTGAATTCCGCGGGGGCCGTCGCCCGAAAGCACGTCACGGCGGTCGAGGAGTCGGAGTGGGACGACGTGATGGACACCGTCCTGGACGGCGTCTACCGTGCGATCCAGGAGTTCGGTCGCGAGATGGACGATGGGAGTATCATCAATATCTCGTCGGTCTCGGGGATGCTCGCTCGCTCGGAGATCGCGGCGTACTCCGCCGCGAAAGCGGGGGTCGACGGACTGACCAGGGCGGCCTCCCGCGACCTCGCGCCGGACGTCCGCGTGAACGCGATCGCTCCCGGTTACGTGATGACGCCGCTGACGGAGGACGCCTACGGGGAGGGGACCGAGATTCGCGAGCGAATCGACGAACGCACGCCCCTCGGGCGCGTCGCCGAACCGGAGGAAATGGTCGGTGCGGCGCTGTACCTGGCGAGCGACGCCGCCAGTTTCACGACCGGCGTCGTCCACCGGATCGACGGCGGGTTCGCCGAGGCGGGACTGTAGCGGGGACGGACCGCCGCGGAAGACGTCGTACCGCGTCTGATCGCCCCGAGCGAAGTGCTTTTGCCCCTCGCCCGACGCCACTGTTTCATGGGATACGTTGTCAAGATGCCGCAGATGGGCATGTCGATGGAGCAGGGGACGGTGGTCGAGTGGCGCGTCGAACCAGACGAGACCGTCCCAGAGGCGGAGGTGATCGCCATCGTCGAATCGGAGAAGACACAAAGCGAGATTACGGCCCGTGAATCGGGAACGCTCGGCACCGTGCTCGTCCAGGAGGGCGAGGCCGTGGCGCCCGGAGATCCGATCGGGGTCCTGCTCGGTCCGGAGGAGACCATGGACGACTACGACGTCTCGCCCCCGACGATTCTCGAATCGGCGGTCGAGGGGTCCGCGGCCGATTCGACGGGGGCGTCGGATACGCCGGCTGAGCGGGATGGAGAGGACGACGATACGCCGGCCCCGCCGACGGACGAAGACGTGAAGGCGACCCCGGGCGCCCGGAAACTGGCCGAGGAGCGCGGGATCGAACTCAGGACCGTCGAGGGCAGCGGCCCCCAGGGAGTGGTGACCGAGTCGGACGTCGAAGAAGCCGAGGTCGAACCCGCGAGGACCGAGACGGGCGTCGCCTCGCAGACGGTCACGCGGACCGAATCACTGTCCGGAATCCAGGCCACGATCAGCGATCGTCTCGGGCAAAGCGACAGGGAGGCGGTCCACGTCACGCTCAATCGCTCCTTCGACACCGACGCGATCGAATCCGTGCGAGCAAAAGCGAAAGCGGTCGGGGCGTCGCTCGCGATCACGGACCTTGTGATCGCCGCCCTCTCGGAGACCCTCGCGGAATACCCCGCGTTCAACGCCCACTTCGTCGAGGGTGACCATCGATTCGTCGAGGAGCACAACGTCGGCGTCGCCGTCGACGTGGACGCGGGACTGCTCACCCCCGTCATCCGGGACGTGCGGGGCCTCTCCGTCGAGGCGATCAACGACCGGCGCCGGTCGGTGACGGAGCGGGTGAGGAGTGGGGAGTACTCACCTGACGACCTGGAGGGCGGGACGTTCACCATCTCCAACCTGGGACACTTCGGCGTCGACACCTTCGATCCGGTCATCGACCCGCCCCAGATCGCGATTCTCGGAATCGGCCGATTGCGTCCGGACAACACGATGTCGCTCAGCCTCTCGTTCGATCACCGTGTTGTCAACGGTGCCGACGCGGCCAGATTCCTCGCCAGCCTCGTCGACAGACTCACCGACCGCTCTCGCCTCGCGTCGTACCTCGACGCCGACGTCGAAGAGGACGCGATCGACCGACGTCGGCTGGTTCGCCTCGACGCGGAGGGGCCCTACTCCGGGACGTACCGCTCGGCCGGTGGGAGCGCGAGATACGACGAACCCGAGGCGGCGGGCGGCACCGACGAGGCACCGGCACCCGTCGAGCACTTGCTCGGCGCGCTCGGCGCCTGTCTCGCGGTCTCTCTGGAGACGATGGCCGACCGCGAGGACGTCGTGATCGACGACCTGGATGCCTCCCTGATCGCTGATCCGGAACACGGGACGATCGACGAGATCACGGTGGAACTCACGATCGAGACCGAGGAGACCGACGACGGAGTGATCGACAGCATCGTCCGCCGGGCCGAGCGAGCCTGCTACGTCTCGCGAGCCCTCTCGGACGAGGTCGGCCCCTCGGTCACCTGGACGCGACCCCCCTAAGACTGGTGTCGAGGGCCGGAGGCGCTGATATCGGTCTGCAGGCGGGAAGGATCTCAGGGATCGACTTGCGGGAGGCTGCGAGTGCACGGAAATCGATTGACCCCAACCAGTCCCGCGGGCCTCGGTCTCGCCCGCCGGAATTAATGTATCGAGTAGCCGCCGTCGATCGTCAGGCCGTGGCCGGTGATCCAGGCCGCGTCGTCGCTGGCGAGAAAGGCGATAGCGGCGGCGATGTCCGTCGGCTCTCCGAGCCGTCGGAGGGGGTACTGGCGAATCATCCGCTCGCGAGCCGTCTCCGGGTCGTCGGCCTCCTCGAAGAACTGATCGGCCATGTCCGTATCCACGAACCCGGGGCAGACGGCGTTCGCGCGGACACCGTGGGGGCCTGCCTCCGCCGCGGCGGTCCTGGTGAAGTTGAGGACCGCGCCCTTGGAGAGCGTGTACGCTCCCTGTCGTGGGAGTCCGATCTTTCCGCCGAGCGAGGAGACGTTGACGATTGCCCCGTCGCCCTGGTCTTTGAAAACGCGGAGCGCCGACTGGGTTCCGTTCCAGACGCCCCGGACGTTGACGTCGATGACCCGTTCGAGCGTCTCCGCACTGGTCTCCTCGATGGTCTCCATCGGATGGGCGATGCCCGCGTTGTTGACGACCACGTCGAGTCCCTGGCGCTCCGCGACAGCCTGCACGCCAGCGTCGAAGGCCTCGGCGTCCGTGATGTCCAGTTCGCGAAACGAGGCGTCGCCGCCCGCCGCCTCGATGGAGTCGACCGTCTCGTTCCCCAGGTCCTCGTCGACGTCGGTCACGACCACGGCCGCGCCCTCCGTAGCGAGGCGCTTCGCCGTCCGGGCGCCGATACCGCTCGCTGCGCCGGTCACCAGTGCCGTCTGTCCGTCGAATCGTCCTGTTGGTGTGTTCTCGGGTGGCACAGCGGAACGTCACGGTGCACCGCAAAAAAGGTTGCCTGCGCGGTGGATCCTCGAAGCGGCCCGCCGGTGGGACACTCTATCATCAAGATTCAAGTCGATTCCTCGTGAGTGCATATCCATGGCGCACGAGTTAGCTGACATCGACCAGATCGCAGTGCTGGGTGCCGGAAACATGGGCCACGGGATCACCGAGGTCGCGGCCATGGCGGGCTACGACGTCGTCATGCGAGATATCGAGCAGGAGCTCGTCGACGACGGGTACGAGTCGATCGAGTGGTCCGTCGAGAAACTCGCAGAGAAGGGCGTGCTCTCGGAGGACCCCGGGGACGTCATGTCGCGAATCGACACGACGACGGACCTGGAGGACGCCGTTGCGGACGTCGACCTCGTCATCGAGGCGGCGCCGGAGCAACTCGACCTCAAGCGGGACATCTTCGCCGACCTCGACGAGATGACGAAGCCCGATACGTTGCTCGCGACGAACACCTCCTCGCTTTCGATCACGAAGATCGCCGAGGCCACGGATCGGCCGGAGGACGTCGTCGGCCTCCACTTCTTCAACCCGCCGGTGAAGATGGACCTCGTGGAGGTCATCTACGGCGAACAGACGGCCGACAAGACGGCCGAGACGGCCTACGAGTTCGTCGAGGACATCGACAAGACTCCGATCTACGTGCGAAAGGACGTCCAGGGATTCGTCGTCAACAGCGTTCTCGGCCCCTTCATGGGCGAGTCGGGCTGGATGGTCTCTGAGGGCGAGGCGACGATCAAGGGCGCCGACGCCACCATGGTCCACGAACGAGGGTATCCGATGGGCCCCTTCGAACTCGGCGACCTCACCGGCATCGATATCGGCTACCACGTCCGCAAGGAAGCCGGGAGTCCGATCCCGCCGATCATGGAAGAGAAAGTCGAGAACGAGAACCTCGGTCGGAAGACCGGGAAGGGATACTACGACTACGAGGAGGGCGACGGTCCCGACTACGCCATCGAAGACGCGGGGGACTTCGATTACCTCCGTGTGGAAGCCAGAATGATCAACGAGGCGGCCAAGCTGATCGGTCAGGGCGTCGCTACCCCGAGCGAGATCGACACCGGCATGAAACTCGGTGCCGGCTTCCCCGAGGGACCGTGTCGCCGGGCCGACGACATCGGTCTCGACGTCGTCCTCGAGAAGCTCCGGGACCTCCACGACGAGACCGATGGAGATCGCTTCGATCCCGCGGAGTACCTCGTCGGCCTGGTGCACTCCGGTCACACGGGGAAGGAGGCCGGTGCCGGCTTCTACGAGTACGGCGGGGGCGAGGACGGCCCCGGCGAATACGAGACCATCGCCTGGGATC
Source organism: Halodesulfurarchaeum sp. (assembly GCA_042216995.1). Taxonomy (GTDB): domain Archaea; phylum Halobacteriota; class Halobacteria; order Halobacteriales; family Halobacteriaceae; genus Halodesulfurarchaeum. Next base: position 13,594 of record JBDGTI010000038.1, read on the forward strand.
TCGACGACGGTCTCCTCGAGGTCACCCTCGACCGACCCGATCGACTCAACGCCCTGAACGAGAACCTCACCGACGCCCTCGTGGACCTCCTCACCAGCGTGGATGAGGACGAGGTTCGCGCTGTGGTACTGCGAGGGGCAGGGGATCGGGCCTTCTCCGCTGGGGCTGACATCACGGGGTTCGGCGACATCGAACCCGCGAAGGCGGCCGATCCCTCCGAGGTGTACCAGGTGGTCGAGGACTTCCCCGCACCGACGCTCGCGGCCATCGACGGCTACTGCCTCGGCGGCGGGCTCGAGATCGCGCTCGCCTGCGACATGCGCGTCGCGACCGAGGACTCGTCGTTCGGGTTCCCGGAGATCGACCTGGGGCTCCTGCCGGGCGGCGGCGGAACCCAGCGAGCGATGCGACTCATCGGCGAGGGACGCGCCAAGGAACTCGTCTTCCGCGGCAATCACATCGACGCCGACCTGGCCGAAGACTGGGGCCTGATCAACCGCGCGACCGAGTCGGAAGCCTTCGACGAAGTCGTCGACGAGTATCTCGACGACCTGGTCTCCGGGCCGCCGATCGCCCTCGAAAGGGCAAAGCGCGTGATGAACGAGGGGCGTGATGAGGACCTCGACGCCGGCCTGGAAATGGAGAGTCAGGCGTTCAGCCTCCTGTTGACGACCGAGGACTTCAGGGAGGGAGCGTCCGCGTT
>JBDGTI010000065.1:0-14149 GCA_042216995.1 Halodesulfurarchaeum sp.
CGTGACCTTGCCATGGTCACAACCGGGGTTCAAATCCCCGCCAGCGCACTTCTCATTGGCATTCACCGGCGAGCCACCAGCGTGCTGTGTGGCGAGCCGTGAATTCGCGGTGATGGATGCGTTGGAATCCAAATCCCCGCCAGCGGATCCGGTGATCAGTTCCCCGTGTGTGTCACGTCCGTTCGGACCGGAAGCGTGATCGTCACGATATTCCCCTGTGGGTCCCGCTCCTGGAAGTCAAGCATCCCGTCGGCGTATTTCACGACCTGCTTGACGAGCCACAGTCCCATCCCGCTGCCGTGATGTAACGGCGTCAGTTCGTTTTCCCCGAGGAGGACCTCCCGCTCCATCGCCGGAATCGGCCGGTTCGTATCGGTCACCACGATGGAGACGACCTCCTCGGAAGGCGCCACGGAGAGCGAGACCGTCGGCGCAGTTTCCGAATGGACGATGGCGTTTCTGAGCAGTTCCTCGATCGCCTGTTCGATGTGTGGCGTTCCGCGCACCCGGACTCCGTCTGGAATCTCCGTGGAGATTGCCGCCTGGGGGTAGTCCGCGGCCACCCGCTCTGTCGCCCGCCTGCACACGCTGGAGATGTCGACCTCCCCGATCGATGGTCGTTCGGAGAGAATCTTCGTGATCTGGCGTTCCTTGGAGACCGTCTCCGAGAGGCGCTCGCTTGCGGTCCGAATTCGTTCGGCGTGCTCGAGGATTTCGCCGCTCCCCTCGGCCTGGATCTGTTCGGCGAACCCCTCGATGACGGTGATCTCGTTGTTGAAATTGTGCCGGAGGACCCGATCGAGGTTTTTGAGCTGGGTGAGCCGGTCCTCCCGCTCCGAGACGTCCCGGATGCTGCCGATGAACCCGACGGTCTCCCCCGCGGCGTTCTGCAGGGTGAACACCGTCGTCTCGCCGGGAAAGGTCCGTCCCGACCGTTTCTCGTACGTGACAGTTCGAGTCAGCGGGAACTGTGCGGCCTGGCTCCGTATCGCCTCGCCCAGCGTCTCGAATTCGTCGTCGCTCTCGTATACGTTTTCGTGGGCTTGCCCCGAATCTCGTCCAGTTCGTACCCGAAGAGGTCCGTGAAGGCCGGATTGCAGTTGATGATCCGCCGATCGGTATCCGCCACGAGGATCGCATCCTGGATGCTGGTAAAAAGCGATTCGTATCGCTCCTTCGCGTCCCGGTGGTCCCCTTCCAGTCGCTTCCGCTCGGTGACGTCCGTGATGAGGCCCTCGAGGACGGACTCGTTCGAATCGACGGGGACTGTCTCCTGGCCCCGCTCCCGAACCCACTTTTCCTCCCCGGACCGCGTGTGAATCCGATAGGTCAACTCGAACGATCCGTCCCCCGAGACCGCCCGTTGGACCGCTGTCCACGCCGCCTCCCGGTCCGCCGGGTGAACGACGTCCTCGCCCCAACTCACGTCCCCCCGCTCGATTGAGTCGGCCGCGTATCCGGTTATCTCATGGCACTGTCCCCCGACCAGTTCCATCGGCCAGCCCCGTTCGTTGGGCCGCCGATAGACGATCCCCGGCAGATTGTCGAAGAGGGCTTCAAGCCGTCGTTCGGCCTCCTTCTGGTCGGTTATGTCCCGCATCGACGCTCCGACGCCATGGACATCGTCCCCCTCGTCGAAAATCGGGAACAACTGCACGTCAAAAATTCGGTCACCCTTCCCCGGCGTCGAGCGCGTGATTTCGAGTCGGGTTCTCTCGCCCTGCAGGGCTGCGCGTATCGGCCCTTTCACCGCCCGGTACTCCTCGGGGCCGACAACCGACGGCAGCGATTTCCCCTGGATTGCCTCGGACTCCACCCCGTGATACTGACAGTACGCCTCGTTTGCGAACAGATAGTTGCAGTCGGTGTCCACGGCCGCGAGGAGGTCATTCGCGCTCTCGACGGCCTGGCGATACTGTCGCAAATCTCGCTCCCGGGCGGCGAGGGTGCGATAGAGGGTCCGCTGGGGATCCCTGATTCCGGTCTTCACCACGGCACGGTAGACGAGGAACACCGACCCGAGTTTGAGAAAGTGCCCGACTGCGTTCGAGAACCCATACACGCTGATGTACATGGTGAAGGCGAGCTCCGCCCCGATCGTGAGCAGAATGGCGACGGACAGGGACACAAAGACCCGTTGATCGAAGGCGTCCCGCTGCCCGTAGAGCGTGATCTCTGCCGCGATCAGGAGCCCCATGATGACGAATTCACTCACGATCTTGAACTGCGTGAGCCCCTGCCCCTCGACGTACGCCCGGGGGAAGACCTCCCAGACGAAGATCGAGGCGAGTCCCAGAAGGAGGACACCGGCATACCCGACCCCAAAAGCGAGAGGGCCCGTCTGTCCCAGGTCACGTCCAGGCGGCCTCGCCGGGTTGCATAGCCCACGATCCCGGCCCCGAGTAGCGAGATCGCCTCGGTGTATCGCGACACGATCCAGAGTTGCGTGGGGAGATTCGCGCCCGCGGCGGGGAACACCCCCATGCCGGAGTACGCAAGCGTATGCAGGAGATCCAGTCCCCCGACGAACAGATACCCGATGCCCACCACGGCCAGAAAGGCGTTGTCGAGTCGGTCCCGGGCGTTCCAGACGACGACGAACAGGGCAAACGAAACGAGGACACTCGATATCTCGACCAGACTGTGAAACAGCAGATAGTTCCGCAACTGGATGAGATAGAGCGCGCCAAGCCCGCCGACCCCCAGCGTGATGTGGGGCCAGTTCTCACCCACATCGCGGAGCCGCTGCATACCCATGGAACGGATTTTGACGAACAAGACCCTTTGTATGTATGGGTGCGGTGAGTCACACCACATCCACCACAGCCACATTTCAGCGGCCCCGTAACACGGCACGGCGTCCCTTGACACGGCAAAATATATTTGGGTGGGATTACCTACCGTGGATATGGCACTGGTCTGTGGCGAGTGTTATGGCGGCGATCTGCAGCTGAAACACTTCGGTAACGAGACAACCGCAGTATGCGACAATTGCGGGGAGACGTATACGTTACACGAAATTTGAGTACCGTTCATTCCCACCACACACGAAGTGAGCGAATCGAGGAGGATCGCCCTGTTGCTGCGTTGATGTGCGCGGTCCCCGTCCCTCCCCGGTGTATCGATATCGGGGAGTACTCCGACAAAACAGCCCGCGTTCGTCGTCGACCGATCCGGTTTTTTCGCCGTCGGAAACGTATCGTTTTACAGATATGAAATCAATCGATTATATCTGCAAACGCGACGTCGGACCCGATGAAATCGGGTCAAACCAATTGAACTGTTTACCCTTCCGAGGCGCCCGCAGAGCGTAGTAACCGATTGTGATTCCACAGCCCTTTTCCGTGTACGGACCAATGATCTATTGCTAACATGTCGTCCAACATCGCTGACCGGTTACGGACAGTGAGCCGCCGGCAGTACCTCAAGGGATCGGGTGCGGCCGCCCTCACCGGCCTCGCCGGGTGTGCGGGCGGCGCCGATGGTACCGGGGGACAGAACGGGACGACCGTGGGGCAGGCAAACGAGAAACAGTACTCGATGACGTTTGCCTCGCCGTACACCAACAAGTCCTCGAAGTACGTCCCCATCGCCCAGGAGGCCTTCGCGAAGAACGTCGAGGAGGAGACCGACGGCCGAGTCTCGGTCGACCTGGCGCCGGCCGGCGAGCTGGGATCCGGCTCGGCCCTGGCACAGAAGGTCCAGCAGGGCGCCATCGAGGCGGGGCTGTTCTCGCTCTCGAACTGGTCCCCGTTCGTCCCGGAGGTCGACCTGATCAACCTCCCGTACCTCGCCGGGAGCAACCAGGAGTTCGTGAACCTGATCCGGAGTGACATCTGGAAGAACACCATCCTTCCGACCATCCGACAGAAGGGCTACGAACCGGCCTACTACGTCGTCGTGGCTCCGCGGTCCTTCGCGACGGGGCCGACCATCACCGATCCCCCGACCACCCCCGAACAGCTGGCCGAGATGGACATCACCCACCGCGTGAACGCCTCCGACATCCTCCAGAAGGCCTGGAATATCGTGGACGCGAACCCGTCGCCGGTGGACTGGGGCGAGACCCCCTCGGCGCTCCGACAGGGCGTGGTCAACTCCCTCCACGTCTCCCCCGAGTTCCTGGCGGCCTTCGGGTTCGAGAACCTCGTGAATCACCTGGTCCTGATTAGCGCGGTCGAGGACGCCCAGACCGTCTCGATGAGCCGGTCCTGGTACACCTCGCTCCCGGGTGACGTCCAGGACGACGTCGACCGGGCCGCCAGGAAGACCCAGCAGCACAACTACAATCGCATCCCGCAGACCCAGAAGAACGCCTACGAACTCTTCCGCAGTCACGGCGCCGAGTTCCACGAACTCTCCGACTCGAAGCTGCAGAAGTGGAAGGACGCGTTCGGCTACCAGCTCGACGTCTGGGACCCCTACAAGAAGCGCCTCGCGGGGAGCATGGAGCGCTTCCAGGAGTTCGAAAAGGCGATCAAGACCAAGGCCGACATCGACGTCCCGTCCGGAGAGATATAAGGACCCCCATTTCTTTTCCGATCCATGACAGAATCAGCGTCCACGGCCGGAACTCTCCAGACCGCACTGCGCGTCGTCAACGAAAACGCGGAACGGTACCTGATCTACGTCGCGTATAGCTACCTCATGCTGGTCGTCGTCACGGAGGTCGGCCGGCGATTCCTGCTCAATTTCGCGAGTCTCTGGGGCAACGCCTCGGCCCAGTACCTGTTCATCTACCTCACGTACGTCGGCATGAGCTGGGCGGTGTACAAGCGGGTCCACATCCGCATCGACGTGCTCTATCACTACGTCTCGGACCGGGTCGAGGACTACCTCTACGTGTTCAGCGACCTGGTGATGATCGCCTTCGCCCTGATCACGATCCGGTTTTCCCTCCCCATCATCCGGACGTCGATCCGGTACAGCGCCGCGACACAGGCCCTGCGGCTCAACCGGGCGTTCTTCCAGTTCGCGGTGGTGCTCGGATTCTTGCTCTTCACGATCAGGTGCCTGCAGCGTCTCTATGACGACATCATGACGATTCGAAGCGGATCGCACGTCTATAAGGGAATCGACATCTTCGTGGAGAGTGAGTGAGATGTTCGAGGTCGTCCTTCCGTTCCTCGTCTTCGTCGGGTTGCTCGCGCTTGGGGTCCCGGTCTTCGTCTCGATGGGTCTCAGCAGCATCGCCTTCCTCCGGATGAGCGGGACGATGACCACGTTCATCTACTCGAATGCGCTTTTCACCGGCCTCAACGAGTTCTCGCTCATCGCGGTGCCGCTTTTCATCCTCACGGGCGATGCGATCTACGAGGCGGGCATGGCCGATAAGATGATGGACTTCGTCGAGAAGATCGTCGGCCCCCTGGAGACGGGATTCGGCTCCGCGACGGTGCTCATGAGCGGGTTGTTCGCGACGATCAGCGGCGCCAACACGGCCGACGCGGCGACGATCGGCCGGCTCACCCTCGACCGACTCGACTCGCTTGGCTACCCGCGGGACTACGCCTCGGCACTCGTCGCGAGCGGCGCGTCCACGGGGGTCCTGATCCCGCCGAGCATCTCCTACATCATCGCCGGGATCATCCTCGGGATCCCCTCCTCGACGCTGTTCCTCGCGGCGTTCATCCCCGGCACGCTCATCCTGGTCTCGGTGGCCGGGTCGAACATCCTCGTGAACCGGTACCGCGGGTACGAGTCCGGCGGGACATACCTCCCGGATCTCGTGGAGACCGCAAAGTCCGGCTGGCGGGCGAAATACGGCCTCATGATCCCGGTGCTTCTCCTCGGCGGGATCTACTCGGGAATATTCACGCCGACGGAGGCCGCGGCGGTCGCGATCGCGTTCACCGTCGCCGTCGGCCTGATCGGTGGCGGACTGGCCTTCGAGGAGATTCCGATCGTCATCGAACGGAGCACCCTCGTGAACGCGATCGTCACCCCGAACATCGCGACGGGGATCGTCTTCAGTCAGGTCCTGGCCAGTCTCGGAATTCCGACCGCGATCGCCCAGGCCCTTCTCGGGACGAGCCAGAACTTCTACGTTGTCGTCGTGCTGATGCTCATCATGTTCCTGCTCGCCGGGGCCGTCATGGAGATCACGCCGAACATCATCATTCTCGGCCCGCTCTTCCTCCCGATCGCGACGGGGGTGGGCATGTCGCCGATTCACTTCACGGTGTTCCTCGTCTCGGCTCTCGGTGTGGGCTTTATCACCCCACCGATCGGAATCAACCTCTACGTGCTCTCGGGCGTGAGCGGGGAATCCGTCCACGACATCGCGGGACGGGTGATCCCCTTCCTCATCGCGATGGTGATCGCGGTGCTGATCATCGGCTGGTTCCCGGGGCTCTACATGTGGCTCCTCGGAGGTGCCTGATTCATGACAGACCAACAGAACGATCGGGCCCGATCGACGGGCGAGACGTCAGTCGGATCGGCGTGGTGGAAGTACACCCTCGTCGGTTCCGTCTTCGTCTGGGCGCTTTACTTCCTCGGAATCATCTACCAGAAGGCAGTCGTGGAGCTCGGTATGTCGCCGCTTCCGGGGCTCGGAGACGGGCCCGACCCGGTCCTCTCCTTTCTCCTCCTCCTGGTCGCGTCGGCGCTGTTCGGGCTGGCGCTGCTCCTCCATCCCCGCGGCGGTGCGAGCGACGAGATCGGGGGCTGACCACCCTATTTCGCCGGGGCACTCAGAGGAGGACGGCCGGTTCCAGCGTGACCAGGGCGACCCCGACCACCACGAGTGCCGCCCCGAGGGCGATCCCACGCGTGACCCGTTCGAGGTCCGCGAGGAAGAAATAGGCGAAGACGGTGGTGAAAAGCGGCGCCGTCGAGGCCAGGGACGCGACGATGGCCACCCGGCCCGCCGGCAGCGCGAGGGCGCTGAACATCGAGAGCAGGGCGACGGCGGTGAGCACGCCGCTGCCGGCGAAGTAGGCGTACGAGCGGGGATCGGCCGTGTGGAAGCCATCAGTGCCTCGGACGGCGGCGTAGCTCAGGAAGACAAAAAGCGCGCCCACCTCGTTGAGCGCGACGGCCTGCAACACGTCCGCCCCGGCGGTGCCAAGCCCGAAGCGCCGGAGGACGTTCCCGAAGGCAAAGAGCACGGCCGACGCGAGCGGGTAGAGCAGATCGCGAGTCTGCCAGCCGGCGAGGTCCCCGCCCTTCGAGAGGCTGAGAACGGCAAGCCCGAGGACGATCACCACGACGCCCGCGCCGGTCGCGAGGGAGACGGGTTCCCCCAGGAGGCCGAAGGCCAGGACCGTCGCGAACAGCGGTCGGGCGCTCACGACGGCACTGTTGATGCTCGCACCGACCCGATCGGTGCCGACGAAGACGGCCAGTCGGCCGAGGGCCGTGCCCGTCACCCCGGCGAACAGAAAGAGACCCGCAACGGCCGGCTCGAGCCCCGCGAAGAGGGCCGCGCCGCGGCGGACCAAAAGCGTCGAGAGGTACAGCGAGAGATCCACGATCACCACCGTCAGCGAGGCCTGCAGTGCCGTCCCGCCGATGGACATCCCCCGCTTGTCCAGGACGGGCGAGAACCCCCAGATGACGGCGGGAGCGAGCGCGAAGAGATAGACCATCACGTCCGCACCGAGGAGCATACCCGGACTCGGGCCGACGGCCCCAAGAAGCCATCCCTTCGTCCGTCGAGCGAGCGAAAGGCTTAGTCAGACCGGCGCGAAAGCAAACCCATGGGCGAACTGGGGATCATCGATCTGTTCACTCTCGGGGCGACACTCGTCTTCGCCGTCCCGATCGGCGTGTTCGGCGTGCTCTCGGTGGGGGCCGGGAAGCCAGTTCTCGGTCTGTTCGGCCTCGCCGTGGCGGCGGGCCTGGTCGTCGTCGAACGGAGCCTCTGGACGCCCGAGGACGTCCCGATCGACCTCATCCAGTCGCTCGGACGCCGGCTTCGTTGACCCCGGCGGGGGGAGCCGGGGCGTCGGGGAGACACGAAGTCCTTTACCCGAGGCCGGAAAACCCCGGGTATGGAGAGTCTCAACCGGATGGCGATCGAGTTGGCCGACGAGGCCCTCGAGTTCGCCGACGAGCTCAGTGTCACCCCTCACGAACTGACAAACGGGGCGACCGCGATCGACTTCGGCGTGGAGGCGGCGGGCGGGATCGAGGCGGGCCTGCTGCTCACCGAGCTCCAGACCGCGGGTCTCGCCACCGTCCAGACGCGGATGGACACCGTCGAGGAGGCCCCCATCCCCCACGTCGAGGTCACGACCGATCAGCCCGGGCTGGCCCTCCTGGGATCCCAGAAGGCCGGCTGGGAACTCAGCCGACCGGACTTCGAGGGGCTGGGGAGCGGCCCGGCTCGAGCGCTGGTCGCCGAGGAGACCGAGTTCCAGGCGCTTGACTACGCCGACGCGTTCGACCTGGCCGTCCTCGCCGTCGAGGGCGACCAGCTCCCGACCGAGTCGGTCGCCGAACACGTCGCCGAGCGGGCGGGGGTCGGTCCCGAGGCGGTCTACCTGCCGGCCTATCGCAGCGCGAGCGTGGCCGGGAGCGTGAGTGGTGCGGGTCGGGCCGCCGAACTGGGGGTCTTCCGGCTCTTCGAGCTGGGCTATGACCCGATGGACGTCCTGACCGCCGCGGGTTCGGCCCCGATCCCGCCCGTCCCGGCCGAGGAGGAGACGGCCATGGGCCGGGTCAACGACGCCGTGGGCTACGGCGGGGACGTCCACCTCACGGTCCGGACCGACGACTCGGTCCTCTCCGAGGTGGCCTCGACCGCCGCCGTGACCTACGGCGAACCGTTCCGGGAGATCTACGAACACGTGGACTGGGATCTCTCCCAGATCGATCCGGCGGTCTTCGGGCCGGCCCGGGTCACCATCGACGTGCGCGGGGGACCGACATACACCGCCGGGGACCGACACGAGTCGATCCTGGCCGAGAGTTTCGGGCTCGCGTAGGCGAGTCGCGGCGGTCACTCGGGCGGGTCCGGAACGGATGACACCGTCCCAACTCCCTTGCTTCGCCCCTCGCGGAAGACAAAACGCTGGCCCTCCTCGAGGAGGTAGGGGTTGAACTTGAAGGTGATCTCGGCCCGGCCGGTGTCCCCCGGGAGGAGCTGTCCCCCCTCGGGCTCGAAGCGGGCCGCCTCGCTGACCGTCTCGAGGTGAACGACCGGTTCGTAGCCGCTGTGGATGCGCGTGGGGTGGTTGAGAACCACGACCTCGGCCTCGAAGGTGCGGGTCGGCGTCGGGTCGGCCCCGCGTGGGACCAGGGCCATGCCCCGGGCCAGGTCGGCTTCCTCGATCCCCTTGAGCGCGATGCCGACGATCCGGCCCGCCTCGGCCCGGTCGACCCGGTGGTAGTGGGTCTCGATCGATCGCACCTCGACCTCGCGGAAGTCCCCATCGGGCATCGGCCCGACGAGGAGTTCGTCCCCGGCCGCGACCGTCCCGGATTCGATGGTCCCCGAGGCGACCGGGCCGACGCCCGTGATCCCGTAGATCCGATCGATGTACAGCCGGAAGTCCCCGCCGGCCGCGGCGGTCTTCGGCAGGCGCTCGAAGAGCGAATCGAGGGTGGAGAGCCCCTCCCGGGTGACCGCGCTCGTCCGGACGATGGGGACCACGCCGTCGCCGATCTCCTCGAGGGCGGCCTCGACCCCGTGACGGGCAACCGAGAGCGGGCTCCGTCCGGCCTGTCGGAGCAGGCGCTCGACGTCCCGTTCCACGTCCTCGACGGCCTCCCGGTCCACGACGTCGGCCTTGGTGATCGCCACCAGAGTCGGCAGGTCGGTCGCGAGGAGCACGCCCAGGTGCTCGCGGGTCGTCGCGGTCGGGCCGTCGTCGGCCGCGACCGTCAGCAGGCCGTAATCGAGTTTCTGCCCGAGCAGCCCCCGGATCGTCGTCGAGAGCCAGGGCTCGTGGCCGACCGTATCGACGAAGGAGACGACGCGATCTGCCGACTCGACGACCGCGGCCCGGTCTGCTTTCCGGTCGGGCTTCTCGACCCGAACCGGACCGTCCTCGTCGAAGCCATACACGCCATAGGAGAGGTCGGCGCTCAGGCCCCGTTCGATCTCGTGGGGCATGCGGTCCAGGTACGAGCGCATGCCGCCCTCGCCGTCGTCGGGGCGGCCGGTCACGAGGCTGGCGACCAGCGTGCTCTTGCCGTGATCGACGTGTCCGGCGGTTCCGACGATCAGGTGGTCCGTGGCGACCTCGAGCGCGCCGCCGTCCTCGATGGTGGCCACGCCCACCAGACCGCCGTCATCGGTGCCCCAGGTCTCGACGGACGCGATGTGGGCCCCGGCCTCCTCGGCGAGCAGGCTCAACACGTCCATGGACTCCGAGAAGGCCTCCTGGGAGATGCCGGCGATCGAGCCGTCGTCGGTCACCCCGACCACGTAGGTGGCTTCGCCGTCCCCCGAGAGCACGCGATGTCGCAGCTGGGCCGCCAGGCTCTCGAAGCGACCGTCGGAGAGGTGGACCGCCCGCGAGAGTCGCTCCTTGAACTCGATGCGGCCGTCCGCCCGTTCGCCCTGCGAGATGGCTCGGTGGAGCAGGGCCCGGTCACCGGCCATGACCGGGGAGTTGGGGAGAGACGGAGTTAAGCCTACCCCCGGTCGCGTTCGCTCCGGTACTCGTTGAGTTCGTCCCGGAGCCGCCGGGCCGCCGTCCCGGCCGCCCGCTCCCAGTCCGGGCCGTCCTCGCCCGCGAAGATGATGCCACGGGAAGAGTTCACGAGGCCCACCCCGTCTGCCAGTCCGGCGGTCGCGGCAGCCTCGACGTCCCCGCCCTGGGCCCCCACGCCGGGAACGAGGAAGGGGATCGACGGAACGCGCTCGCGCAGGGACTCGAGTTCCGCGGGGGCGGTCGCCCCCACCACGAGCCCGACGTTGCCATGTTCGTTCCACTCCCCGGCGAGGTCGGCCACCCGTTCGTAGACGGTTCGCCCGTCGGCGAGTTCCCGGTCCTGGATGTCCGCCCCGCCCGGGTTGGAGGTCCGACAGAGGACGAACACGCCCTTTTCGGTCCGAGAGAGAAACGGCTGGAGGGAATCCCCCCCGAGGTAGGGGTTGACGGTAATCGCGTCGGCGAACTCCAGGAGGTCGGCGTACTGCCGGGCGGTGTTCCCGATGTCCCCGCGCTTGGCGTCCAAGAGGACCGGCACGTCCTTCCCGTGGGCGTAGGCCACCGTCTCCCGGAGGGCCCGCCAGCCCGCCGGGTCCTCATAGAAGGCCGCATTGGGCTTGTAGGCCGCCGCGTACTCGTGTGTCGCGTCGATTATCCGCCGATTGAAGGCCCAGCGGGGCAACTCGGCGTCCGCGACGGCCGCCGGCAGTCGCGACGGATCCGGATCCAGTCCCACGCTCACCACGCTGTCGATCCGGTCGATGCGAGCCGCCAGATCCGCGAAGAAGCTCATTGGGAACCGAGAGCAGCCCGGAGGACATCAATCACCCGCTTCACCGCCGCGGCGCGCTCCAGGAAGACCACCGTCCCGGGCGGGGTCGTCGCCTTCGGGCGAGCGGGGAGGCCACCCTCCCGGGCGCTCGCGGCAACCGCCGCGGGCTCGCGACGGAAGTCAAGAACCACCCGATCGTCCTGGGTGGTGGCCTCGAAGACGGGTCCGGCGTCGTCCGTGACGACGAAAGCGGGGGGCTCGGCGTCGGGTACCTGAACGGTGAGGGCGTCGAGGGGCGGATCGGAGAGCCCCTCGATTTCGGCCCGGAGGAGCGCGGCGATCCGATCGGCGTCGTGGATTTCCTCCTCGACCATTCAGGATCGCAGCTCCGTCCCGACCTGTGCGGCGATATCGGGCACCTCGATCCCGGCCCGGCGGGCGGCCAGCACGGCGGCGGTCCCGGCGGTCACCGAGAGCTCCTCCTGGATGGCGTTGATCGATGCCACGGCGGTTCGGCGGTCCCGGCCCGCCTCGACGAGCGACTCGATGACGCTCTCGACCGGCGATCGCTCCTGGAAGAGGGTCTCCTCGGGCACGAATCCCTCGGGAACGGTGACGTCGGCGGGATCGAAGGCCACCACCAGCTCCCCCGCGTCCTCCCGGAGGAGATCCCGCCGGGTGCCGAGTTCGATAAGCCGCTTTGCCTGATCCGGGGACACCCAGTTGCGATCGACGGCCAGGTCGACCACGAATGCCTGTTCGGAGAGGCGATCACGCCCCGCCTGCTTGAACGGCGCGGCGACCGCGACGCGGAGACTCATCGTCCGGTGAACGGACGGGGCGGACTAAACGGTTCGGTTCCTCGCGAACAAACGAGGGGTTAAAGTGATCGCTCGGGCTCGTAATGGATATGAAAGATCAGGGCCGCTCCACGCGCACCAAGACCGGGGGCCGCATCCATCCCCACGGGAAGAAGGAAAAACACCAGCTCGGCAACACCCCAACGGAGACCGAGTTCGGCGAGCCCACCTACCGCACCGTCGACGGGCGGGGCAACACGGAGAAGACCCGGGCGCTCGCGACGAACGTCGCCAACGTGTCGGAGGACGGCGAGACCCGGACCGTCGAGATCGAGAACGTCGTCGACAACCCCGCGAACCCGAACTACGCCCGCCGGAACATCATCACGAAGGGCGCGATCATCGAGACCGAACTCGGCTTCGCCCGCGTGACCTCCCGTCCGGGCCAGACCGGCCAGGTCAACGCGAAGCGCGTCGAGTACGAACCCGAGGAGTGAGTTCTCACTGGAAGCCAACGTGGCGCTCGTGGTCCCGTCCGCCGATCGCCGGACTCGTGCCGCCGGTGAGGTCCTCCTCGACCCGGTCGTAGTACTCCAGGAGTTCCTCGGTGACCGTCGGGCGCACCTCCTCGAGGGCTTCCCGGAAGTGTGACATCTCGACGACCTCGGCGTCCGGGTCCTCCCGGAGGGCCTCGATGGCGGCCTCGCGAGCCACCGTCGCCAGGTCGGAGCCGACGTATCCCTCGGTCCGTTCGGCGACCTCCCGCAGGCTGACGTCAGGGGAGAGGGGGGTGTCGGCGGTGTGTATCCGGAGAATCTCCTCGCGGCCCGACTCGTCGGGCTGGCCGACCATCACCAGCCGGTCGAAGCGTCCCGAGCGGATCAGCGCCGGGTCGATGATGTCCGGGCGATTGGTCGCCCCGATGACCATCACGCCCTCCATCTGTTCGAGCCCGTCGAGTTCGGTCAGCAGTTGGTTCACCACGCGCTCGGAGACGTTGTTCCCCGCGTCCTGGCCCCGCCCGGGCGCGAGGCTGTCCAGCTCGTCGAAGAAGACCACCGTCGGGCTGACCTGCCGGGCCTTCCGGAAGGTCTGGCGGATCGCCTTCTCGGACTCGCCGACCCACTTCGAGAGGAGCTGGGGGCCACGCACGCTGATGAAGTTGGCGTTCGTCTCGTTTGCCACCGCCTTGGCCATCAGGGTCTTGCCGGTCCCCGGCGGGCCATAGAGCAGTACGCCCGCCGGCGGTTCGATGCCCAGGCGTTCGAAGTCCTCGCCGCTTGAGAGGGGCCACTCGACCGCCTCCTTGATCTGGGACTTGGCCGATTCGAGACCCCCGACGTCGTCCCAGGAGACCTTTGGCAACTCGACGAGGACCTCCCGCATCGCGCTTGGTTCGACCTCGTTGAGCGCGCCCTCGAAGTCCGCCGCGGTGACGGTCATCCGGTCGATGAGCGACGGGGGCACTTCCTGCTCGTCGAGGTCGATCTCGGGCAGGTAGCGCCGGAGGGCCCGCATCGCGGCCTCCTTCGAGAGGGACTCGATGTCCGCACCGACGAAGCCGTGGGTGTCCTCGGCCAGCCCCGCCAGGTCGACGTCCTCGGCCAGTGGCATGCCGCGGGTGTGGATCTGCAGGATCTCCTCCCGGCCCATCTCGTCGGGGACGCCGATCTCGATCTCGCGGTCGAACCGGCCCGGTCGTCTGAGCGCGGGATCGACGGCGTCCACGCGGTTCGTCGCCGCGATGACGATGACCTGGCCTCGCCCCTCGAGGCCGTCCATCATGGTCAGCAGTTGCGCGACGACCCGGCGCTCGACCTCCCCGGTCACGTCCTCGCGCTTGGGCGCGATGGAGTCCAGTTCGTCGATGAAAATGATCGCCGGGGAGTCCTCCTTGGCGTCCTCGAAGATCTCCCGCAGTTGCTGTTCGGACTCGCCGTAGTACTTCGAGATGATCTCCGGGCCCGCGA
>JBDGTI010000085.1:0-5219 GCA_042216995.1 Halodesulfurarchaeum sp.
CAAGTCACGTCGTAGAAACGGGAAGCCTCGGGGCTTGACCCCGAGGCGATTCACTAGGCTGAACTTCCGAGTCGATCGGCCGCTGCCGGGATCCGTGATCGCCCGCATTCTCCATCCGGTCCCGATCGAGAGCTCGTCGAATCTGCATCCTATAAGTGGCTCCTCGCAAAATTTCCGAGTATGTCATCCCGAACGACCCGGCTCCTGTCCGGCGACCAGGTCGACGGCGAGATGCCGATGGACGAACTCATCGCTGGCGTCGAGGACGCCTTCCGGGCCTACGAACTCGGCAACGCCCAGATGCCCGCGAAGTCCTACGTCGACCTCCGGAAGTACAACGGCGACTTCCGCTCCATGCCCGCCTACCTCGAGACCGAGGAGTGGGACGCCGCCGCGATCAAGTGGGTCAACGTCCATCCCGACAACCCCGAACAGTTCGACCTCCCGACGGTCATGGGGACGGTCATCTACAGCGATCCCGAGACTGCCTACCCGCTCGCGCTCATCGACGGCACCGTCCTCACGAAAAAGCGCACCGGCGCGGCCGCCGGCGTCGCGACCGATCACCTCGCCGTCGAGGACGCCTCCACGATGGGGATCGTCGGCGCCGGGTCCCAGGCCTACACCCAGCTCGAGGCCGTCTCGACGGTCCGGGACATCGAGGAGGTCCTCGTCACCGACGTCGACGAGGAGCGGGTCCAGGCGTTCGTCGATCACTTCGAGGACCGCTTTGACATCCGGGGCGGATCGGTCAGCGAGGCCGCGAGCTGTGACGTGCTCTCGACGGTCACGCCGGTCCGCGATCCGATCGTGAGCGCCGCGGACGTGGGCGGGCACACGCACGTCAACGCCATGGGGGCGGACGCCGAGGGCAAGCAGGAACTGACGGACGACCTCATGCAGGACGCCACGATCGTCATCGACGACTACGAGCAGTGCACCCACTCGGGCGAGATCAACGTCCCGTTCCACGAGGGCACGCTCACGGACGAGGACATCTACGCCGAGATCGGCGAGATCGTCACGGGATCCAAGGCCGGCCGCGAGGGCCTCGATGGGGTCACCGTCTTCGACAGCACCGGACTCGCGATCCAGGACGTCGCGGCCGCCCACGTGGTCTACGAGCACGCGATCGAGGAAGGCGTCGGGACCGAGTTCGACCTGTTGAACGTCTGATTACTCGAGCAGGATGGCCGGGCGGAACGGCTCGGCCTCCGTGGCTTTTTCAGCGTCGGCTTCCGACTCCGGGACCACCGAGACCGACGCGTCGAATTCGGCCGCCAGGAAGTCCGCCGCCTCCTCGTAGAGCGCTCTCTCGTCGATCGATTCGACGGTTTCCCGCTCCGTGGTCGCGAGTTCGCGGACCGTCTCGATGAGTTCGCCGACGAGGTCGTTGACCGCTTCGCCGCGCTCCCGGAGGTCGGGGTCCGCCATCACCTCCTCCATCGCCGCGCCCCGGTCCGGACCGGTCTCGAGGACCGTCTCGAGGACCCGGAGTTTCCAGTCGGCGGCCAGGAACAGCTGGATGGCTTCGGGGTCGGTGCCGGTCACGCTCATGATGTCCCGGACGTCGTCGTAGACGCTCTCGATCAGTTGCTCTTCGAGTTCGACCTGGTCGCTCTGGCGGGTCGGGTCGGGCTCGGGCCAGGCCGCGTCCTCGACGGGCTCGCCGACGAGCTGCTCGTGGAGCTCGTTCGTCATGAACGGGACGATGGGTGCCAGGAGCCGGAGGCGGGCGCGCAGCACCTCGGCGCGGGTCCACCGGGCGCCCGGGCGGTCGAGGTCGGTGCGCTTGCGGTACCAGCGGAGTGTCTCCTCGAACTGGTAGAAGACGTCCTGGCTGGCGTGGCGGGTGCTGAAGCCCTCCATCGCCTCGGTCACGTCGCGGATCGTTCCCTGGAGCTTCGAGAGCAGCCAGCGGTCGATCCGTTCCAGGTCGGGCCGGCTTTCGGGCACGTCGGCCTGGATGATCCCCTGGGCGCGCCGCCAGAACCCCTCGAGTTGATCGCGGGTGCCCTGGACCTCCTCGGCCCGCCAGTCGTAGTCCTGCCAGGGTTCCGCGGAGTTCAGGAGGAAGAACCGGACGGTGTCGGCCCCGTACTCCTCGATGGCCTCCGTCGGCAGGACGACGTGTCCCTTCGAGGAGGACATCTTCGTCCCCTCGAGCAGCCCCATCCCCATGATCGTGATGCCCTGGGGCCACTGGGGCTCCTCGAAGAGTTCGGCGTGATGGAAGAGATAGAAGGAGAGGTGATTCGAGATGAGGTCGTTCGCGGAGCACCGGTAGTCGACGGGGTACCAGTACTCCCACTCCTCGCGCAGTTCGAGGGCCCGCTCGTCCGGTTCGGCCACTGCGTCCGGCCCGTAGAACAGCGTGTCGAAGAACTCCCGGGTCAGGTCCTCCGGGGGCACGTCGTCGATCCGGTGGGCGATCGTGTAGTAGGCCATGTAGATCGTCGAGTCCGAGAGCGGTTCGATGACGAAGTCCTCGTCCCACGGGAGCTTCGTGCCTAGGCCGTAGTTGCGGATGCAGGGCCACTCGTTGAGCCAGTCGATCGTGTGGTCGTACTGCTCGCGAGTGTTCTCCGGGATCGGGTCCATCTGCTCGACGATCTTCCGGGTCTCGGCCTTCCAGTCCTCGTCGCTGTACGTGAGAAACCAGGTCTCCTGCTTGGCGACCTCGACGTCCCCGCCACAGCGACAGACCACCTCCTCTGAGAATTCGTACATCGCGTCGAAGGCCCCCTGGGACCGGAAGTGCGCGGCGAGTTCGTCCCGGACGTCCTCGACGGTCTCGCCGGCGTACTCGCCGTACATCTCCTTGAGCCGGCCGGCGTGAAACTCGCGGTTGTAGACCTGCTGGGTCGCCTCCTCCAGGGCGGGGTCCGCCGAACGTTCGATATCGAACTCCTCGACGGCGTCCCTCGCGGGGAACTCGCCGTAGCCCTCCACGTCGATGATCGATCGGGGCTCGATGGCCGCGACCTCGGCGGGGTCGATCCCGTATTCCCGCATGCGCGCCTCGTCGGCTTTGGCCTCCTGGAGGGCGACCCAGTCGTCCGGGCTGTGGCCCGGGACCGACATCACGACGCCCGTGGCGTTGTCGGTGTCGACGAACGAGGCGGGCAGGATCGGAACCGATTCGCCGGTGACCGGATTCCGGACCTGTTCGCCGACCAGTTCCTCGCCGGCGAACTCCCGGTTCACCGTCACGTCCCGCTGCTGGAGTCGGAGCTTCTCGGCGGCCTCATCGGAGACGATCCAGTCCTCGCCGTCGACGTCGGCCTCGACGTACGCGCCGTCGGGCTCGACGTAGGCGTTGGTGACTCCCCGGACGGTCTCGGGGCGCAGGGTGGCCATCGGGATCGTGGCGCCCCCGAAGCCGAACTTGATCAGCGTGTACTCCTGGAACTCGGCCTCCTCGCCCTCCAGGATGTCGTGGGTCGTGACCGGGTTCTGTTCCTCGGTGCAGTACTTGACCGGGTGCAGCCCCTTCTCAAGGCGGTCCCGATCCCGCAGGGTCCGGTACTGCCAGGTGATGAACTTCGAGTAGCGCTCGTCGTTGGTCGTGAACTCCCGGCGCCAGTCGATGGAGAGCCCGAGCGAGCGCATGTTCTTCTTGTAGTAGTTCTCGATGAAGTACCGGGCGTACCCCATCGGCGTCTCCAGCTCGGAGAGTTCCGCCTCCGGGACGCCGTAGGTATCACGGAGTACCGAGAGCTGCTCCTCCTCGCCCTTCTGCAGGCGGTTCACCGCCCCGATGATCGGGGTACCGGTGACGTGCCACCCGATGGGGAACAGCACGTTGTCCCCCTGCAGGCGTCGATATCGAGCGTACACGTCCGGGACCGTGTACGTGCGGGCGTGACCGATGTGCATCCCGCCGCTGGGGTAGGGGTACGGGACGGTGATGAAGGTCGCCTCCTCGTCCGTCGGATCCGCCTCGTACCGCCCGCGATCCGCCCAGCGCTCCTGCCACTTCTGCTCGATATCCCGGGGGGTGTAGTCCATACCAATGGATCTCGCGGCCGCTTTAAAATGGCTTGTGACACGGGGGAAACGCGAGTCGTTCCGATGTCGAAGGCGGGCGGGGAGGCGGTCACTCGGGGGCAGTCACTCGATGTCGATGGTGTGGGACTCCTCCGGGCTCTCTTTCTTGGGGAGCGTGACGGTCAGGACGCCGTTGGCGAACGTCGCCTCGGCCTCGGATTCGGCCACCGGCTCGGGCAGCGAGACCCGCCGGTCCACCGATCGCTCGCTTCGCTCTTCTCGGATGTAGCGGACCGGTTCGGACGCCTCCGATTCGGTCTCGCTTCGCCGCTCGGCCCGAATGTGAAGCTGCTCGTCCAGTAGCTCCACGTCGATCTCCGCCGGCTCGAAGCCCGGCAGGTCGACGGTCGCCTCGTAGGCGTCGCCGTAGTCGGCCAGGTCGACGCTGGCCCGGCCTGGCGCGCTCTCCAGCCTGCCCAGTTGGTCCACGTCCTCGAACTGCTCGCTCATGCGCTCGAACAGCCGCTCGATCTCCTTGAAGGGGTTTGATTTCCGCGTCATGTACGTACCTGTTCGATTGCAACCGACAAAAAGGTGACCTCCTCCCCGTCGTGAACGACGGGGCTTCCCGAACCGCACCGCAAGCGTTGGGATATTTGCCGGTCTACGGTCGGACCTGTTCTTGTGGGGCTACTCGCCCCGTTTGCTTGTCGAACAGGCGGACCGATGGCTGGGCCAGACAGCCGTTACTCCTATCCTCAGCGGGATTCGGAGTTACCGTCTTTCGCATGTTTTCAGCCGCATTACAGTCACTATTCGCCACCAACCCACACTCGTCGCACACGTACAGGCCACGTTCAACACGGTTCGAGTCGGCTTTCATGCCACACTCACAACACGTTTTCGACGTTTTCAACTCTGCCTCGTCAACCCGCTCAACCTCGATACCGCGTTCTTCGGCTTTGTACTCGATGTGACTGAGCAATGTTTCAAACGCCCAGTCGTGCAGGCGCTTGTTGCCGTGCCTGCCCCAGTCTTCATCCTCGCGGATATTCTTCGGATGGCCGACCGCTATCGTGCCGACACCACACTCGGCACACTTCTCAACAATGTCTTTCGACACTGCGTGCAGGAAATGCTCTTGTCTCCGGGATTTCTTCTGTCGTGCCCACTCTGCATGGTTGCTGGGGCCGTTCTCACCTTCCGTGTCGTACTCTTCCTGCCGGAAG
>JBDGTI010000085.1:5303-13861 GCA_042216995.1 Halodesulfurarchaeum sp.
GCCGAGGTCAACACCTGCGGTTTTCTCACCTGACGAGCCCTCAGCGTCAATACTGACTTTACAGACGAAGTGCAGTTCCCACTGGTTGCCGTTCCAGACGATGCGGACCTGCTGTACGTCTTCTACGTCGGTCAGGTCGGTGTCTGGCCCGGTGTCGTATTCGCAGAGGATGAAGTCGGTCCACCCGTCTTTCAGGTTCTTGCCTTTTGACAGTCGGACTTGCTGGTGTTTCGTATCCAGTTTGAAACCGTCTTCTTTGAACGTGATGGTGCTACGTGGCCTGTTGTCGCCGTGTTTGCGGTAGCCCGGTGGGTTTGCGTCTGGGTCCTCCGTTTCGAACCATGACTGGAAAGCGCCGGACAATTCTTCTACGATTGCCTGGCTTGACTGCGAGTTCAAATCTCTCCAGCACGTTTGGTTCTTCATGTAGGATTTGAGCGGTCCTTCGTCCGGGATTTCCCCGGTGTGGTCCCAGATGCGGCTGATGGTCCACCGAGCGACGTTCCAGATTTTACTGCCGGACCGAGCGAGTGAATCGAGGTCACGCACGACACCCTCACGGTCGTTGGTGAGTGACGCCGTGATGGTGCGTGTCGTGACCAGATTCACCATGCATAGGCTATGACAGTAGAGTGACTTAATGGCTGCGACTCACGGTGGAATATCCAACCAGCAGAAACGGTGTCGGAATCTCAACGGAGCGTACGCGATTCACGCCCGCCGTAAACGGCAGGATTCTCTCGCTGCAAGAAGATAGTCCTCGGAGCACCGCTCGTTTCCGCCCGGCTCAAACGACGTGTTCGACGTCGTAGGAGCCCATTCGCTTGACCCAGCCGTTCGAGGCGAGCCCCTCGATCTCCGCGACGGCCGCCTGGGTCCGGTCCTCGTAGAGCCCGGCCTCCAGGTCCACGTGGAAGATGTAGTCCCCCAGCCGCTCGCCGCTCGGGCGGGACTCCAGCCGGGAGAGGTTGATGTCCCGCTCGGCGAACGGCTGGAGCAGTTCGAGCAGCAGGCCCGGGTAGTTCGTGTTCGGGTAGATGATGAGCGAGGTCTTGCCGCCCGAGATCGACCGCTCCTCGGGACCGGCCACGGCGAAAAAGCGCGTGGCGTTTGAGGTCTGGTCCTGGATGTCCTCGGCCAGGACCTGCAGGTCGCTCCCGGCGTTGTCCGGGTGGCCGATCCCCGCGATCGAGGGGTCCTCCCGGGCCCGTTCGACGCCCCGGGCCGTCGAGGCCACCGCCTCCAGGTCGGCCTCGGGGTAGGTCTCGAGCAGGTAATCACGACACTGGGCCAGGGCCTGGGAGTGACTGGCGACCACCTCGAAGTCCGCTCCCCGGGCGAGCAGCGCGTGGCGAATCGGCGTCACGATCTCCCGGGTCACCGCGACGTCGGTGTCCGCGAGGGCGTCCAGGCTCTCGGTCACCGAGCCCTCGATGCTGTTCTCGATGGGTACCACGCCCCGCCTGTACTCGCCGTCTGCCACCCCGCTTACGATCCCGTGGACCGACTCCCGGAACGCGATCTCGCCGTCGGCGATCGCCGAGGCGGCCCGGTGTGAGTAGGTCCCTTCGGGCCCGAGTGTCACCGTCGTCATGCCCACGGATACAGCGCCGCGGGGGAAAAAGCTCCCGGGCCGACCGTTCGGCGAGTGCCTACCGGTTCAGCGTGTGGATCGCGTGACCCAGCGCGTTCTGGGCGGCCTCCATGGTCGACTCGGAGAGCGTGGGGTGGGTGTGGACGGTCTCGGCGATCTCCTCGACGGTGGTCCCGGTCTGGACGGCCAGTCCGATCTCCGCGATCACCTCGGAGGCCTTCGGGCCGACGGCCCGGCCCCCCAGCACGGTGCCGGAGTCGGCGTCGGCGACGATCCGGACGAAGCCCGCCTCCTGATCCATGGTGAGCGCCCGACCGCTCGACCGAAGCGGGAATTCGCCGATCCGGGTCCCGTATCCCGCCTCTTCGGCCTCCTGCTCGGAGAGCCCGACCATCGCGATCTCGGGCTCGGTGAAGATCGCCGCCGGGATCGGGCGGTCGGCCATCGTGGCGTCCCCGCCGGCGATGGTCTCGACGGCGACTTCGCCCGCTGCGCTCCCCGCGTGGGCCAGCAGGGGCTCGCCGGCCACGTCGCCGGCGGCGAAGACGTGGGCCACGTCGGTCCGGCACTGTTCGTCGGTCTCGATGAAGCCCTTCTCGTTGGGTTCCAGCCCCAGGGCCTCGATGTTCGCCGAATCGGTGACCGGTTCGCGGCCGACCGCGACGATGGCCTTTTCGGCGTCGAATTCCGAGATATCGCCGTCCTCGTTCTCGGTCTCGACGGTGACGCCCGCGGCCGTCTCCGACCAGTCGCTTGCGGCCTCGCCGAACGCGAAGTCGATCCCGAGCTCCTCGGCCCGGTCCTTGACCGGCTGGGTGAGGTCCCGATCGTAGCCCGGCAACATCTCATCGAGCATCTCGACGACGGTCACGTCCGCGCCGAGTTTCGCGAAGACCATCGAGAGTTCCATCCCGATGTAGCCCGCGCCGACGACCACGAGTTCCTCGGGGACCGCATCGAGGGCCAGGGCGTCCCGGGAGGACAGGACGTGCTCGCCGTCGAACTCGAAGCCCGGGACCTCGATGGGGCGCGAGCCGGTGGCGATGAGGGCGTTCTCGAACTCGTAGTGCTCGGTGCCGCCCTCGAGCAGGTCGACCGAGAGGGCGTGTTCGTCCTCGAAGGTGGCCGTCCCCTCGACCAGGGTCACGCCGTTTGCCTTGTTGAGCTTCTGTACGGCTCCGGTGAGCGTATCGACGACGTCGTCTTTCCAGGCGACCATCTCCTCGAACTCCACCGACGGATCGGCGTGGACCCCCATCTCCTCGGCGTTCGCGGCCTCGTGGGCGACGTCCGTGGCGTGGATCAGCGCCTTCGAGGGGATGCAGCCGGCGTTCAGGCAGGTGCCGCCGAACTCCCCCGCCTCGATGAGCGTGGCGTCGAGGCCGAGCTGTCCGGCCCGAATGCCCGCGACGTACCCGGCGGTTCCTGCCCCGACGATCGCGACCTCCGTGTGTGTCGTGTCGTCCCGTGTCATCAGCGTCACTTCAGCCGGCGGGGTATTGAGCCCTTCGTGACGAAACGCCTTTGCGCGGACCGGTCGTTCCCCGGCACAGATGGATGTCGCCGAGGTCGTGCCCGAATTCGCCGGCGTATTTCCCTTCGAGGCCTTCAACGAGATGCAGCGGGCGGCCCTGCCGGCGATCCTCGAGCGCGAGGACAACGCGGTGATCAGCGCGCCGACCGGGAGCGGGAAGACCGCGCTCGCCGAGCTGGCCATCGTCAAGGCGCTTGCCACGGGCGGCACCGCGCTCTTCGTCGCGCCGATGCGGGCGATCACCAATGAGAAAGAAAGCGAGTGGGAACGCATCGAGGACCTGGGGCATTCGGTGTACGTTCTCACGGGGGAACGGGACCTGAACCCGCGGCGGGCCGAACGGGCGGACGTGCTGGTGATGACTCCCGAAAAGGTCGATTCGGCGACGCGCAAGCACGACACGCCGCGGTACTCCTTCGTGACCGACGTGGACGTGGTCGTCATCGACGAGGTCCACCTGCTCGACTCCCGCTCCCGGGGAAGCGTCCTGGAGGTCGTCGTCTCGCGGCTCCGCCGGCTGGTCGACCCCCGGATCGTCGCGCTCTCGGCCACGATGCAGAACATCGAGGAGGTCGCGGCCTGGCTCGACGCTCCCGAGGCCGCCACCTTCGACTTCGGGTCGGACTATCGCCCGGTCGACCTCCACGCCGGCGTCGAGACCTACACGCACGGCGAGAACGCCTTCGCGGACAAGTACCGGCGGCTCTACACCGCCCTCGACCTGGCCGAGCCCCACCTCACGGAGGACGGCCAGGCGCTCGTGTTCGTCTCCTCGCGACAGGACACGGTCAAGGCCGCCGAGACCGCCCGGGACGAGATCGCCGAGCGGGACATCCCGGTCGGGGCCCGGGGGGACTATGACTTCCACGCCGAGACCCAGGTCCTCGACAACGACACCCTCCGTCAGTCGGTCCTCGACGGGGTCGCCTTCCACCACGCGGGGCTCTCGAAGTCCGATAAGGACCACGTCGAGGAGTGGTTCCGGGAGGGCAAGATCGACCTCCTCTTCTCGACCTCGACGCTGGCCTGGGGGGTGAACCTCCCGGCCCGGTGTGTCGTGATCCGCGACACCAAGCTCCACGACCCCCTCGAGGGGGAGGTGGACATGAGCCCGCTCGACATCCTTCAGATGCTGGGGCGGGCCGGTCGTCCCGGCTACGACGACGTGGGCTATGGCTGGGTGATCGCCGACCGGGCCGAGGCCGAGAAGTACCGTCGCCTGCTCCGGGACGGAACGGAGATCGAGTCCCGGCTGGCCGAGAACCTGCCCGAGCACGTCAACGCCGAGATCGCGCTTGGCACCATCTCGGGCGTCGAGGACGTGATGGACTGGCTGGAGACGACCTTCTACTTCCACCGGGCCGGCTACGCGCCGGGCGAGCAGGCATACGCGGACGTCCGCTCGCGAGTTCGGGACGTGCTCGAGGATCTCCTCGACCGCGGATTCGTCGAGACGGGGGACTCGCTGGGGCTGTCCTCGACGCCAATGGGCCGACTGGCCTCGGCGTATTACCTCCGGCTGCCGACCGCGGCGCGGTTCCGCGAGCTCGTGGACGTCGAGCCCGAGACCCGAACCGTGCTGGGGGCGGTCGCCGACGCCGAGGAGTTCGACAGCGTGAGCGCCCGCGAGGCCGAGCGGGAGGCGATCGACTCGGTGCTGAGCTCACAGTCCGGCTCCCTGGATCCGGGGGCCCGGAAGGTCCTCGCGATCCTGGTGGCCTCGATGGACGGCGATCTCCCCCCGGAACTCCGCTCCGACGCCTGGATCATCCGACAGAACGCGCTGCGGCTGCTCGCGGCCGTGCGGACCTTCTACGACCGGTTCGACCGCCCCGCCGGGGCCAACCTGGTCCGGCGGCTCGAGGCCCGGATCGAGACCGGAGTCCCCGAACATGCGGTCGGCCTGACGGCCATCGACGGGGTCGGGGCCGGTCGAGGCCAGCGGCTGGCCCAGGCCGGGCTGACCGACCCGGACGCGGTCGTCGAGGCGGGGGTCTCCGGGCTCGTCGAGGCCGGCCTCGGGGAGGAGGTCGCCGGGACGGTCGCGAACCAGGCCGCACAGCTCCCCCGGATCGAGATCGACTGGGGATCGTTCCCCGACTCGGTCCGGGCCGGCGAGAACGACCTCCGGGAGGTGACCGTTCACAACCGCGGCGGCGGGGCGCGTCTTGGCATCCGGGTGACGGTCAACGGCGTCGAGATGACCCGGACGGTCACGTACGTCTCGGCGGAGGAGACCGTTCCGGTCGGGGTGTTCGGCGCCGAGGACGACTCCCTCACCTACGCCGTCACGGTCACCGCGCCGGATCACCCGTTGTGCCCCGTCACCGAGACCCGAACGGTCGCCGTTCGCGGGTGATCGTTTTAAGTGACAGGACCGGACCAGGGAGGCCCGTGCAGGATCCCATCCAGGTGATCGCCGGCCAGTGTACCGTTCGTCACGAGGGCGAGGAGACGACCGAGTCCGAGGGGCGGGTCGTGGTGCTCGTGAAACCCGATGGCACCGTGCTCGTTCACGACGCCACCGGCTATCAACCGGCCAGGTGGCTCACCAGGGCCGAATCGGTCCAGCTCTCGGTCTCGGAGGGTGACTTCGAACTCCGGGCCCAGCGTGACGGGGCCGACCTTCGGGTCTCGGGAACCGGGGTCGACGTCGCGGCGTTCCCCGCGACGGCGGCCGGTCCCCGGGTCGGGACCTGTCCCGACTGTGGGGCGGGGCTGGTCCGGGCCGCCGGCGCGGTCACGTGTCTGGGCTGTGGGGCCGCCTTCGCACTCCCCCGGGACGCCACCATCACCGACGCGACCTGTGCGGACTGTGGCTTGCCCACCATCTCGGTCAGGCGGGGCGCGGACCTGACGGTGTGTCTCGACCGGCGGTGTGATCCGATCGACGAGGCCGTCCGTGACCGTTTCGACGGCGAGTGGGAGTGTCCGACCTGCGGGACCGCCCTACGGATCACCCGGAATCGCACCCTCGAAGCGTCCTGTGCCACCTGCGAGGCCCAGTACCCGATCCCGTACGGAACCGCCTCCGGGGCCTGTGCGTGTGGCCTCCCGTGGTTCGAGACCGACCGCGGCGGTCGCTGTCTGGATCCCGACTGCGCCGAGAGTCGGTCGGTGTCCCCGCCGCCCTGAGGACACATTCATGCGGGCCCCGGCCCACTACCCGATATGGACGCCTCGCTGCACGACGACGAGGTTCACGTGGGCGGGGACGCCCGTCAGCGCTTTCACGACGCCCGGGGGTACGGCCGCCCGCTCTCGGGGGACTCGATCGCGCTCGCGCCCGTCGAGGCGGCCCACCTCCTCTACCGCGGCGACCTCGAGTCCGTCGACGGCCAGGGGTTCCGGGAGTTCCTGCTCTCCCGGGGGGCCGGATTCGGCCCCCGGTTTCTCGTCTACCTCGACCTGCGGGACCGGGGATTCTACCTCTCGCCCGCCCGCGACGGCTGGGTCCCCGATTCCGTGGTGGTCGGCCAGGACGGCCCGGACTTCGTGGTCTACCCGCGTGGCAAGGGCCCCGGGGACGGCGAGGTGGCCCACCGGGTGACGGTGCTCGGCGAGCGGACCGAGGTCCCGGCCACCTCGCTCGAACCGGGCGTCTATGCCGTCGTCGACGAGGAGGGCGACCTGACCTACCTCGAGGTCGAGTCCGTCGAGCCCCGCGGCGGGACCGAATTCGAACCGGGCGGCGAGGCCGCGGGCACGCTCCTCGACGACCGGGTGCTGGTGTGGGACCCGCCGGCGTCGTTCCACGAGGACGGCTTCTACGGCCAGCCGCTCGCCGGGCGGGGGGCCGACCGGGACGTGCTCCACCTCTCGCTGCTCGAGGCGGCGGACCTCGCGGCACGCGGGTTGCTCGGGCTCGACACGGCCGACGGGATCGAGGCCCTCCTGGACCGGGGACGGGCCGTCGAGGGCGAGCGCTTCGACCGCCGGCTCAGGGTCTACCGCGAGCTGCGCGACCGGGGTACGGTCCCCCGAACGGGCTTCAAGTTCGGCGCCGACTTCCGGGTCTATCGCACCGTCGAATCGGCCTCGGAACTCGGCCACTCCGAGTTCCTGGTCCGGGCCCGGTCCCGTGACCACGACTTCGGGCCGCGGGACCTGGCCCTCGACGTGCGCATGGCTCACGGGGTCAGGAAGCGAATGGTTTTTGCGCTCGACGGGGCCAACGGTGAGACGACACGGTGGCTCGCGGTGGGCCGCCTGACGCCCTAAGCCATGACAGAGGACACACCTTCCGAGGAGACGGGGGCGGCCGGAGCCGACGCGGTGGCGCTTGACCCGTGGGGCTCCTCCACGGTCGCGGACTACCGCGCGCTCTTCGAGGAGTTCGGCATCGGGGAGTTCGAGACGCTGTTGCCCTCGGTGCCCGGGCCCCACTACCTGATGCGGCGAGCGATCATCTTCGGCCACCGGGACTACGGCCGGGTCCTCGAGGCCATGCAGGCCGGGGAGCCATTCGCCGCGCTCTCGGGGTTCATGCCCACCGGGGACCCCCACATCGGCCACAAGCTGGTCTTCGACGAACTCATCTGGCACCAGCAGCAGGGCGGGGACACCTACGCCCTCATCGCCGACCTGGAGGCCCACAGCGCCCGGGGACTCCCCTGGGCGGAGATCGACGAGCACGCCGAGGACTACCTGCTCTCGCTTCTGGCCTTCGGGTTCGACCCGGACGCGGGCACGCTCTACCGCCAGTCCGAGCACCGCCCGGTCCAGGACCTGGCCTTCGAGCTGGGCATCGAGGCCAACGTCTCGGAGCTGGCCGCCATCTACGGCTTCGACGGCGAGACCGACGTCTCCCACATGCAGAGTGTCATCACCCAGATGGCGGACATCCTCTACCCGCAACTCGGGGACCCCAAGCCGACGGTCATCCCGGTCGGGCCGGACCAGGACCCCCACGTCCGGCTGGCCCGGGATCTCGCGACCCGGATGCGGTACTTCGGCGTGAGTCGGGCCTACGCCAGCTTCGAGGCCGACCCCGCGGAGCGCGAGCACATCCGAGCCGCCTACGACGCGCTGTCCGGGGAGCAGGAACCGGTTCGCTGCGGGGAGGCCGCAGACTGGCTCGACGCCGGGGGCGAACCCGATGACTCGCTGCGCGGCGCCATCGAGAAGCTCGCGGCCGCGGGCCAGGAGCCGCTCCGGCCCCGCGTTCGGTTCCTCGATCGCAACGCCACCGACGCGGCCTTCGAGGCACTGATCGAGGCCATCGAGGGCGAGAAGCGGGTCTACGACGAGCACATCGACGCATTCGAACTCGACCGGAGGGATGCCGAGGAACTCGCCCGCGAGATCGAGGTCCAGCACGGCGGGTACGGCTTCGTCCAGCCCTCCTCGATCTACCACCGGTTCATGACCGGACTGACCGGCGGGAAGATGTCCTCCTCGATCCCGGCGAGTCACATCAGCCTGCTCGAC